>JAUVXL010000242.1 GCA_030603595.1 Sedimentisphaerales bacterium | reverse complement strand
GGTTTCGTTTTTGGCTGAGCGAGGACAAGGCTGGCAAGGAAGCAAAACGCAGGCCTACTGGTTGGTAGTCCGAGTTTTGCTGACACCGCTAGCCGAAGCCACAGCCAGCCAAAAATGGAAGATAATTTTTTTACAGGTCCTAAGTCTTCATAATGCGTCAAGAAAGGTGCTCTCGGCACCCAGATGCGCACCGATTGGCCAGGGAGTGCGAGAATTGCGGCTGCTCTCAGGTTGAGGTTGTGATGAGCTTGGCGAACTTTCTCTTTCCGACGCGGACTATCATCTCGTTCTTGGGGCTGATTTGGGCATTTGGGTCTGTTAGTTTTTGGCCGTCTATGCTTGCGCCGCCCTGCTTAATCATTCGTTTTGCCTCGCCGCCGGTGGAGACGAGTTTGCAAGCGAGCAATAGCTTGGCGGCGGTGACGGGCTCGGCGGCAATTTCGATTTCGGGGATTTCGTCGGGGAGTTGCTTTTGGGCGAAGACCTGATCGAAATGTGCGGCGGCGGCGTCTGAAGCTGCTCGATCGTAGAATTGGGCGACGATTGTTTTGCCGAGGAGGACCTTTGCTTCTTTGGGGTGAGTCCTGGCCGGATCGATTAGTTCGGCGATTCTTTCGCTTGGCTCGTCGGTGAGGAGGGTGAAGTAGTTTTCCATCAGATCGTCCGAGATGCTCATTACCTTGCCGAACATGTTGTTGGGTTCGTCGGTAACGCCGATGTAGTTGGCCTTTGACTTGCTCATTTTTTCCGTGCCGTCGAGGCCTACGAGGATTGGCATGGTAATAACGATTTGCGGGGGCTGGTCGTAGGCCTTCTGGATGTCTCTGCCGACGAGGTTGTTGAACGTCTGGTCGGTCCCGCCGAGTTCGACGTCGCTTTTGACCATTACCGAATCGTAGCCCTGCATCAGGGGGTAGAGGAATTCGTGGGTATAGACGTCGATATCGGCGGCGAGACGCTTTTTGAAAGTATCTCGCTGGAGCATCTGGGCGACTGTTTTTTTGGCGGCGATCTGGATCAACTCTATAAGCGTCAACTTGGCGAGCCATTCGCCGTTGTGCCTGATTTCGAGCTTTTCTTCGGAGGTATCGAGGATTTTGCCTGCCTGCTCGAAATATGTCTTTGCATTCTGCTCGATTTGGTCTGGCGAGAGGATCGGGCGGGTGGAATTCTGGCCTGTCGGGTCGCCGATGCGGGCGGTGTAGTCGCCTATGATGAGGACTGCTTTGTGGCCTAAGTCCTGGAATTGGCGCATTTTACGCAGTACGACGGTATGGCCGAGGTGAATATCCGGGCTGGTGGGGTCCAGGCCGAGCTTGATACGCAGTTGACGGCCTTTCTTTGCAGCATCGGTGAGCTTTTGGGCTAATTCGGCCTCGGTGAAGACCTCGACCGTGCCGCGTTTTAACGACTGAACTTGTTGTGCGATATTGTCGGTCATAGAGTTATTCTCTGCAAAACAGGATTCTTTAAGGGCTGGATTATACCGGATTCGCGGGCAATGGGCAAGGGATGGATGTTGGATGACAGAAGAGCAAAGGGGCAAGAGAATAGAGGAGGTGTGTTGAAATGGGTAAGTAGAGTAGATAGCTGTCCCCAATTTGCTCGATTTTTTTTGGGGCTCTCTGAAATAGTTTGTGGGTAAAAACAGAAGGAATCGCCCCGCCGAGGCGCATCTGCGACTTCGGCGAAGCTGTTCTATCTTTTCAAACACCCCCCAGCCGAAGCCGGATCAGAGGTCGCGTTACATGCTATCGTCTCTCCGAATCCGGCTTTGGAGGCTGGGCTGTCCCATGGACCCCGAGGGGGATGAAAAGATCGAAATCCGCCTTCGGCGGACAAAGCGGCTCCTATTATTGAGCCGGAAAAAATCTTATTCACAACATTTGACAATATCTCGCTTGCTTCATCGCATAAACCTCGATACGATTTTCTTCGGTGAGTTGTCGATACTTTCTCATAAGTGTTCCTTAACTGAGGTAACCACATTGCAGTGAGAAAGTATAACAACTCACCACAATTTTCGCGACTCAGTTGCACTTATGAGTTGAATCCGCCAAAGAAAAATGGATACGCAGATTCATATAGGGATAGCGGGCTGGTCTTATGCGGACTGGGACGGGATTGTATATACAGGTTCGCTGAGCGATAAGCTCGAATATGTCAGCGGGTTCGTGGATGTTATCGAGATTAACAATACATTCTACCGCCCCCCTGCCGAGCGAAATAGCGCGTCCTGGCTGCAAAGGACCTCGGCCAATCCGGAGTTTTTCTTCACCGCCAAGCTGCACCGCGAATTCACACACGAAGGTAAAATCGACCCGGCGACCGTCAAGCAATTCCATACCGGCTTTAAGCCCCTGCTCGACGAAGGCAAGCTAAAACAACTGCTCGCCCAATTCAGGTACGACTTTGCCGATTCGACGCAGAATCGCAAACACCTATCCGAGATAGTGAAGAATTTCTCCGATTCGTTCAGTCTGGTCGTGGAGGTGCGGCATAAATCGTGGCAGATGCCGAACGCCCTTAGTTTTCTGCAGGAACTTGGCGTTAGCGTCTGCAATCTCGACTATCCGATCGACTGGAACTCGTTCGATATGAAGCTCTGCACGGTGGGGGAAAACGGCTATTTCAGGATGCACGGCAGGAATAAGGAAAAATGGTTCAGCAAGGCCGGCAGAGACGAAACGTACAATTACTATTACGACGATAACGAGCTTGCCCAGATTAAGAAGCGTCTCGATAAGCTCGCCGGGGCCTTCGAATCGCTCACCGTTATCGCCAATAATCATTATCGAGGCGCCGAGCTTGCCAATGCGCTCGAATTAAAGGCGTTGGTCACCGGGGAGAAACAGCTCGTTCCCGAGGGCCTTTTAAGGAGCTATCCGGATCTGGCGAGGATTGCCTTAGAGCGTGTGTAAGAAGTGGCACGGGCAGGATGCCCGTGCGTTTCACGGGGGGGGGCGCTCGTAGAATGAAGGCCGATTGCAGGGCCACAACATTTGACAATATGTCAAGCCTATGGCTTCAAGAGCGTTGAAACGCTTGAATTGGCCTTATATCATAATCTTAGGGTACTGCCCCAGCCAATTGATACCCACAAATTATTTTGAAGAGGCATCTTTATTAACTCCTCTCTGTGGCCTCTGTGGCCCTCTGTGGCTTCATTTTTCGTGCCTTAGTGTCAAGATCTGTCACTGAAAACAGAATTAACTTGACATCTAACTCGCAATATGGTACAATACACATGTAACAATATAAGAGGCAATCTATACTGAAGCGAAGCGAAAGTCCCGATCCATCGGGAATGGATAGTACAAGATAAGGAAGCTAAAATCATCATCACCCCGAACCGCCCAAATTCCCCCAATTACCACCCGGCGTTTTCATCTGCCGTATCCCAAAATCTCCTCTGCACCGCCTCGACACTTGTCAACCTCTCTCTACAATTGTCGAGCGCCCTCTACAAATCGCCCCTTTCCGCGCAAAACAAACCCAATCTTCAAAAGCCCAAAATCAACGCAACATCTTATCCCCCAAAGATTTACACCAATATCCCGCTCCGCCCCACCCCGAAAAACAAACCCAAAACAAACCCAATCTTGTCGCGGCGAAGCCGGATCCGCATTCTCTCATCCACTTATCTACTCATTCTCCCTCAGTGCCTTTGCCCCTCTGCTCCTCTGTCCCTTTGCTCTCTAAGGATTCACACCCACCTACCACGGCACTCCCGCAATCTCAACCGATTCGCCAACCGCAGGGACGACAAACGGCACGAAAGGCTCCTCAAACCGGTATTCCCACACAAACCACCGCATCGAAGGGTCGTCCAGCGAAATATCGAACCTGAACTCGACCGCTACAGGCTGGCCGTCCGTGTCCACGGCCTTGACCTCAATCGCCAGCCGGGCCAATTCGACCTTTTCGCCCACATCGAATCCATTCCTCGGATCGCGAAATATCGTATTGAAATCATCCAGGAAGAATATGAAATGGAGCCAAATCTCCTCCGGCCGCTCCCAAAAAAGCAAACTGCCCGTCATAGCCCTGACTTCAAGCACCTTATCAGCGGTGCGACTAACTTTGAGCGCAGAATACGCAGGCGACAGCACACGAAGCGACCGTGGTATCCCGCAACCTTCCAAGGCGGTATTCGCAGGCAGACCTATAAGGAAGAGAGGGGCAGGCGTATTGACCACCACGACATCATAATTGGACACATCATCAGGCAATTCAAGATCGTAGGTCAACTCCGTTATGGTTGTCCACTTCGAATACACCAACGGGGCAACCACTCTCCCACCGGCGGCACAGACCACATGTACAAACAAAAACACCCCGCAAAACGCCCAAACAGGCATGCGCCACAACCGCCACCGGCTCGGCCGGGCCTGTCCCGACAGTACCCCGCCGACAAAATGCGCCACAAGCCCCATCGCGCCGACACTTACAAAGAGCAGATTGCGATTCGACGCCATCGTCGCACAAATCGGCACAACGGCGAATACCATCCCCAAAAACCAGAACCGAGCCACCCGGTCCCGCCGAAGCAACGGCCTCAAGACAGCCAGCAGCACCAACAGCAGGCTTGTGACAACCGCATACACCTTCACCCTTGCCGGATCGCTGAAGAAGTAGTATGCATCCGCAACCGACCCGAACAACTGTGCAAAAATCATGATCGGCCCCCTCTCCAGCGCCGCTACTGCAAAACGCAGCGGCTCTGCTCCGGGGTCTATATATACACCGCTGGCGTGCGTAGCGTACCCCAGCGCCCCGTGAACGAAGCGCCACAGAATCACAACCGCCACTGCCGGAACCAGACTGCGAATCCGTCGAGACCACTTACCCTGCTCGAAAACCAGGGCGTATGCCCCGAGATAAGCGGCCGTGGCAATGCCGGCCTCAGCCGACAAGAGCGACAACGCCAAAAACACGCACGCAAGAATAGCCCCGCTGATGCTCCCATCCCGGCGCCATTTATCGTGCATCAGAACCGCGAGCAGCCCGAAAAACAACGCGATAACCGCATTCCTGTTCGCCACAAAAGCAACGGGCATATAGTTGCCATCGTCCAGAACATACAGCAGGGCCGCCAGGCTCGCTATCCAGACGGGACCGGCCAACCGCCGATACAAGATGGTCAGGACAAAGATCGCTCCACCGAACCACAGAATGCTGTGCAGGTGGTGCAACGGGGCGCTATCGGGATAAAGCTGATAATCGAGCCACATGGTGAAGCTGGTCACCGGCCGCCAGAACGATATTCGGCAATCTGGGTCCGCCCACCATGGAATCGCGCCGTAATCCATAACTTTCTCGGCGTCCTCGTCGTTGAAGAAGACATAGAGGTCGGACATGGCGTCGGGCAGCTTGGCGGTGCTCTTGAAGAGCCCTCCAACCTTCCCCATCTCGTCGCCGGTCCCGGTCGGCTCCAGAAACCTCGCCCGGAACATCATATCGTCCAGGAACCAGCCGTGCCCAAGGGCAGGGAGCATCACAACAACCGCCAATACCGCCAGAAACACCGGCAGACGCCGATGCTCCAGGAATCCTCGAATATATCCAACAATACTATGCGCCATATAATTGCTACCTCCGCACTCAAACTGACCGATTCTGTTTTTTGACACGGATTAACTTGGAACAGCAGAGCCGCAACCAAAAGAGAACTTATCCCGGCTTCGCCGGGGACTTTTTGATCTTTCCGCATAACACATTTTACTTCTTTCCTCGACCTATTTTGTCAATTCGAGTATGGTTGTTCGTAAAGAATAGCCATGGAAGGCATTGACAAAAACACATTTA
>JAUVXL010000164.1 GCA_030603595.1 Sedimentisphaerales bacterium | reverse complement strand
CACGGAAAGTTACCGATGCACAGTTGTCCAATGTCAGAATCAAAAGGAATAAGTTTCATGGCGATTGGAACTACCAAATACTTCCAAGCCGATGACTGGAATAAGTTAATATCGGTAAGTTATTATTTTGCGCCTCCTTAGTCTCGTGCCGCTGCTAAAAGGCAAAACTGCGAACTGGCCCGACCGAATGATATTTACGTTTCGCAGTCCGCGGGGGCAGAATGTCCCCGGGTCGGTTCGCACGCAACGATGGCGGGCCGTTAAGGGGCGCAATCGCTGGGAACTGTATGATCTGACCGACGATCCGGACCAGAAGAAGGATGTCTCCAAGGAATTCCCGGACATCACAAAAAGGCTGCGCGATGCGTTCGAGGCGACTGCGAAGGATGTGACCAAAGCGGGCTTTGATCCTATTGCCATTCCTATCGGCTATCCGCAACGGCCGGAGGTCGTCATGCCGGGCCATGAGGCCTTCCTGGAGCCGTCCACGCGGAAGGGGATCAGTTACCGGGGCCGCAACGGCTGGGCCAACGATTATGTCACCAACTGGACGAGCACGAAGGCCTATCCCTGGTGGGAAGTCGAAGTGGTTCGGGCAGGACGGTATGAGATTACGCTGATGTATGTCTGTGCGGGCGAGAATGTGGGGGTCAAGGCACGAGTGGAAGTGGGCGGCAAGAGTCTTGAAGGGGTCGTCAGCAAGGCGCATAATCCCGACCCGATTCCCAGCCCCGACCGGGTCCCTCGCGGCGAAGTCTATGAGAAGATATGGGCGCCGCTGAGGTTGGGTGCGGTTGACCTGGCTAAAGGGCGGACAAAACTTGTGGTCCGGGCCATGGAGATTCCGGGGAAGCAGGCGTTCGATCTCAAGGCTGTTAAGGTTCGGCAGGTGAGATAGGGAAAGAATGGAGTTGTTGAAAAACCCCATGGCAATGACCGGCCAATGGCACAAAACCCGATTTTCGGTGTCTGGACACGGCCAAACAAGTTTGACCGTGCCACCCTTCGTGGTGAGTTTGAGCTTTTTCAACAGGGCCAAGAATGGCGTATTTCGGCGTTGGAATCGCCGGTTTGAGGCGCCGAAGGGTGATTGGGCTTGACTTTTGTGCGTGGTTTTGTTAGATTGGGTTCATTCAAGGAGACTTCGGTGATGAGTAAGGCCGGTCGTAGAAAGAAGCATGATGGCGATGTGCTCCGTGCGGGCGATATAGTGCCTCCGTACGGCGGTGAGGCTGGCGCGCCGAAGAAGAAGACCAGCCGAAAAAAGACCTCCACATCGAAGAAAACACCCAAAACCGGGGCCAAACGCAAGACCGCCAAATCGGCTGGGGCAGGGCGGAACCAAAGCGAGATACCGCAGTTCGACCTGGATAAACAGATTCTGGCCAAGGAGCGGAAGGTTACATCCGTCAGGAGAAAGGGTCCGGGCGCCAAGAGCAAGACCCCCGCCAAGCCGGCCGAGGTCGCCTCGCCCGGTCGCAGAGCCATTTTCGCGGTGCCGGAATTGCCCGAGCAGGACCGGATCATTGCCGAGATCGTTGCGAGGGATATTCAGAGGCTTTGCCGACGCTAATCCCAGAGCGCTCATTCCATGCCTTGCGGGCCGATTCCGAAAAAGAAGGCAATTTTAGCGGTTATCTTCTTGCATTATTCGCCGGCGGGTTGTAGATTGCTGCGATTGCTCGGAGAGGTGGCCGAGCGGCTTAAGGCAACGGTTTGCTAAACCGTCGTAGGGGTTTACACCTCTACCGCGGGTTCGAATCCCGCCCTCTCCGTTTCTGTTGTCACGCGGTGACAATCTGTCCTTTTCGTCGTCGGATGAGTAATGTTCCGAGGGCGAGGAGGGCTATTGTTGTCGGTTCGGGGACTGCTTCTATGGTGAAAGTATCCTCGACGGAACCGGAGTTTTCGCTTAATACTTTGACGTCGATAGTTCCGACGAATCCGGCAGGGATAGTCAGACCGAGATCGCTGATGATGTTGCCGACTATCGTCTGCGGGACGGAGCTGGGGATTTGAATATCGGCCCAGATGATAGGCGAGGCTATATTGCTGATGTCGATGCCGTAATCATCTTGCAACCACTGTTTGGGACTGTTGTCATAGATTTCGCTATCGACGACGTTGTTTGTCGCGCCGGCTGTGTCGAGAGCGGCCGAGGCGTATGTCCAGACGTAGAGGTGGTCGTTGTCGAGCTGGCCGTTGCTGGTAACGTCGAAGGTCAAGGTCGCCTGGCCTGCCGAGGTATCGACAAGCGAAGGCAGGCCGCTGATTAGCATAGTGTCGGCGTTTAGAACGGGAGAGATGCCAAGTATTAGTAATAGAATTGCGAACTTTTTCATAACTCACTATCCTCCTGGACGGCTATAACTTCATCCTTGGCGGAACAACGCCCACGATAATCACACCTGACATGGCCTCCTCCTAAGGAAAGCCACCAGCACACTGCGTCTATATTAGCGAAAATGAAGGCCGCGTGTCAAGGAAAAAGTCCCAGAAAAGCAGCAAAATGCGGCAAAAACGACGTGTACTGTGCATCACGAGCGTTGGGCAAAGATGAGGCAGAAAGGAGCATTAGGCCCGCCGAGAGGGCAAAAATGGGGATGTTGAGGCTGTTGAAAAACCCCATAGCAATGACCCACAAGGCGATTCTCGGTGTCTGGACCCACGGCCAAACAAGTTTGACCGTGCCACCCTTGGTTGTTGATCAGTGTCTGGGCACGGCGAAACGAGTTTGACCGTGCCGCCCTTTGTTGTGAATTTGAACTTTTTCAACAGCCCCAGGTTTCCGAGTTTCTACGGTGCCGATGCTCCGGGAAAGGATCCGGGCGGCGGATCGTTATCTCTTAATGCTGGCGTTGCGTTTTATTTTTTCGATGTCGAGTTCTTTGATGTAATCTACGAGGTTTTTCCAGATGCTGTGATAGCAGTAGGCTCCCTTAGTCATCTCATCCAAGGTTTTAATCCCCGCCTTGGTCGGCTGCTCCCCGCGATAGAGGACGTCAGAGACCTTGTGAAAATTGCCCACTCCGGGGAGGCTGAGTTTCTTCGCTCACTTCGGATCGCGTGGGGTCTTCGCTTGAGGGCCTGTCACCATCAAGACTCGCAGTTCGTGCGGCTGGAGCAGCAGCGATGCGTCGCTTGGAATCTCCGAGGATGCGGCGATTTGGGGATTGAGGAGCAGTGCCCTGCCTTTGGCTGATGTGGTTAAGTTCACATTGAGCCGCCCTTGGCCTTCGTTGAAGAGGATGTAATAGTCGGTTCCATCCTTGATTAGGTGGCGGATGCGGAGGTCGGGGGAGGCGGGGGTTATCCGGATGTCCGGGTTTGTCAGGCGGTTAATCTCCCAGAGCAATGCGGGGGGGCCGGCGTCTTTGGTCCAGCGGATTAGTCGGCCTGCTTTTTCTAATGTGTCGAGAGCGGGGTTTGCTTTTCCGGGCGGGTCTGTTTCTGCGATCAGGGCCTTGTAGTGCATTCCTGCGATGCGAATTCCGTCGCTGCTAACTTGGGCATCCTCCCAGAGATGGCGTGATTCGAGGTAGTTGAAGTCTCGCTGGTTTTGGAAGCAGACTTTTGCCGCCTGCCAGGGCAGGTAGTCGTTGAGGCCGAGGATTGCTGTTTCGCAGATGTGGGTGCTGTCGGTATTTAGCCAGCAGAGTCGGCGGACGGAGTCTGCAAACGGACGGTATTGGTCCCACCATGGGCTGTTGGGGCCTACGTCTGGGGGGCGCTCGTCGATTCTTGGGCCGCGGATAGAGTAGTAGAAGGCGTGGGGGTAGAGGAGGTTGCAGCCTCGGACGATTAGCCAGTGGGTTAGCCATTTCATCTCGTCGAATGTGAAGTTGTGGCCGTAGGCGCCGCAGTATTCGTTGGAGTTTCGGCGCCGGTTCAAATGGATCATTGCGGACGATGCGCATTTTGCCTGTGTGGATTGGGGGCCTTCGAGTGCGGTTTTCTTGCCGGGCTCGATGTACCGCCAGACGATGTCCTGGCCGGGTATTTGAAAATAGCGCAGGTGGCCGATGTCGTCGGGTTTGGCGGGGTGGCCTGTCAGGGCGATGTTGTGGGCCTGGCACCATTTTGAGATTTGGCCGTAGAAAGTATGCTCCAATCGGTTTTGGAGGGCCCGCTTGTAGTCGGCTTGGTAGCGGGCGGCCTCGGGTTCGTCGCCGTACCAAAGGGCGGGCAGGTGCGCCGTGAAATCGTAGCCGAGGTGGGCGTTTACGTGCTCCAGTATGCCGGCGGTGCCCGGCTGGACGCCGCGCTCGGCTCGCTTGGCCATAAACGATGGCTCGTCGGTGAATATGGCTTTGACGGTCTTGCCGAAGTGGTCGGCGAATTCATCGTGGTAGCGCTGATAGACCAATTTAATAAAGCAACCAACGGCCTCGGGATTCAATATATCGCCGCCGGGCGGGAGATTTTCCGGGACTTCTTTGTGGTCTGGGCGTCTTGGCGGGTCGTCCTCGCGAAAGTGGAGGCCGCGGATTACGGAGTAGCCGTCGCGGATTGCCCGATCTACGATTGCGATTTCGTGCCCGTTTTTCTTGCGCTTGACTATACCGACCAGATTCTGGCCCGGTTTGAGTTCAGGCTTGCCGTCGTCGCTGATCTTGATCCCGTATTTTTCCGCGCCTGGGCTGATGTCGTCGAGATCGACGGCGAAGAGGCCGCGCGTCCTATAGGCGGGGTTGGCGGCGACTACCTGGCCGCTGGATGAGCCGCTGGGATACATGCCCTCATCGTACAGGACGACCCACATATTTCGTTTTTCGGCCTCTTCGATGGCGAAACGCATGTAGTCTATCATCGCATCGCTCATCCAGCCGATACTTTTAGGCAGGCCGGCGCGCGGATGAATCACAAAACCATAAACACCATGGTCGCAGAAATCATCCAACTGCCGAGCAATCTCTTTCTCGGAGAGCTGATCATTCCAAAACCAAAACGGCGCAAGCGAAAACTCCCGCGCCGGCTTCACCCACCCCGGCGGCAGAGCCAACCCGCCCCGTTGCTCCCGCCCGAAACCACTCGCAGGCCACCGGCCAACAACAACCCCGGCGCCAACCAATCCCAAGAACGCTCTTCTATCAATCGTGTTATGCACAACTTGCCTCCTGAGAACGAGTCAAAATATCATTGTGAGTATCGCCTGTTTGTTGCACAAGCACCTTGCAATGTCAACATCATATCTGGGTGAATTTCTCGTCAGCTTCTCTCCCGAATTCTTGCGAGCAGGAGAATCTGTTTACAGACGCTTTTGCAGACGTGTAGTAGTGAGAATCCTACCGGTACGAGGGTGGGGAGTTGGAAGTCGGTGGTTATGTTTTGGGAGTAGTCTTCGCCGAGGGTTCGGATTTTATTTCTGTCGTGGCAGCCGAAGGTCATTGCTTTGGCCTGGCTTACTATTGGGAGGTCTTGGGGGTTTATGTTCACCAGTTCGCTGCATACTGTCTCGCATGCGATTGGGTCTTGTCCTGCGATCAGCCAGCCGAGGTCTCTGGTTCTTCCGTGGATCGGTCCGCCGCGGTCCATTGCTGCGACGGCGTCGATAATTGTCAGGACCGGCGAGAGGTGTTTGTATATCTCAATCAGGAGCCTGCAGAAATCGTCTGTGCGCTTGCCTCTTGTGAGGTGCCAGAGGGCTTTTCGCTTGCCCGGTACGCAGCCGAACATGTTCTTTACGGCGAAGGTGGCGACCAACTGCTGGTGCGTCTTGAGTTTCGGCAGGTTGACGATCGCATCGGCTTCGAGGACGACTGAACTTATTTTGACCTTGGGGTTTCGCTCGCTGAGGGTGCAGGATTTTGGCTTATCCAACTCCTTGACCGGGACGTCTAATTTTGCGAGGTCTTTATCGAGCTTCAGCTTCTTGACGCATGTAAATACATTGCTCCAGGCGGGCGAGTCGCCGACGAAGGGTCTGGCTCCGAAATCCTTGAGCAGGCGTGCGACTTCAAGGACTACGGTCGGGTGCGTCTGGGTGGCGTAGCGGCGGGAGCGCGGGGCGATGAAGTTCGGCTTAATCAAAACTCTGTCGCCGCGTTTGACGAACCTCTCGACGCCGCCGAGAAGAGCGAACTGCCTCTCAATGGCCTCGGCAACGGCCGGGGGTTCGTAGGTTTCGCATCGCGTCACTGCAACAGTCGTATCCATACGAAGACAAGACCTTACCCGCTCCCTTACGGTCGCGGCTTGTTTTTCGGTTGTTTTATGGCGGTCATTCCAGGTAGTTTATTGCGGTACATACCAGGACGAAGATTCTGACGGATATTTTTCGTGTCGGGCGTTTGCCTCCGGCTGTGAATACGGTTCCATCGAGGTTCGTGAAGAATAGGCCGCCCAGGGACATTCTCTCGCTGACGTATTTCGTCGGCCCCAGAACGATGAACTCATCAGGGCTGATCTTCAATCCGAATCCTGCGGCCTTGAATTGGACCTCCTGCTGTTTTGCAAGTTCGGCCATCGGCCCGGCCGCCGAGGCCATCGGAACGGTAAAGGCGGGATAGCCGACAATCTGACAGACGCCTCTGGCGCCCGGGATCTGGCTGCCTATCAATCGCAAATTCACGATGCCCGGGCCGATAAGCACCTTGTCCCGCAGCAAAGATCGGTCAACAAAAGAAATCTCATCAGGCCGGTCCAGTCCGGTTATCCGGAGGTCCTCGCTGCGACCGTCGGGTAACAGCAGCGAGATTAGCGCCATCCGCTTGCCGCCGAGGTCTTTGATCAGATCATCGAGGCGGCTCCATGAAAACTGCCTGCCCATGCCAACGCGGAAGAGATTTCCCGCAAAGGCGCGATAATTGTAGAACTTCAAGCCCCTTGCATGAAAACCGTCCCAGAGACAATCGAGCTTGCCGAGATTATCAGCAGGCAGTTCATAAATGTGCACATCGAAGTTGGCTGTGGGCAGGGAGCGTCTGCCCGGGACTTTCTCGCTCTCGAGCGTTTTGAGATCGCCAATCTTGACCTCCTCGCGGAAAGGCTGAGTCACCGGCTCGGCGCACCCCGACAAGAATACAAAAAGGCACCCCAAAACCGCTGTTATTAGAAGGCGAACCATAATATTATTGTAGCAAGTGTGCTGAGAAATGTCAATAGTCGGGGGTTTTCGGAGAACGCCGCGTTACTGTGGCTCACGAAATGTTACATCCCGGCGTCGCGAGGGCGGGGCGACCTTTAGTTTTTGCACTTTGCCGCTGCGGACCTCGCATTCTATGGTTGTATTTTTGGGGGCGTGTAGTTTGAAGTCTGCGTTCCATTGTTTGGGCCAGGCGGGCAGGAGTAGGATTTGGTCGCCGTTTGTTTGGATTAGCATTCTCTGCAGTGCCGTCATTGCAACGGAGCCGTGGTCCTGGTCCGGTATCCAGTCGAAGTTTGGGCCCCAGAATGCGGGGAATCTGCTGCCTGAGTGCCATGTTGAGAAATTGCCGCTAACGTACTTTGCGGCATCCTTTGCGAGGCCGAGGTATGCGGCCTGGATTGCATCCTGCCGCCAGCCTTTCGAGTCCTTTACCGCGCGTCGTCGCCATGTTTCCAGTCCGATGTCGAGGCCCCCGGCCGCCAGGCCGAATATGCGATATGGAAAGACCGCGTAAAGCTCGGGGTTTTCCGAGTTTCGGTGCACGTCGAATGTCTCGGCGGGCGTTACGAACCGCTTGCCTTCTTCTTCCTGCATCGGGATGGGGGGTAGATCTTTGAGCATTTTGCGCCATGCCTTGATCTGCTGGCCTGTGACGGGGCCTACTCCGAGTGCCAGCAATCGGCCTATGACATGGTGGAGGCCTGCGACCTCCGGGGTGGGGTTTACGCACTTCCACCATGTTTCGAGGGCCTGAGCGGGTTCAAGGCGGATTTTGCCGGCAGCATCACGCGGGTAATGCTCGTTGTAGAATGTTAGGACCTCTTTTGCTATGGGCAGGAGTGTTTGGTTGAGAAACTCGTCATCGCCGGTATGGTCGTAGTAATCGAGCATCATAGCCGTCACTTCGATCCCGCCCTGCCATTCGCGACGGATGTACTGGTTTATTGTTTCGGGGCCTGGATGCCCCCACCCGTAGTCGCAATTGCCGTTGGTGCCCCAGAAATACATCGTTTCCGGGAAAAACGCCCCTGCGTGCTTATAGTAAATGCGCGTCTTATCCCTGCAGAGGTCGAGGACATCTCTATACATGCGAAAGACCGGCTGCATCAAATCGAAGTCGCCTGCGGCCGGCATCGAGAAGTATGGCAGGCGGGTATTCTGCCACCAGAACATTCCGCCCCACCGGCGATAGTCGCCGTCGAAATGCTCATTGCCGATTTGGGCATCCACCGTGAAGATCGAGCCGTTGAACTTGATCGGATACCTGCCGCGTCCGCCGCAGGCATTTATCCATCGCTGGAGTGCATAGCCTCGCGACGCCGTGAAGGCATCGTTAGCCGCTTTGGATTCGGCGACGGCCTTGCCGTCGATGTACAGGTTTGACCCGGCGCCCTTGGCATCATACGTGGCGACAACATGGACCCACTTGCCCAACTGCAATTTTGCATCGTGAATCAGAGTGCCGGCCTCTACAATCAGGCGCAGAGAATTGCCTGGGTAGGTGTCGAGCAAATATGCATTGGAGGTGCCGGCCTGGGACTTGTCGATGATTCGGCCGCCGCCGCCGGACTGGTTGTCCGGTGCGATCCACGCCTCCAACGTGCAGCCTTTGGTGAAATCGAGCTTCTCACTGTCGGCGACCTCGATGTATCCGTCGCCGTCGAGGCGAACGCATTTTCGCCCCTGATAGTCGGTCGTTTTAGCTTCGCCGACGATCCGCGCAGGGAGGTCCGCATTTGCCCTGTTTGCAAACGCGCCGTCGGTGGGGTCTTGGAGAAGCCAGTCGCCTACGAGCGCTTTGCCGAGATTAGTATCGTCACGGCCGGCGATTTCTTTTTCACTCATTGCTCTGTCGAAGACTCGGACGTGCGAGATATAGCCCTTGAATCGGTTGGCGCCTTCGCTGCAGGCCCCGATTCGCAGGGGCAGGGAATTGGCGGTAATCTCTTGGCCGATTGCGTCGCCGGTGACGTTGATCCAGCTTCGATTCCAGAAATCCTTCCACCACTTCCTGTGGGCGGCCAGGCCGGCCTCTCCGCTCATTCCGTCGGCATCGGCGACCTGTTTATCCAGCAGTTCCAGCCACTTCTCGCCTGTCTCTGTCTGGGCGGTCAATGGATGGATGGAGAGGACAAAACGTTTTTGCGGCTGGTGGGATTTCAGCGTGACGCCGTTAAGGGTTTCGAGGCCGCGGCCCATCATGCATCCGCCGAAGGTGCGGTGCATTAAGGGGTCGGCGTATTTATCCAATAATTCGCCCAAATGCTGGTTCTCCAGCGTCGCCGGATAGCAGGACTTTTCGTTGCGATGATACCATACGACCTGATTCTTCTTGTTCGGGACAATCGTATCGGGATAAACGATGATCGGATACTCGCTCTGGTTGGCCCTGGTGAGGCCGCGGGCGCTAGCGGCCTCGGCGCCTTTAAGCTCTCGCTCGGCTGTCCTCCAGACTTCCAACTTCGCCTCAAGCTCGAACGCCTCGTCGCCTAAAGCCTCGACATATATGATCGGCCGATTCGCATCCACCCATACGCGCAGGACCTTCTTGTTATTGCCTTCGCCGGCGATAATCTCGATCTCGCCGGCTTGAAGTTTAAGTGTTTGCCGAAATAAGTCTCCATTGAGTAGATTCGGCGTTAGCTTCACTCGGACGAGGCCAAGCTTGAGGAGCCGGGCATTCTCG
>JAUVXL010000207.1 GCA_030603595.1 Sedimentisphaerales bacterium | reverse complement strand
TTGCAAGTTTAACGGTTTTTTGTATAATCATTTTCGGACTCCTTTCCATTTGCTTAACTATTTTGATTGTAGAGTCTTATAGTATAAGCAACGGAGTCCAATTTTTATTAAATTTTACGTAAAATGGAAACTACACCCTTTTTTAATGCATATTGCGGAGGATCGCCCGGCAAACTGGCGGTTGGTATCAGGATTACCAAGCCGGATGGCAGCAGGATAGGATGGCGTGAGGCGATTGCGAGGAGTGCGGTGGGTCTTGGTTTTGCTCTGGTAATACTGTACTTTCATGTGTGGGCATTGACGCGGGTCGGGGAGGCGGACTATTCGAATGCGAGTGGCATATTCGAACAAGCCAGTCTGATTCAATCTCATCGGCCATCCTGGGCCTCTATGGTTGACATCCTCGCCCGAGTGTGGATTTGGGGCGAATTGATTGTTCTTCTTTTGAATAAGCGCAAGCGGGCACTGCATGATTTTATTGCGGGGACAATCGTGATTCGGAAAGAATTTGTCGATATTCCGGTTGCGCCCTGGTCGTCAGATCCGACGAGCGATGCGGATTGGGTCAATGCGTCACGAACACATATGAGGGGCGAATCTGATCATCAGACAGGTTGAATGGGATGTTAGGAGCCAGCAAATGAGTGAGGAAGGAACCGAGTTGCAGGAGGAGCGAAGCAATGGAAGAGAACTCGCGGGAAATGGTTGCCCGGTTGTGGGGACGGTGCTCGGTCTTGCGGGCGGTGTCGGCGGCGGGGTTTTGGGGTATTTTCTTTTTATGGTGATTGTCAGCCAGGGGTTTTATGCGCTTGTTTTGCCGGGGGCGCTTGTGGGAATCGGGTGCGGGGCGCTTTCGGGGCGAAAATCGACCGGTCTGGGGATAGTATGTGCTATTCTGGGGTTGGCGGCGGGGATATTTGCCGAGTGGCGCTTCGCACCGTTCGCCGAGGATGATAGCTTGAGCTTCTTTCTGACGCACTTTCACAAGAACAGCGGAATAACGCTTGTCTTGATCGCCGTTGGCGTCGTCTGCGCCTTCTACTTCGGCCGAGGTAGAGAGCGCGGCCAGACTTAGCCTACTACTACGGACATGGGAAGACAATGAAGCGATTCCATTTCTTCAATAGTGCTGCAATATTATTTACGGTATTGTGCTATTGCCTATTTCTTCTTGGCTGTCTTAATGCGTAGGGGGCTTTTCTTTCACTGAAATCTAAATTCCGTTACCAGCTTTTAGCAGGTAATCGTGTTTCTGGATTCCCGCTCCCCGATCTCGGTCGAGGACAAGCTTCGCGGGAATGACATGAGGTATGGACGGGTATTTTATTGGTAGGTCAGATGGTTTCCCGGCGCGGCGGGACCCGGCATGACAGGTGGCGAGAGTTCTGTTAGGATGTGGGAGAAAGCCATCCCCAAGCTGCGCTTGAGGCTGCCACCCGATGGTGGGAATTATCCCTTTGAAGGGGAGAACCCCGCGTGAAACGCGGGGCTAATTACTTGTTCATTGCGTCTTCGCACCTACTTGGTGAGTTACTTGCTTATTGACTTGACGACTGTTTGAAAAGGGATTACGATTGCTCGCTCTTGTTTCGAGAATCCAGTGTCGAGGTCTTTCTATGATTAGTATCAATGAGCATTTTTTGAAGCTGCAGGCTGGTTATTTGTTTCCTGAGATTGGGCGTCGTCGTCGGGCTTTTGCGGCGGCTCATCCTGATGCTCGGGTTATTAGTATGGGGATTGGGGATGTAACTGAGCCTTTGGCTCCGGCTGTTGTTGCGGCTATGAAAAAGGCGGCCGATGAGATGGGGCGGGCTGAGACTTTTCATGGGTATGACGATGGGGGCGTTGGCTATAAGTTTCTTCGCGAGGCCATCCAGAAGAACGACTATGCCTCCCGTGGGGCGGAAATCGGGCTTGATGAGATATTTGTCAGCGACGGGGCGAAATGCGATACGGGCAATATCCAGGAGATATTCGGGCTGGATAATGTTGTTGCGGTGACGGACCCGGTCTATCCGGTATACGTCGATACGAACGTTATGGCCGGTCGGACCGGCGGGGCTGCGGAAGGCGGGCGATATGAGGGAATTGTGTATATGGCCTGCACGGAGGAGAATGGGTTCGTGGCTGAGCCGCCGGCCGAGAAGGTCGATTTAATTTACCTTTGCTTTCCTAATAATCCTACGGGTGCGGTGGCGACTAAGGAGCAGTTGGCCGAGTGGGTGGCGTATGCTAAAAAGAATAAGGCTATTATCCTGTTCGACGCTGCATACGAGGCGTTCATATCCGATCCGAAGATACCGCACTCGATTTATGAGATTGAGGGGGCCAAAGCAGTTGCTATTGAGTTTCGCAGTTTCTCGAAGACAGCCGGGTTTACAGGGGTTCGCTGTGCGTTCACCGTGATACCGAAGGGGCTGAAGGCTTATACGAAGGGCGGCGAGGCCATAGAGGTCAATCCGATATGGAATCGGCGGCATTGCACGAAGTTTAACGGTGTCTCGTACATTACGCAGGCAGGGGCGGCGGCGATATACACAGACCAGGGCAAGGAGCAGACTCAGCGGATTATCGATATCTATATGGGCAATGCGAAGGTCATCCGCGAGACGCTGGACAAGCTCGGCTATACCGTCTATGGCGGGGTGAACGCGCCGTATATATGGCTCAAAGTCCCGAACGGGATGGGGTCGTGGGAGTTTTTCGATTTGCTGCTGAATAAGGCGCACGTTGTTGGGACGCCGGGGGCCGGGTTCGGCGCGGCTGGGGAAGGATATTTTCGGCTGACGGCGTTTGGCACGCCGGACAATGTGGCCGAGGCGCTCGAGCGCTTCGCAAAAATCAAATGACCGGATTCAATCGCAAACTTATAGGTGCTGTCCTGACGGCCTGCCTCTTGGCAAGGTTTCCTTCGGCCGAGGCGCAGAATTTGCGAGCCGAACAATCCACTCTCGGACTGCCAGCCCCATGGGTAGCCACCTGGCGTACCCCCCCTGCCGAGTTGCGTCCGTTGCAGATAGTGCACGGTCTGCCGCCGGGCGAGGCTACGCCGGAGGGAATGAGCAAGCTCAAGGAGCTTGGATTAGGCGGGATCGTTTGCAATGTCCATTTCAGCAATTATATGCGCTCGGAGGAGCATTGGCGGACGCTTGTCAATGCGGTTGAGGCATGCGAGAAAGCCGGGTTAGTCGTATGGATATACGATGAGGACGGGTACCCGAGCGGGGCTGCGGGAGGTTTGGTGCTGGAGAAGGATGCGAAATTCGAGGCGCTGGCTTTGGCGTATGACAAATCATCGACGAACCCCTTTATTCTTCGGCCATCATACGAACATACTCACGCGAGCAACAACGTCTATGCTGCGCGTCGCTATCCGAATCTGCTCGATGCCGAGGCCGTCGATTACTTCGTCAAGGTTACGCATGAGGCTTATTGGGCTCGATTGAAAGAGCATTTCGGCAGAACGATTCAGGCTTTCTTCACCGATGAGCCGTCTCTGATGGCGACGAATATCGGGCGGATACCGGCGGACCTCGCGAAGAATGTACGCATTGCCGATCCGCTTGATGAGACTATCAAGCCGTTGGCCTCGGTGCCGTGGGTGGCGGATTTGCCTGCGAAGTATAAGGAGCGGTACGGAGAGGACATTCTGGCCGTGCGCAAAAGTCTGTTCGCGGGTAACAGCGAGGCGGACCGCCTGGTTCGGCGGCAATTCTGGGGATTAGTTACGGACCTGCTTGCCGAGCGTTATTACGGCAGGCTTGGCCGCTGGGCGGCCGAGCACAAGGTCGCCTCTTCGGGGCATTTGCTCTGGGAGGAGCAGGTTGTGCACGCTGCGCCGCTGGAGGGCAATCCGCTCAAGATGCTGATGCTGATGGACATTCCGGGGTTGGATATGCTGACATCGGACCCGGAGGCGGTGATTCATACGGGCTGGCTGACGGCATCGCTGCCGGCGTCGGCAGCGATTTTCAACGGCGGTCGGCGGGTTATGACGGAGGTGAGCGATTTCTCTCAGAATGTGTCGAAACAGGGGTCTGCCTCGCTGGAGCAGATGACCGCAACGGCGGCGTGGCAGGCGGCGCTGGGGGTGACGGAGTTCACGCTGTATTACAATCGCGGCAAGCGGACGCCGAAAGACTACCGGGCATACTGCGATTTCGTCGGTCGGCTCAACGCCCTGCTGCGAGAAGCGCGACCCGAGCCGCATGGGCTGCTGTACTACCCGATTTACGACGTATGGAGCGAATTCCTGCCGGTTGCCGAGAAGCTTACTGTCGCCTCGCAGTCGCAGCGTATGAAGACAATCGTTAATTCGTTTATGTCTCTCGGGCAGCGAATGACCCGGCGGCAAATTCCATTTGCCTTAGCCGATCACGAACTTCTCGCCGCCGCGACAATCCGCAAGGGACAATTGTCGATCAAGGGCCGGCCTTTTGATGCTCTCGTGCTGCCTTCCGCAGTCGAGTTGCCGTCGCGAGCAGCCGAGCAGGTGAAGCGATTCGAGGCAGGCGGCGGAAACGTGGTCCGCGGCGCCGAAAGTATCGATTCTCACGACTTCGGGAGCGTCATTAGCGGCGGCGGCGACCGCGTTGTCTTCGGGCGGTTTACTCGCAGCGGCAGGGAGATATTGCTGATAGTGAATGTCGGCGGCGAGGCGGTAGAGACGGCTGTTGCCGCGCCGCGAGCTGCGCAATGGCTCGCAGCCGATCCCGGCACGGGCCTGATCGAGCCGGCCAAAACCAAAGGGCAGGACAAGATAGCTGTCTCGCTGGCGCAGCGTGCTGCGGTGCTGCTCATCAGCCCGATTCGTCCCGCGCCCACAGACACACAGTAACGTCCGTTGCCAAGCGATGATAACAGCGCTTGAATAAAACGGCGTTTCTGATAAATATTGTGTTTTGCAAAGTTCGTGTATTGAGATTCTGGTTCTATGGGTAAGGCAACAACGGCATATATTGGAATAGGGAGTAACTTGGGGGACCGCAGGGGGTATATCGAGAGCAGCGTGAAGATGCTGACGGGGGCTCCGGAGCTTGGGTTCTTGCGGATTAGTGAATTGATTGAGACCGCTGCGCTGCCGGACGGGGACCATGCGAGCTATCTCAACGCGGTGGCGGAAGTGGAAACTGAACTGGATGCGCAGGGGCTGCTCAAGACGTTGGGCGAGATCGAGGCGCTCTTGGGGCGAGTGCGGGAAGATAGATGGGGGCCGCGGACTATTGACCTGGACCTGCTGCTGTTCGGCGAAGAAATTGTCAACGAGCCTACTCTGACCGTTCCACATCCTCAGATGCACCTTAGGTCGTTTGTGCTGGATGGCCTGCGGGAACTCGATTCGGATTTGGTTCATCCGGTTCTTGGCGTGGCTGTCGGCGAACTGGCCAAGCGTGTTAACGGGCGGAACTTTGCCCTCGATCCTAAACGGCCGCAACTCGTGTCTGTCGCCGGGTTGATTGGCGTGGGAAAAACGACCTTGGCTAAGAAACTGGCCGACGAACTTGGCGGCGGCATCCTGCGCGAGCCTTACGATACTAATCCTTATTTGGCGAAGGTTTACGCAGGCCAGACGGAATTTGCGCTTGATTCGGAGTTGTATTTTCTCAATTGGCGTGTTGAGCAATCGGATCGAAACGTACTGGCGGCCGGGCGGGTTGTCGTGAGCGACTATGTGTTTGAGAGGGGGCTTATTTTCGCGAGACGACTACTCAGCGCCGAGCAATTAGACTCCTATGAGAGAGAGTACGAGCGGATGGCTGAACGTTCCGAGTCGCCGGTACTGGTAATATACCTTTGGGATTCGACTCAGATTTGTCTGGAGAGGATTCACAATCGCAATCGTCCGTACGAGCAGCGGATTCGGAGCGATTTTCTCGATCTGCTTATGGGCGACTACGAGCGGCTGCTTGCCGAGTGGAAGGCGTGCCCGGTTATTCGGCTGAAGAGTTCGGAGATGGACTATGACGACAGCGCGACTATCGAAGGGATCGCAAATCAGGTGAGACATTACACTGCAATGCACGTTGTTTCGGCGGGGAAGAGGGGGTGAGCATGGAAGTTGCCGGGACAATCGAAGCGGTGCGGACGTCGGTCAAGGCGGCACGGCGTAATGGGAAAAGGATCGGGCTTGTTCCGACTATGGGGGCGCTGCACGTCGGGCATGTATCGCTGATTGAGAGGGCTATCGAACAATGCGATTTCGTTGTCGTTAGTATTTTTGTCAATCCGACGCAGTTCGGTCCGGGCGAGGATTTTGCGAAATATCCGCGTCCAGTCGAAGCGGACCTTGAGATATGCGCGAACGCGGGCGTCGATTTGGTCTTCAATCCGTCGCCGGAGGTGATGTATGCGACCGAGAGCCTCACCTGGATAAGGGTTGAGAGGCTTACCGAGCTTTTGTGCGGCGTGTCTCGGCCGGGACATTTTCGCGGGGTAACAACCGTTTGCGCCAAGCTGTTCAATATTGTGCTGCCCGACGTTGCCTACTTCGGTCAAAAAGATGCGCAGCAGGCGATTGTCATTAAGCGAATGGCGGCGGATTTGAATATGCCGTTGGAGATTGTCGTCTGTCCAACCGTCCGCGAGCCGGACGGGCTGGCGGTCAGCAGCAGGAACAAGTACCTCAGCGAACAGCAGCGGAAAGAGGCGGCGAAGATATACAAATCGCTGAGAAAGTGCAAGGAAATGAGCAAGGCAGGTGTTACCGATGCAAAAGAAATCATCGCTGCGATGCGCGAGATATTAGAGCAGATAGCCGGCGGAGAGATTGAATACGTCAGTGTCGTGGATTCCGAGACGCTTGAGAAGGTTGATGAAATCAAGGGCAAGGTCTTAGTAGCCGTAGCTATAAAGTTGGGGCTGGCAAGACTAATAGACAACATCCCGGTGTAAACGGAGATATCAAGTAATGAGCCAACACCGCGTTTCATAAGTGGGACGACTATAAGGGAAATGGAATTTGGGTGTTTGAATAGATTTCTCCGCTCGCTTCGCTCGGTCGAAATGACAGTATGGGCGCTTCGCTCGGTCGAAATGATAGTATATTCGCAAGACTTGGGAGACACGGCGCCGGCGGATTTCGCCGGGAGTTGTCTGGGCATCACGGACGGCTGTAGATGAGTGCTGTTCAGGACTCCGGGGCGGAGGATTTTTGCGAGGTTAGTTTCTCAATTAGCGCGTTGATGTGGGATTTTTCTTCCCTGATAATCATGTCGAGGGCTTCGATTCCGGCCGGGTCGCGGACGAACTCTTTCAGGCCGCGATAAAAAGCGATGGCATCCTCGGTACGCATTATGGCGATTCTCAAGATGTCGTCTGTTGATTCTCGGCCGGTAAGCCTTGCCCATCTACCGGTGCTGTGCGCCAGGGCCTCGAGGTCGGCCAT
>JAUVXL010000219.1 GCA_030603595.1 Sedimentisphaerales bacterium | reverse complement strand
GGGCCACAGCAAAGAGCCGATAACCACCCACTAAAACCCCCACACTCCCTACCGCACACACACCCGGCCCATACTCCGCCCAAACTCGCCGCTTGGCCGGCTCAATCACAGCGCGCCCAATTAACAGGTTGGCCGAATCTGTCGATACACTAAACAGCAGTTGGCGCAGGGCCATGTGGTCGGCGATTGCCAGGAGCGCTCGGGACTTTTGGATCGAAAACGGTGTATGAGAGGGTGTATGAGCAACTTACTTGAAATTTTCGGCAGGGCGATTGCCATCGATGTCGCCGATCTGATGTGGCACTGGCTGAACACCGTCAAGATGCCGAAAGACCTCGACGAATCCCCAAGACGCGAGCATCTGAGCAAGATTATCGAACTGATGGCCGGCCTCAAGCTCGACACCGCCGCCGAGCAACTCAGGCTCTATCTCTTCGAGAATCCATCCTGCATCTTTGGACGAATGGCCGCCGCCGCGATATGCCTGCGAAACAATCAGCTTGAAGAGGCGATCGAAGAATTGAACTCCGTCTATATGCGTCAGCCCAATAACACGATGGCGCTCTATGCACTCGGGCACTGCTACGAGCGCCTCGGAAAAGAGTCGCAGGCCGTCGAGTTCTACCAGGACTGCCTCAAATTCAAGAACTACCTCCAGTTGCCCGCTATGCGTCTGGCCGCGATATATTTCAAGAATGGACGAATAGAGAAAGCCACAGAGCAGTACGAACTGTTGAAAAGCGAATACCCGGACGATATTGAAACCCTGGTCACACTCGGACAGTTGTACATAGCCGCCGCCAGATACGCCGACGCCGCCGAAATATTCAATACCGCCATCCTCATACACCCGGACAACTTCCAAACCAGCGACCAGCCGGAAATAGACTTGCTCATCAGCGAAGGCCAGATGCACGAAGCACTCGAACTGATCGAGGACCTCGTCCAGACCGAGCCCCACAGGGCCGATCTGCTCGCCAGGCGGGCCGACCTGCTCGCAATGCTCGGAGCAACCACAGACGCCGTCTCGCAATACGAAGAGGTCCTGCGTCTATGCCCCGACTTCCTCGAAGCTACCATAAAGCTCGGCACGCTGTTCCTCCAGCTTGGCAACGATGAACTCGCCGCCCAGCAGTTCAACAAGGCCATCGAGATCAACGACAGCATCGTGGACGCCTATATCGGCCTTGCGACCGCTCACAAACTCGCAGGAAACAATGCCGATGCACTGCAAACGCTGTCTCTGGCCGGCGCGATTCAGCCGAACAGTTCTCTGCTCTTCGCCGAACTGGCCAACCTGCACTTCAACGCAAGCCGCCGTTCCCGCAACCCCTACGACGCCTCCGAGGACCGCACAGACCTCATAGACCATGTAATCGCCGCCCACAACATCCAGATCGTCGCCAAGCCCCAGAACCCGGACTGCCATTACCGCCTCGCTGTCCTCTTAATGAGCCTCTCCAGATTCCCAGAGGCGGTCCAACTACTCGAAACAGCCCTCGAGATCAACCCGCTTTACGGCAGGGCGCGTACGAAGCTCGCCGTATGCCTGTTCGAGACAAACAAGGCCCAGCAGGCACTCGGCCATCTCGCCGCGCCCGAACCTCTCGATCCGGCAACACTGAGCCTTCATTACAAGACTGCATTGCTGTACTGCAACCGCGTCAAGTTCGCCTCGACCTTGCTCAACCTCGAGCGAACGATGGAGGAAAACTTCGCATATCCCGCCGCCGCGGACAACATATCCATCGTTCTCCAGAACCTCGGCATACTCGACAGAGCCGCAGCAACCTGGGATACCCTCGCCGAAATGGCAAATCACTCCCCAAATTCAGACCCGCCCCCGGAACCGGCCCTCTAAACCCTTCTGCGGACCAAAGAACAAATCCCCCCCCCTGAACCGAAAATCGCCAAATGAAACATAACATATATTATGGGACGTTGGAAATGGTGTGATTATCAAGGATACTCATTCAAGGTGGCCGCTATTATCCAATAATTAGCCTGCGGTTTTACCGCAGGTTCCGACCCCAAAACCGGAAGAAAACTCAACGCGATCTACGAATCCTAAGCCCAGCCACCCCCATCGTTGAACTCAATCACGGCTGAAATCCGTGCAGTGCTGCCAAAAAACAGGACTACCGCCGCTACCAAAATCTCCACTCTTCTGCTTTCCATCTTACTTCTCCTTCAGAACATCTGCCCTTATAGCCCTATTCTATACGATGAAAAAGGAGATTTCAAGAAGAAAATCCCGTTCAATAGCAAGAAGGTGTGGCCGGGTGTGCACGGCATGCGGCATTAAGCAGCTTTTAAGGCGTAAAGGTCGGGACAAAGACTCATAATCGCGAGATATGATCGTCGCGATCAAACACCCTCCCTCACGGTCGGGGCTTGTGATGCGGTCAAACGGGATATGCGAAGCCCACGTTTATAGTCCGATAAGATGGTCTTCCGGTCCCCGCAGTGAGACTGCCTTGCCGAGGATTTCGTAGTACACGATTGCCCTTTTTAGGTCGTCCGGGCCGGAGAACTGCGGCACAATCTCGCTCAGATCATCCATCACTTCTTGCGGTTTCGGCCGAACAAAACGCTGAGTCGGAGCACTTTTGACGGCCGGCAACGCAATCTTCGCCGGCTGCTGCGGCTCAGGCGCCGGCGGGGTCCGTCCCTGCATTTCGTCTGCGGCCCGCTTTATCTCCGCCTTGATTTCCGCTACGAACGCCCCAAGCGCGCCGCCCGAGCGAATAATGCTGCGCGGCTTCGCACGGCCCATATCCTCTCGACCGCCCGCCGAACCCTGCGCAGGACGAATTGCAAGCTGCTGCCGCTCCTGCACCGTCCTGCTCACTTCCTGCCGTCGCACAGATCCTGCCGACGGCCTCGATACGGGCCTCTCCTCAGGCTCTAAATCCTTCTTCTGCTTCCTCGCCCTGACGATGCTGCTAACCGCGCTCAAGGCAATCACCACTATAAATACCAGCAGCGATATCCACTCCCCGGCATCGCCCTTAAGCAGCAGCCCACTGAAACTAACCTGTAAAACCACGTCACTCATTTGTTTCGAACATCTCTGTTTTGAACATTTGACATTGTCCTATTCCTGCTTCTTGGGCTTTGCAATCGAATCCCGCATTCCGGTATCGGCCATGATATTCTTCATCCGGTAGTAGTCCATCACGCCGAGATGGCCCTTCTTGAAGGCCTCAGCCATCGCCAAAGGCACTTTGGCCTCGTTTTCGACCACCAAGGCGCGCATTTCCTGCTCGCGGGCAACGGCCATCGCGCGGCGCTTCTCGGCCTCGGCCTTGGCCCTTTCCAAATCGGCATAGGCCTGGGCCTTCTGGAGTTTAGCGCCAACATTCTCACCTACATCGACATCCGCAATATCAATCGATAGAATCTCAAACGCCGTGCCCGCATCGAGCCCCTTCGAGAGGACGGCCTTGGAAATGCTGTCCGGGTTCTCCAGAACGGCCTTATACGTCATTGCGCTGCCGATTGTCGTAACAATCCCCTCGCCGACACGGGCAATAACGGTCTCCTGGGTCGCCCCGCCGATCAGCCGCTCAATATTCGCCCGCACCGTAACCCGCGCCTTGGCCTTCATCTGAATCCCGTCCTGGGCAACCGCATCGATCGTATCTCTGCCCTTCGTCGGGTCCGGGCAGTCGATAACCTTGGGATGAACGCTCATCTGCACCGCTTCGAGAATATCACGCCCCGCCAGGTCAATCGCAGTCGCCGTCTGCAGCGACAGATCGATATTCGCCCGGTTCGCCGCTATCAAGGCTCGCACGACATTGGGCACGCGCCCGCCCGCTAAATAATGACTCTCCAGGTCCTTCGTCGTCACCGTCAGGCCGGCCTGGATCGCAGTAATCTTGCTGCGGACTATGTCCCTGTACCGCACGCCACGAATCCACATCCCGATAAGCTCTTTGAACTTGACATCCGCGTCGCACAGCCTCGCCTGCCACCAAAGCATAAAAAACTTCGCGAACAAGAATGCGAACGCCAATACAAAACCAGCTCCGGCGATACCCAAAGCCCACCAGACAGCCGGCGGAATCTTGCCAAGCCCGATCATTGTCTGCATTACAGTACTCATCGTTACCCTTTCTCTAACTTTCTTCTATTTCTCGAACCGTTACCTGCGTACTCTCGACGTCGATAACCGTCACTTTTCTATTCTTATCAACATAGCCGCTCTCGGCCACACATTCAACTCTTTGTCCGGAAAAATCGCACATCCCCACCGGCCGCAAGGGAGTCAATGCGACCCCCGTCGCCCCGAGTAGCTCCTTCAGTTTGGCAGTATCCGGCACCGCGTCGCCCTGCCGACGCTGCGGACGAGCCAGAATAACTCCCTTGCCGAACTTAGTCTTCGGAAATATCTTGTAAGCAACCACCAAAACAGACGGTATCATTATAACAGCAACGATTACGCCCGCTACGCACTCCGTCGTGCCGTGCTTATAGAATATGTAAATCCCGCCGAACAAGCATGCAAACGCGCAGACACTTATCACCCCCCCGCTCGGCACAAAAACCTCGGCTACCAGCAAAGCCGCACAAGCAAGATAAAGAAAAACCGCAAACCAAATCCAGCCCATAAACCTATCTCTCTTTCACAACGTTTCGCCCGGCACTGTAATTCCTGCACAAGCAGGAATCCACACGCCCAATTCCTAACTCTCGACCGCCCTGACAACGACCCTGTTGCCGTGAATCTCAATTATCTCGACTGGTGTTCCCTTGTCAAGGAACTCAGCCTCCGCAATCACATCGACAATGGCCTCGCCGAACCGCGCCTTGCCCGCAGGACGCAGTGCAGAAACAATCTCTCCCGTGTCTGCGACCTGCAAGCCCTTGCTCTGGCTGGTCGGCGGACTCGTCATACTCACCCCAATCCCGCCGCCGCCCGCCGCAACGGTGGGCACCAGGATAAGACCTCGCAGAAACGGAATCTTCGGCAAATAACGCGTAATAAGCCACACCAGCAATACGAATCCCGCAAGGCCGCCCAATAGCCCCAGGACCCCGTCTGCAAACAAATCCCACTCAAGCTCGCTGTCGGGCCACGGCACCTCGTTCGGAAGATTCGGGCTAAGCATCCCAAACAAGCCCGCCAATATGCACATTATCCCTAAGAAGCCGGCCAAGCCGAATCCAGGCAGTATGAAAACCTCGGTCATCAGCAGCAATACGCCCACAATCAGTATCAAGACCTCCAACCAGTTCGCCATATCCACCAGGTACTTGCTGCCGATTATCGTCACAACGCACACCAGCGCCACCAGCCCCGGCAGCCCCACACCCGGACTGCTCAACTCGATATACGCCCCCAACATCGCCAGCATAACAAGCACCGCCATCACCGCCGGCGAGTTGAGCCACCGAACCATCTCCTCCGACCAATTCGTCCTAAGGACCGCCGGCTCTCCGATGAAGGTTACCCCATCCCGATCGGCCAAGAAATCGAGCACCCCCTGCAAATCCTTAACTTGCGCCCGCGCTACCCCATACTCGACCGCCTCCGACGCCGTAAGCGTTGCAAGCTCGTCGCTGCTGACAATCAGTTCCTTATTCTCTAAATCATAGGCGTTGGCATCTTTCGGCAGCCGATCGCCCTCGAAGAACTCAAATTCCCCGGTCCCGCTGTTCTTGATGCGATAGACCTCAATCTGCTGCGTTACCATCGCCTTGAGCAGCACCGCCGGATACCCGTTATGCTCGGCGCTCGTCTCGAAGGCCGTCCGCGTATCCGTCTCGATCTTCTCCCGCTCAACCCCCTCCAGCTTGCTCCCTAACGCCATCGGCGCACAGTCACCGATACGCGTCTTTTCCTTCATTATTATATCCTCGCAGGCAACGCTTATCAGCGCCCCTGCCGATATCGCCTTCTTCGAGACGTAAGCAACCGTATTTGCCTTCGCATTGATCTCGTGCAGGAAGTAATCCGATATGTCATAGGCCGCGAAAAGCCCCCCGCCGAACGTATCGATATCGTAAATCAGATAGCCAGCACCCTGCTCCAGCGCGGTTGCCGTCCTCCGCTTGATAGACTGGACCAGCCCGTCGTCGATCATATCATGGCAGGTGATAACGGCCGCCTCAACAGTCCGCGTCTGCCCCTCACTCGCCTCGTTCGGCTCACCGGCCCCGCAAACGCCCCAAAAAACAAGCGCACAAGCCGAAAGAAATCCAATTACTCGCAGTCGATCCTTCATAATACCACGAATTCTACCCCAACATTCCAATCTCTACAACATCAATATTGTTGAATTCTTCATTCCTCCGCCACCTCCGAATCCAAGTATTTAGCCTACCAATTTATTGGTGGGTCCTCACCTCATCCCCAAGAATCCGCCCCAACACAACCTCAAGATTCCGCAGACCCGTTGGGCTTGACCCCTTCCCAGCGCAGCCCCCCTATTATCGCCTGTGCGATATTTGTCAGGTGGTCTCCGATTTTCTCGACATTATCGACCAGATCGATGAATATCAGCCCCGCTACAGCCGTGCATTTACCCTCGGTCATCCGCCCCACATGGCTGCGCCGAAACTCCATCTGCATATCGTTCAGCCTTTTCTCGCACTCCAGAGCCGTCCTCGCCGCAGCTACATC
>JAUVXL010000196.1 GCA_030603595.1 Sedimentisphaerales bacterium | reverse complement strand
GCTAACTTGTCATTCCCGCTAACTTGTCATTCCCGCGAAGCTTGTCCTCGACTCTGATCGGGGAGCGGGAATCCAAGGTCAAAAGACTAGTGCCACGTTTCGCAAGTCCCGCGACTATACCGTCATTCCGACCGAGCGAAGCGAGCGGAGGAATCTGTTCAAACAACCGAATTCCATTTCCCCTATAGTCGTACGATTTATGAAACGCGCCACTGGATTCCTGCTCCCCGATCAGAGTCGAGGACAAGCTTCGCAGGAATGACAGATTCTCCATAATGTCGTATAGCGTATCTCGTATAGCCGCCGGCACGGCGGCGTATTTCGATATTCCATATTCCATATTCGTCTCTCGTATGTTTTCGTGGTTGGGCACTTGCACTTCCTTGCTCGGCACTGGGTTGTGAATTGAGTTTCACGCCTCGAAATCGCGAGGGTGGAATTGAGCCTGCGAAGCCGTCCCGCTCATCCGCAGAATCGCCAGGTCGTCCTCGCTAACCTGCCCGTTGATGAAATGCTGAACATCAGGATGCGGGTGATTGCGAATATGTTCGGCATCGCCGTCCGCGACAATCTTGCCGCTATGAAGCATAATAATGCGGTCGGCAATCTTATACGCGCTGGCCATATCATGCGTCACGACAACCGTAGTAACCCCAAGCTCTCGCTGCAGCTTCAGCACAAGCTCATTTATGACGTCGGACCGAATAGGATCGAGCCCTGTTGTAGGCTCATCGTACAAGAGCACTTCCGGATTCAAGGCAATCGCACGCGCCAATGCAACCCTCTTGCGCTGCCCCCCGGACAGATTGGCCGGATAGTAATTCTGAAAACCGTCAAGCCCCACCATAGCCAGCTTATTCTTCACAAGCTCCTCGACTTCACGCCAATTCTTTACCTTATTATTCTGCCGTATCGGAAATTTTATGTTCTCGAAGTCGCTCAGGCTGTCGAACAAAGCGCCGCCCTGGAACAGAAAACCGAAATGCGTGCGCACCTCGTTCAAATCCTGCTCGCTGAGGTTGTCGATTCGCCTGCCATCGAAATAGACCTCACCGGACGTCGGCCTGAGCAGCGCAATGAGATGCTTTACCAGGACGGTCTTCCCGCACCCGCTCGGCCCTATCACAACGGTCGTCTTACCCTTCTCTATCGAGAGCGAAACATTATCCAGCACTATATGCGGGCCGAACCTCTTCGTAACCTTCTCAACCGCCAGTACGCCATTCGAGTGCGCCTCGGCCCTGTTGCCACGCCCCTCTTGAGTTGTTAAATTCTTCGCAGCCAAATTGTCCTTCTTATCCTATGAGACTCTTGAAAGGCCAGAACGTACTGTAAATCGCCTTGAACACGACTACCAGAATGAAATCCAGCGCCAAAATCGAAATGAAACTCGCCACAAACGCCTCCGTGCAGGCCCGCCCCACTCCCTGCGCGCCTTCTTTGCACGTAAAGCCCTTGTAGCAACTAATAACCGCAATCGCCCCCCCGAAGAAAAATCCCTTAATAATGCCGACCGCAACGTCCCACAGCTCCACGCCTGATGCACTGAAGTTCCAGTACGCCCAACTGTTGATCCCAAATTGAACAACGCCAACGAAGTAACCGCCCAATATTCCCAACAGGTTCGCATAAATGATCAAGAAAGGCATAAGAAAAAGACACGCCAGCACCCGTGGCGCAACCAAATACGAGATCGGGTCCGTCCCGATGCTGCGGACCGCATCGATTTGCTCGGTGACGTTCATCGTACCCAATTCAGCCGTCAACGCCCCGCCAACGCGCCCCGCCAACATAACAGCCGCCAGCACAGGACCCAATTCCTTAACAACAGAAACGTTGATGAGGTACCCCAACCGCTCCTCAAAACCCATTTCGGCAAGCTGGTCGTAAGCCTGCACCGCAAGGGTCATCCCGACAAACGCACCCGTTATCATTACAACCGGAACGCTCCGAACGCCGATAATGTGCATCTGCGTCCAGATCAACGGGTACGTCTTGTGGCTCCAGCAGCCGCGCAAACACACCCCCATCGTCTGCCAGCAGAACCGACCGAACTGTCCGATATTGCCAACCCCGGCTATCGTTCTTGCGCCAAGTGTCGCAAACATGGCATCCTGCTCCAAAATCCACTAAAATCATCCCGCATGAGGCGGGCAGCTTTCGACCACCGCCTCCAAATGTCACAATTCACAATTCAATTGTAACCAATCACCGGCCGACAATCAAGCCTCGGCCGAATATGCCGACATTCCCATTGAATCGGCAATCCCAGGCATCCTATTCGTCCGTTTTTTGACTTTTCCACGCGAACCCGATTCCACAAAACCCGATAACACGCCAAACAGCCCCACTTCTTCTGATCATCTACCGGGTGAATTCATCTTCGAAGATGCCGTAGCTCCTTTCCGTCCCCTGCAATCAACCTCACCCTAAAAATACACCTCTTCCTTTCTCGAAAGGAAATGCACACCCACAATCAACATGACAATACCGAACAACTGCATTATTTCAACAGATTCGCTGGGAATCAAGAAGCTCAGCAGCACAACGAACAGCGGTGTGGACAACTCCAGCGCCGAGACCTGCGCCGCCTTGATTCGCTTCAACCCCTCGTAGTAGAGTATGGTCCCGACGCCCACTACCACTCCCACGACAATCTGATGAATGCTCGAGAGCGCCAGATGCGACGTGATCAGCACGTATGTAAGGAAGATCGCCGAAGCGATTGCGAACCGATAGAAGGCCAATACGCCTGCGTTAAGCTCCCGCAGATACTTCCTCATCGCTATCCCGGTCGTTGCCCAGGCCACAGTCGCGCCCAGCACAAGCAAATCGCCCACAGAGCCCAGCCTTAGATTTCGCAGATTGGCCGGCGTCCTCGTCGCAACGAGCAGCCCTGCAACTATCATGATGCCAATGCCGAGGTAGTCGTATTTCGTCAGCTTGTCTTCCCGCAGAACAAAATACCCTATCAGGACGACCCAAATCGGCTGCATGTGCCCGATCAGAACGGCGTTGATGACCGGAATCTCCCCCAGAGCATAGACATACAACAAATCCGCGACCATCGTCCCGGCCAAGGCTATATAGACCAATACTGAGAATTGCCCACGCGTGATTCTCAGATCCCGCCCCCTTCTTCTCAGAAGAACATAAATCAGGGCCGTCGCCGCCACGCCAATCGCTCTGAACGTGCACGTCTGCAGATAATCCGCGCCTGCATTGTGAGCAAGTTTAACAAGGTGCGCCTCGACGGCCCACATTAAGCTCGCGCCAATAATAGCCGCAACACCGGTCGTTTTGGTGTTCATTTAAGTAGCCCTAACTTTGCCAGTCCTGTTGGTGAGATACACCCCGGATATAACCAATACCGCTCCGATCGACAACGATACCGTAATTTCTTCTCTCAACACAATAAAAGCCAGTAAGATAGTAAACACGGGAACGAAGTTTATGAATAAGCCCGCCCTGACTGGTCCGATCCGCCGTATTGCCTCATAGTACCATAGAAATCCCACCACGGTTGCAAAGACTCCCAGATAAAGAATAATCAACCAGTCCTTCGCGGAATGCCGGCTGAGGTTGCCGAGCAGACCCTCGAACAACGCCGGGACAAACAACGCGACCGCCCCGACAACAGCCGAATACGTCACCGCAACAATCGGAGAAATTTCTTTCATAACCGATTTACCTATCAAAGAATAGGCGACCCAACTCAAAACACAACAAAACATGTAGAACTCCCCCCAACCAAGATTCCCCTTGAATATCTCCGCCGGTTTGCCCCGGCAGACAACAATCGCCGCACCGCAAACTGAAATCATTATCCCAAACATTTTGGCCCAACTGATTCTATCCCTCAAAAACACCCCCGAAAATATCGCGATAAATACGGGGCACGTCGCGATTATCAGCGCCGCCCTGCTCGCTTCAATCGTTTGCAGACCCTTGAAGAACATGGCGTTGTACGCAAAGACGCCGGTCAACCCGAGTAGAATAATTGAAATGAACTGAGACTTCGACAACCGCACAAACCCGCCCTCCATCCTCCACATCAGCGGGAGCAGCAATAGCCAGGCAACGCTGAATCTCAAAAACGCGATTGAAAAATGCTCCATATCCTTTGAGATAACCCTACCTGCCACAAAAGCTCCGCCCCAAAACAGCGTCGCTAATAACAGCTTCAGGTAAATCGTCATAGGATGGACCGCACTCGGACTTGGCATGGTGCGCGTTTGCAGGCTCATGCTTTTCGTCAGGCTCCCAAAGATTTCGCCAGCATCTGCTCGAATATCCGCCGCTGCTCGATTAGCGCTGCGACCCGATCCGGAACTTTGTTGCTGTTCTCTATCAGTATCCAGCCGGACCATTTGTTCTTGACGAGCAAATCCATCATCAACTGGTAAGGATAGCCGTCGTCCTTGAAATCATGGGCGTGAATCGTGTGGCCGAGCAGGCCTTTGACGAGGTTGAAATTGTGCTCGAACCCTTCGCCCTCGGCGTCTCTTTTGTCGCAGTTAAGCTTAATGCGCACGCTCGGCTCGGTAACATGCTCCATTATCGCCTTCAGGCTCGGCAACTCGCCGGCGCTCCCATGCGCCTCCAGCCGAACCTCCTGCCCGTAATCGGCCGCAAACGCCCCGACTACGTTCAACGCCTTGCCTATCTGCTCGATAGTCTTCTCTCGCGGAACGTTACTGTGAAAGCTGTTGGGAAACACCCGCACCCCGCTGCCGCCGATATCGTGGTCCAGCTTGATGAATGCCTTGGCGTTTTCAATAGCTTCTTTCACCTTCGCCGGATCGGGCGAATCGAACCGCTCGCTCGTCGCAATGCCCACAAGCTCGACAGGACTGCCCTTGAAGCGTTTCTTGACGTCCTTGCGCTCCTCGGCGTTCAACTCCAACTCAACGCCGTGCGCGTATGACTGGCTCGTTCGCAACTCAACGCCAAACGCCTCAGCCTTCTCGCACTTGGCAATCAGCGTAGGAATATCCCAATCCTTGCCCCACTGATAGGTAGTAAATCCAAAACGTATCCCGGAGCCCGCTTTGCCCCCCCCGCCGCCACGCAAAGAACCACACGAAGACAACGCCCCGCCGGCAAAAACACCCGCACCAACCTGAACACCACGCAACAAAACCTCACGACGAGAAACCGATCCAATATCAAAAGACATTACAATACTCCTCAACTAATAGTCCAAACGCACAATATGATTATCTGTCATTCCTGCGCAAGCAGGAATCCAAATATAAAAACAGTGTAAATCCGTGTCAAAAGCCAGAATCGCCCACAATCCTCAAACCTTCTCCGGCACAACAAACGGCTTGCGGTATTTGCGACTGAGAAGTTTGTTGGCCCGGTCAGCGAATTTGCCTGTGAATCTCTCTTTCTTAGAATCCATTGTTAGCCAAGGCCCGAGGATAGGCGGGTCCTCGCCGATACTTACACCGTTGGCCCTTAGGTGCTCGCCGAACCGCCCAAACGCCTCAGACAGATCATGGTCCGAGCGAATCATTTCTTTGACCCGGCCGGGACGGACTTGTTTGCCCACCCGATGCGAAATATTGCCCATGTGGCAAAGACACGTCGAGAGATGCCCCTGGAGAATGTCGGTTCTCGCATCGGCGATCTTTCGGCTGCGAACCGCCTTGATGAAATTAGCCTGAGGTCCGATGTCGGGCCCGGTGAACTTTTTGATTTCCTTGCCTTTATTGTCGTAAGCAGTCGTGCTGCCCAGATCGACATATCCGTTCTCGCACTGGACCACAACGCCGGTAGTCGGGCTCGGACTGGGCTTGCCGCTCTCGATCACAACGCCGCTCCGGCTGCGAGAGCGATACACATCCATATTCCTGGCCCCCGTCTTAGTCGGCAGCCCGCGAACCTCGTAAATGATAGGCGCAGTTGGATAGTCGAAAAAAGCAATCTGCGTATTTGGCGTCTCCCCGTCGTCGTCGTAGCCGAAACGCCCGCCGATGCTCATCACGCGCCTGGGCAACCCCGTCTCCCCCAATGCCCACCGGCAGGCATCCAACTGATGAGGCCCGTTATTACCTATCTCCCCGCAACCGGTCGCCCAAACCCAATGCCAGTCATAATGCAGCCTCCTGCGCATCAAAGGCCCCTTCGGAGCAGGACCGCACCAGAGATCATAATCAATCGATTCCGGAACCTTCTGAGGCCCATTGACTTTCCCTATGCTCTCACGCCGCTTGTAGCAGAATCCCCGCACGAGCACAATCTTGCCAAGTTCACCTCTTTGGATATATGCAATGGCCTCACGCAGCGCATCCCCGGACCGCATATCGAGGTCGCCCTGGACAATGCGATTATGCTTCCTCGCCGCATCGACCATCTTGCGCCCCTCGAAGATATTGTGCGAGACAGGTTTCTCAACGCAAACGTCCTTACCCGCCTGACACGCCCAGACCGTCACAAGGCTGTGCCAGTGATTCGGCGTGGCCGTCGAGACCACATCGATGCTTTTGTCCTCCAGCATCTTACGAATATCTATATATGCATCGACCTTCTGATTCCTGTTTTTCGCGTCGCGCACGCCCGCATCGAGGACGTTCCTGTCCGCATCGCAAAGCGCCGCTAATCGCACGCCGCCAATCCTGTTATACGCATTGATATGCGACCCGCCGTGCCCGTGAAAACCAACCACCGCCGCGCGAATGTCATTGTTCGCCCCTCGAACGCGAGAAAAAGGCAGCGCAAGCGAGACACCCGCAGCCATCGTACCCTTCATAAAACTTCGACGCGTAATACGTTTCATCGTTCGCTCCCTGTTAGAAGTCCATCAGTTTCACAAATGCACCCGGCCGCACGACCAAGCTTGAGCTAAGGTACTGTTAATGTGTTCTTAAACAACCCACACTTTGTCATTCCCGCGAAAGCGGGAATCCACTAATAAAACAACTTGAGGCGAAGCCTCATCCGAAGCTGCTCCGCAATAGGATACCAGATTTGCCGGCCGATGCAACTTCCCTTACACCCACTCCGCAGGATCCAGCTTGTAGTACTCCTTCAACTCGTCGTAGAGTTCCGGATGTCTCTTCTGCATCTGTCTGGGCTTCTCGAAAAAAGTCTCCGTCGCCACCGCGAAAAATTCGGCCGGATTCGTCGCCCCGTACTTGCTCATAACCGACCGCCTGTGCCTCTTTTTCTTCCTTTGCAGGGCCTCATATTCGGCGCTCAATACCTGGGCCCAGGCCCTGTATCGGCTGCGATGCTCCAGAATCGGCGCACCGTCCGCGGAGCCGTCCTCCTGGTCCAACTGGTGCGCGAATTCGTGAATCACAACGTTCTGCGCATCGGCCGCATTCGACGTCCCACCCGTTACGCTGTCCCACGCAAGGACCACAGGCCCGCTCTGCCACGACTCTCCCAACCGCACGCTCCGTCCTTCGACCACCAGCCCACCTCCCGAAGATACCGTCTTGGCGACGTATGTATGCGGATACACCAATATCGTGTGCAGTTTGGGGAAATACTTGGCCTTTCGATTCAGCAGCAGCATGCAGGCCTGGGCGGCGATGGTCACCTTTATCTCATCGGTAATCTCCAACCCGCCGCAGCCCTCGAAATGCTTCTCCGAAAGAAAGACATTGATAAGCCCCCCAAGCTCCTGCTTCAACGAATCCGACAGATGCCGGTACAGAGGCACGTTCTTCTCGATGATCCGCACATACTCCTCCGCAAACGCCGCAACAAGCAACTTCTTACGCCTCGAATTGCGCATAAACCGCTTGCCAATGAAATACGCAACAATCGACCCAACAACAACCGCCGCAATCTTTATTACAATCACAATCCCGTCACCTGCATAATCAATTACTCAAGTTGACCGTTTCACAGTAGATCACTGCCACAACAATTGATGAAATAAGAATATATCACAATCTGTCATTCCTGCGAAGCTTGTCCTCGACCCTGATCGGGGAGCAGGAATCCATATCTCCGCAAACAGTAATACAATCTTTCAACTCCTTGTTTTTTATGCGTGTTTTTCATGCTGCGATGTTCGTAAGTCCTTTTATATCAACGGCTGAAGCAGTCATTAACGCGCAGGCGAACTTTTGGCCTTTGGCTGTCAGCATATAACGATTT
>JAUVXL010000250.1 GCA_030603595.1 Sedimentisphaerales bacterium | reverse complement strand
TCAGTATGGAAGATTACCTGCTTCTGGCCCTGACCGAGCAGAAGCTATTTCATCAATTGCTGGAAAAAGTCGCGCGCCACATTCATGCTCGCACGGAACAAGTCTCCCGGCAATTTCCCGGCCGACTATGGCGAATCTACGGCCCCGAATTCGCAACCGAGCCTTATCTGTCCCCGAACCTGTTCGACGAGTATGTGGTCAGATACACCGGGCCAATGATAAGGATGATTAAGGACAACGACGGCTTTGCACGAATTCACGTCCACGGTAGAATACGAAATGTTCTTCGTTCTATTGTCGAAATGGGCGCCGATGCGATCGACCCGATAGAGCCGCCGCACCAGGGCGATGTGGAACTGACCTATGTCCGCAGCGAATACGGCAAAAACCTGGTCTTATTCGGAAACCTTGAGATTGCCGACATTGAAAACGCCGAGCCGAACGATTTCGAGAAGACGGTGCGCCAGGCAATTGCAGACGGGACAAGCGGGCAGGGCCGAGGCTTCGTATTGATGCCCACCGCATGCCCAATCGGGCGAAATATCAGCGACCGAACTATGCAAAACTACGAGACCATCGTCCGCGTCGTTGAAGACTTGTATAGTGCTCCCAGTTGAGATTCCCGTTCGCTCGCAGGTAAGTAACTTTAGAGCAACAACTTAAAATCTCGCTCGCGGGAATTTATTACCCTGAAGGGTATAGTTATGGCAAAGCATGTGCCGCATAGACTCTGTCATTGGGCCGAACCGGGCGCATTTGCCCGATTGTTGAGTTCATAAATCTCAGTAACCTTCTCTTGCGGGTCCAGCAATATCATCAGGTCCGCTACGGGATTTACTCTGGGAAACTTGACATCCAGACGGCTGGGCCGCAAGTCCTTACAGCCGGGCAGGTCAACTCTCTGCCGTGCAATCTCCGAGTAGCCGCCTTGATCGCCCTGCACCAGTGCAACAACCAGATTCTTGACTGCCGCGTTACCGAGATTATGTACGGTCGCCGTCACAGTAATCTTTCCATCAGCGTTCTTGCTGACCGATATGTCACGGTCCGCAATCGCCGGGTCCGGCAAGACTCTGGAGTCATTAAGCGGCTCGACCAAGCGAAGCTCAACAGCAAATTCCCGCCGAGACGGCACGACAAACCAATAAACATCCGCCTTGTGACGTACGACAAATGATGATGCCTCCGACCATTGACATTCTCTCGAATAACCTTGGCCCTCCCCGATTAGCCCGCTTCTTGCCTCGTATTTGCCCGGCCGAAGCCGCCACAGCCGCATTCTCATGCGCGTTGTCTCGCCGGAGAAATTATATATCCACACTCGCAGACAATCCTCAGACGTGTAAGGCACGATAGCCGCAAAATCACGATGCGGAACCTCCCATGTGACCGCCATCGTCGGAACACCCGCATCACGCCAGGGACGCACTGCACCGGTGAATGCGGAAAATGCAATCTCACTGCCCGGAAGGCCCGCTCGGTCGGTTTGCAGCATTTCCCGCGTATAGAGATTGAAGTTGACACGAAGCCGCCCGACCGCACCGGCAAGCCGGTTGATGAAGTCATCAAACGCCCCGGGCATATGGAGCCTTTCCTGAAGTATCTCCCTGCCGAAGAGTTCGTCGTAGGAATCGTCCCCGGTCATCCAGCGATACTGCATAAGCGGCCTCTCGGCATTCCAGGTGTCCTTGCTGTTGCGGATTGCCCAGCCCATCGGGTCTTTGTCGATATCGGGATTCGTCGCTGAGCCCTGCGGCATCTCACTCTTGTAGAACCGCATCCAGGCATGTAGCGGTTGCAGGAAGGATTTGTCTTGCGACAAGTAGTAACCGGACAAAAACGTATCGTGTATCCGGTAGCTGCCGATCTGGCAGCAACCATAAATATTGTATATCGGGTCGTTCCACGCCGCTCCGTTCGGCGGCGCAATATCGCCGGAAGGATACCAGATAGTCGCCGGAGGAACGCCCGCTACTTTCGAATACTTGCTCGTCATAGTCGCCCGCACCCATCCGGCCACCCAATTCAGGTAAAACTCCTTCGCCTCACTGTTGCCGTACCATGCAGGCCAGAGAAAGTGCTTCATCGGTCGAGGCGAGTAGTGAGTGTCGCCCCCGTGCTGAACATGCTCGCTCGCCTTATCGCCCCCGAAGTGACCCGACTTGAAGCGAACAAAACCGTTGTTATCGATCCCCGTGTAATAGTCGCGAATCCGTCTGCAACTGACCAGGTTGCGCTCATACCACAAAGGATCACCGTAGCGAATAGCCAACATCGTCGGAATGCTGTCGGCTGATGGCTCGGACGAGTGCTCCACATCGCCGACGCCCGGTGAGAACCCGTCCACAAGCACATGCTCCCAAACGCCTCGGCAGAGCTTCTCAATCCCGTCTCGAATACTCGGCTATCCTCCGGTCGTCGGGCATGGCTCTTGAGAGCTTATCGAACAGCCGAGCCACAAGTGGAAAATCATCCGGACCCTCGTCATGGTTCAGATGCCCATACACGTATGCCAACCCCGCCGCCTGAACCTCGCCGTCCAGAGATTTGAATATCCTCTCAGCAACCGCAAGATCACCCCGGTTATAGGCATCGATACCTCTCCGCCCCTCGCCGGACAGTTCAGGCGGCCCGGCCAAATGACCTGCATTGTCCATCGAAAGGATCAGCCCGCCAAGCCGCAGCACATACTGCGGTGTATCCTGATGAGCGACCTTGCGCTCATAAACTCGGACATCGTCCACATACATCCCGTTCCAGGTGACAAGCCCCACCGCATCGAATCCCGGACCTCCCATAACCTCCTCGTCCCGTCCTTCAAGCAGCAGCTTGCCGTCAACGATAAGCGACAGTCCCTTGCCCTCCTTGACTGCTACTATGTCATAGACTCGCCCCAGCTCTATCAGCCGTGCCGGATTCTCGTCTCGCATCCCCGCAAGACGCCTGCCCCCCGTCAGCTTGTTGACCGTGTTATTAACGCCGCCGAAGGCCAGCAGATAGTTCCAGCTCATCGCGCGGAATCGCTCCGCAGCTAATGTTACCGACAAATCGCATGGAGGCCTCGTCTCGTATGCCTGCGCGGTGAATTGAATCCGCACGTCGGCTGGGAACGGGCGAACGAGCTTGGCACAGGCCGGGCCCTTAACCCCCAACAGCAGCCGCCCTTCCCGGATGACGGCATCGTTGGTTGTCCACTCGTCTCCCAACTCCTCACGTTCAAAGTCGTCTTCAAACTTGAGGACCCAAGTATCGGCAAGGCCCGAATCCTCCGCAGAGACACCGCAGCAAACCCAACCCAATAGAATTATCGCAATCGTTCTCTTTAGCGACGGATGCGCCTTCTTCAACGTGCTCGCAGACCGGGTTGGGCTGAATCTTGTCATACACGACCGATTTCACTGCGTTTTCCTTGAGGTAGCCGATTACTCTATCGAGATAGCCGCTACTGGAGAACCGGCGGCGCGACGGCCTTGCCGCCCTTCTGTGCTAACTGCTGTTCCTTGCCGTAAGTGCCGTAGAAGGGAACATTGCCGTCGAGCCAGATACATAGTCGGCCAACATCCTCTGCGGCGAGATTGACGTGTTCTTTGTGCGTCGCATCGGCCAACACCTTCATCAGCCGGCTCTCATCGGCGCCGATGCGCCCGGGCCTGCTAACCTCTTGCGTGATGCTGGCCCCGCCCCACTCATACCATTTTACGTAAGGCCGCAGATTCTGGTAGGATTTGCTGAATGTCCCCGCCCCCTCGCCGGACAGAACAATTGGGCTCTTGCCCTCACCTTCACTGCCGTCGTGACACCGCACGCAGTTCTTGTCGAGAACGCCCTGCACAAGCAAAGGATAACTAAAGGGCATCGTTCCCTCCGGGCCGGGCTCAATCTTCGAGACCGGGCGCTGCATCGCCAGCAGGCCCGCCTTTGGCGGGTGGTTGCCCGGGACGGTCGCGGTATGCTGGTGACAGCCGACGCAACCGCGCCGCTCGCCGGGCTGCAGATAAGTGATGCTGCGCATGCTCTGGACCGCCCTGCCGTCTTCATCGACGGCCTGGAAATAGAGGGCCTTGCGGGCCGGGACGCGGAAGTAAGCCGAGCCATCGGACTCGACCGGAACTGTGCCAAGCAGCATACGAGCGCTCTCGGCGTTGGCATGGCCTATCCGAGGCTGATTTACGATGTGATTGTGGGTCTTGGGAAGGACCTGGAAGATGCGCAGCTCCTTGATTTGCCTCGAAGCCGGCAAGGGGAAGTGACTTTTACGCACGTCGGCGAGGATAAACTCGCCCTCGTCGCCGAGGTTCGAATCCAGCAACGAAGGGACAATCGGCGGGACTCGACGGCGAACCAGCGGAATCGGATGCATGCAGGAAATGTCTTTATCCTCATAGAGCAATTCCAAGTTGCCGAATCTGTCGAAATAGTATAGACCCGTGCGACTATCGGCCTTGACGCCGGAACCCATCCCCGGCAGCGGCTCAAAGCTAAAGCCCACCAGAAAGTAATTCTCCGAGAGCGGCCAGGGACCGTGGAAATAACTCTTGGGCCAGCCGGGAGCCTCCGGAAAACATACTTCCGGCGTCAAGACCTCTATCGAACTGAAGTCGTCTCCGCCGCTGACGGCGTCGAACTTCGTGCGAGCCGGGTCCACAACGACCAGCGACCCGCCCACGTCGGCGTGGTGCGCGCCGGCGATGAAAACGACCCGGTTCGAGCCGGGTATCGCACGCGGCTGAAAACAAGCACTGATTCGGCGGGTGTAATTGCCGAACAGTATGGACGGGTTGGTCCCGTCGGGATTGCTGATCCAGATGCCGTGGTAGTTGGCCGCCGAGCGATCCACGTAGTCCCACCGGCAGTATGCAATCCGGCCGTCGTTGAGGACCCACGGATGCCACTCGCTTGTCTCGTGGAACGAGATGGTCTGCACCGGCCCGCCGGAGGCGCCCATTCGGTGCAGCGTGTGAGTCGGCAGCGGCTCCCAGGGATTATTGCATCTGATAAAACCTCCCCGCCGGGTGGACATGAACGCAATTCCGCCGTCCGGAAGCGGGCAGGGGTCGAAGTCGTCGCTCGGACCATCCGTAAGGCGACGCAGATTTGAGCCGTCGGCATCCATAGCGTAGATATGGAAGTAACGCCGATCGGGAGAGTAGTAATCGTACTTCTTCTCTGCACGCTCGGCAAAGGCGAAGTAAATCGTGCGTGCGTCGTAAGACAATGCCAAAGTCGTATAGTTGCCACGCGGCAGCCGCCCAGCAATCAGATCGCGAACCTCGGTGGATCGGCCCGGCTCATCAAGAACATAAACGCCGCCGCCTGAGATGTCGTCATTATCGTAATAGTAGCCGATATATTCGTGCAGCATCTGGCAGATAAAACGGCGGCGCTTCATAAAAACAATAGGCCTCGAAGCGATAAGGGGATTTTTC
>JAUVXL010000210.1 GCA_030603595.1 Sedimentisphaerales bacterium | reverse complement strand
CTTTGGGGCAGCTAAAGCATACGCTGTATCACACTCGGGCTAAGCGCAACTCGGTTCTGCCCAAGCCGATTTCTACTCCCGGCGAACTGAATGTACGCAAGCTAATCTGTCGGAGGAACGATTTGGGAGTTCAGATTCTGGCGGACTTCGATCAGTCGGGCTTTCGAGTAGAGAGTAAGTGGCTTTTTCATAAAGCCAATCCGTGGATCGACATTACGTATCAACTGAAGGACGGATGGTCTGAAGATCCGCAGACGGTTGAGTTCTGTTTTCCGCTTGCGATAGAAAACCCGACGTACCGGTACGATGCACCGGGGGCCGTTCTCATCGCTGGTCCGAAACAAGCCGGCGGCGATGACCTTCCCGGAGCCAATCCTGAGTTATTCGCTGGCGTAACCTTCGCGGCGGCAACCGGGAGCGGCCGAACGGCACTCGTTCTGACTCCGGATGTGGTACTTCTGAGATTTGGACAAAGCCTTTCCGAAAAGCTAACTCAGATTACCTCGATGCCTATGATGAACTTGACCGGCAACGATTGGCAATTTGGTCAGGGCGGTTGGACCGAATGGACATTTCGCTACCGCATCGTCCTGCTCAACGAAAGTTTCAATCCGGTAAAGGCTATCCAACAAGCACAGCGCTTTGTTACACCGCCATTTCTGCAGGTGCCGGGGCAATCCCCGATAGTATCTCGGTTAGAAGCACTGAACATTGATTTTCCTGGGGGCCCGTTGTTGGCTTTCAAGGTTGCCGAGGACAACCGGCGTCTCGTGCTCAGGTTCTGGAACTTAGTGAAAGAAGAAACCACTGGCTCACTCATATTACCCGCCGGATGGCAGGGGGCAGAGATGTGTGATGCACTTGAACGTCCGTTGAAACCTCTCATCTCCACAGACGATATGGTCCGCTTCAGTGCCGAGCCACTGGAAATACTAACTATAGCACTTCTCAGAGGCCGCTAAGCAGAAAACGTCGTCGCTGCTGCCCAAAGCGACGGGAAACCGGAATACTTTTCACCCTCAACCGACTGCAACCGGTCGGGTGGGCGCAATATCCCTCTTGTTAGGGCGTGCTTTGTATTCGCTGTTTCTCCTCGCTTTTGCTTAAGGGATGTCACGGTATTCTGCAACGTAAGAGAGCTTCATCCGTATAGACGCCGAATGTGTGGAGATTTTCGCAGTACGAATGCCGGAATCGAATGATTTGAGCTTTTGATAGAGAACTCGTATGTTAGTATAATACTTAAATGTGATTCGTTAACTTATTGTTTTTGCCGCCACCATGCCGGCAATCGTGTAGGCCGAAGGCGATAATGGGGTAAGCTAATGTCAAAGAGAACCGTTGCTCTCATTTCATTGGCAGGTCTGTGCCTTACGCTTTCGACGTTGGCAGCTCAATCTCCCCCTTATCCATCCAGTCCGGTGATTAAGACTATCACGTGGCATCCGGAAACAATCAAGTCTGCGGCGCCGGGCAGCGATCTCTGGCCCGTCACCTGGGGGCCTGACGGACACATATACACGTCATGGGGCGACGGCGGAGGATTCGGCGGGAGCAACTCTGACGGCCGGGTAAGCATGGGTTTTGCGCGAATTGAAGGCCCGCCCGAAAAGTACGTCGCTATCAACATCAATGGGGGCAAGAACTGCAGGCATCCTGCATCGTTTCCACATAGAGGCAAAACGGGTGGGATTGTTTTCGTTGATGGCGTACTCTACGCACGGCTGAATCTGCAGGATGGAGTCTGGCCGAATGTAAATCATTCATTGATCTGGTCGGATGATTCTGCAGCCTCTTGGAAGCAATCGTCCTGGAAGTGGCCGAAAGGCAAGGGCAACTTCAAGCCAAATACGTTTCTTCAGTTCGGTAGGGACTACGCCGGGGCTCGCGATGACTGCGTCTATTTTTACGGGCGAAATGAAACAGCCTGGGCTCAAGGCACACACAGCTATATGGGGCGCGTTCACCGAGCTAAGCTTAAGACAAGAGAAACCTATGAGTTCTTCGCCGGCCTGGATGCAAACGGAGCGCCTTTCTGGTCAATAGATGTGAATGACAGGAAACCGCACTTCACCGATCCGGCCGGCACTGAAGGGGTCCAAGTGGTTTATAATGCGGCGGTCAAACGCTACCTGTTAACGGTGCATAGGGGTAGCCAGGGGACGCTGGGTATCTTCGATGCGCCGGAACCATGGGGACCTTGGGCAACAGTCGCCTATTATGACAATTGGCTGGATCTGAAAGGCACCGGCGCAAAACGCGAGATGCTTTTTGTCAACATCCCGACCAAATGGATATCTGCAGACGGCAAGACGTTTTGGGTGATCTTTACCGGCGGTCGAGACTGTTTCAATCTTATCAAAGCTAAACTGAGTCTGGAGTAGTTGCCATGCACAAATTGTACGGATGCACGCAGAGAAATACGACACGAGCTGCGTACATATTAGGGATGCTGATTATTCTCATCTGTGTCATGCCCGTAACCAGATGTCTGTCGGAGAAACTGCCGGATTGGACGCACAGGATAAGACAGGACCACCCGAGGTTGTTTTTCAACTCTGATACGTGGCCGGGCGTGCGTCAGCGCGCACTCGGCGCCGAGCGACAGTGGTACCTTTCAATAAAGAGACGGGTGGACAGACTGGCCGAGGCCGCGAAAAGCAGGAACAGGCTTGAGGTAAAGGAGTACGGTCAAGAGGCGGCGTGGTCGGCTTTTGTGTATAGAATGACTAAGGAGCAGCATTATCTGGAACTCTCGAAGAAATGCCTCGATGCGAGCCTGCATTTCTATGACAAATGCTACGAAGAGAAGAAGAGCGTTAACTGGTACTCAGCTTCTCGCGTGCACGCAACACTGACTTGGGACTGGATATATGAGGATTCGTCGGAGCCGGAGCGGCGAGAGTTCCTGTCGAGACTGGTAGAGGCGATTGACAGGGTGCTCAAGTCCAAGCCGGCCATCTACCGAGAGAACATGAGTGGATACAGCAGCGGATTCTACGGCGTGAAGAACTGCTTATGGTTCATTGGTTGCACGGCTTTCGGCACCGGAATTGAGCAGGATAGGGTGAATGAGTGGTTGGTGTGGGGGCGGAATGAGAATATGAAACTGCTGGAACATCGGCGTAAATCCTGCGGTGACGACGGCGGCGGCGCATCGGCTACGCTTGGATACGTTCTGGGAGCGTATCCATGGTCGGAGCAGAACTTCTTCTACACATGGCTTTCGGCAACCGGCGAGAATATCGCGCCGGACTGGCCGCACAGTGCATGGCTGGCAAACTATGTTATATGGAACTGGATAGAAGCCGAGGGTGCGCCCTTGGAGTTCGGATACGGCGATCGACCCCACACTAAGAACGCGATGCCCACGAGCCAATTGTACACGCATATGGCGAATATTCGACATCTATACGGTGGACTGCGGTCCAAAGAAGCGGCTTTGGCTGCACACGTCCAAACGCTGCTCGCTCAAAAGAGTTACAGCAGTAGTTGGTTTATTTATCCTTTTCTGTTGACCGGCGTGGACGATTCACCGGAATCTTTTGCTCCAGAGTCACTGCCTATGGCCAGGCACTTCGAGAACATGGGGCAAATCATCATGCGAAGCGGTGTCGGTAAAGACGATACGTATTGCATGTTCTCTTGTGGGGGAACGCTGGCCCAGCACAGGCACTACGATGCATTAAACTTTGTGATCTATCACAAGGGCTTTCTGGCCCTGGATTCCGGAACAAGATACAAAGAATTTGATAACGGCGAGCATCTTGCAAACTATTATGCTCAGACCGTCGCGCACAACTGCGTTGTAATTCATCAGCCGGGCGAACCGGCGGCAAGGTACTGGGGGGGCACCGTGGTTGGCAATCACGGCGGACAACACAAGCAGATCGGTTCCGTAGTCGAGGCCTTTGAGACCAATGAAGACTATGTGTACGTCGCGGGAGATGCCACCGCTTGTTATCATCATGGAGTTGGCAAAAGGGCTGACAGGCCGGATCTGCCCGAGAAGTGCGATCTGGTAACACGGCAGATTGTCTTTCTGCCTCCGAATCATTTCGTAGTCTTCGACCGGGTCGTTTCCACGGATGCCGGCTACGGGAAGGACTGGCTGTTTCACACGGCAAACGAGCCGCAGATACGCAACAAAACAATCAGGGCCGACCATCGCGAGGGGAGGATGTTCTGCACGACGGTGTTGCCGAAAGACGCGGTCATCAAGCCGGTGGGAGGTTCCGGTAGAGAGTTCTGGGCCGCAGGAAAGAATTGGGACATCGTCCAGGATGGACTTACTGACGAGAATCTTGCATTGATGGGACGCTGGCGGGTCGAGGTGACACCGGCAAAAGCGAGCGAGAAGGACCTGTTCCTCCATGTGATACAGGTTGGAAGCAAAGGCTTTACGGAGACAAGTCAAATCAAACTAGTTGAATCCGGCGACGATTACGGCGTACGGATCGAAGTTGCCGAAGCAACATGGCAAGTAACGTTCAACTCCGAGGGGCAATTGGGCGGTCGCATTAAACGGAGCGGCGAGGCAGGCAGGATCGATCAGGCTCTGGCGACGGAGGTTCACAAGCAAGTGGGCATAGCCGCGCGAGAATATCCCGCGATGACCTATGAGCAGGCCAAAGCCAGAATACCCAAACGCAAACTGCCGGATTTCTGGGTTGGAAGCATGGGGAAACTCCAGGAACAACTCGCCAAGGTAAAGATCGGCCGGGTCGAGGTACTCGCCAGAACGCTCGGCGGAAGGTCTGTTCATTTGGTCAGTTATGGCAGCCGTGAGCAAGTTACCCACAATGCCAATTTCAATTCGGCTGTCGGCGGGCGAATGGAGTCGGCCTATATGCAGAAAGAGGCCAGGTATAAACCCATGATTCTGTTTGTCGGACCCGTGCACGGGCACGAGGTTGAAGCGCTGACAGGATTGACCAACTTGATAACCGTCATGGAGACTGGCAATGATTTGCGAGGAAAATCGCAAACAACGTTGCGGGAGATGGGGCGCAAATGTCGGCTGCTCATAATCCCTGCCGGCAATCCGGACGGAATTGACAGGCTCGAGCCTCGAGCACTGCACGGGATGACAGCGGAGGATCTGAGGTTTTGGGGGCAAGGCACTTGGGCTGACGATACGTTCTGTGGTTGGCCTCAAAGCAAGAGGCAGCATCCGATGGTCGGAGATAACGTCGGATTCTTAGGTTGCTACTTCAACGATGACGGAATCAACCCGATGCACGACGAGTTCTTTGCCCCGATGGGGCCCGAAGCACCGGCTATCCTCAAGGTGGCGGCCGAAGAAGGGCCAGACCTGGCGGTTTCCCTTCACAGCCACGAAAGCAAACCTGCTTTGCTCCGACCGGCGTATGTAACCTTGGAAAGGCAAGAAGACATCAGAAATCTCGCTGTTTCATACTATTCAATGCTCGAAGAGCGTGGTCTGCCCCATGCTGCCCCCTTCAAAGCGACAGCCGAGGGCGGCAAATACCCTGCACCGTTTAATCTAACCAGCGCCATGTATCATATCAGTGGGGCAAACAGCTTCACGTTCGAGTGCCCCCATGGACTCGACACCGAAAGAGCGTGCAAAGTACGACTTGATGAGATTCTCGACGTTCAACTCGCGCTGTACGAAGCGATGATGCGACACGAGCTTGCTAAAAAGGGAACGATTGATTAGGTATCCGTCTATCGGTAATAACTGAATCGTGAGACTGGACAGTCTTCCGTGTTGGACATGGGCGCATGTTTTCAAAGCCGTTTAACGAAGCGGCTCTTGCGACGATGTCAGCAGAAATGTCTTTGAGCCACCGCCTCGCCACAGGTCGTATTTGGGATCGGCATAACGGTTGAAGAATGCGTCCAATCGCCCGGCAAGCTTCTTCTGAATGTTTGCGTACTCCGCCTGACCAACCAGATTTCTGCGCTCGTCTGCATCGTTTTGCTTACGTACTGCCGGTTCTGGCGCAACCAGGGGTGTATCGGTTCCCGCGGGAACGATTTCAGTTCCTTATCGGCATAGTATTCGGCATGGCGGCTCCGGGCTCGCTTCTGAAGGCTCCGGCCCAATCCGTAAGGCCCGTTGTATGCAAGGAAAAGAAGGAAGGGACGGTTCTTGCTCTTCTCGATGAAACGTATGCCATGATCCGTCCAGAAATCTGTCAGGTAGGTCGGTTCTTTGCGGATGCGGCCGTGTTCGATTATCTCCGCTTCATAGAAGGTGCTCGTGTGGCCGTGAGGCTTGGTCACCCAGTAACTGAATCCCTCCTGTGGGTGCAGGTTGTCGCCCAGATGCCATTTGCCGCTGAGCCCGCAGACATAGCCCGAGCCAGCAAGGATTTCGGGGAGGCTTTGAAACTCCCGAATTGTATTGTAGGCACCCGGGCCGATCTGAGCGCCGTTGGCCCTTAAATAGCAATGCACCCCGTGCTGCGAAGGCATCAGGCCGGTCAGATAGGTCGCCCGCGTAGGCGAGCAAACGGCGTTGGAGCTGAAACATCGAGTAAAAAGTGTGCCATCGCGTGCCAACTTGTCAATGTTCGGCGTGAGTATCTCGCTGTTGCCATAGCAGCCCAATGTCCAGGGTGCGTGGTTGTCCGTCATGATCAGCACAATATTGGGTAAGTTTCCCGATTTTGCGGGTGCCGGGCAAATGCGCAATGCCGACGACAAGGCCCCGATTCCTGCAATCCTCAAGAAATCACGTCGTTTCATCTTAGCTCTCGTGCGAAAAAAGTCTCGGTTCAATCCCTTTAATGCTACTATGATTCGCCGATGATTTCAACATTCTGATAATCTGAATCGGTTCAACAAAAAACGTCGGGCTAATCAGGTGCGCGGAGCACCGGAAATTTCCTCTCTCTGTGAACAGGTGAGAGTGTAATCCTTATAAGTAGGGCTTGCTGTGTAGAATTTAAGTTTAGTATTTACAATGCGATACATATGACTTATAGTATTGCAAGTGAAAAGGAATTATAGAAATACGCCCAAAATGCTTGCACATGGAGGTCGCAAATGTATCGCACAAACA
>JAUVXL010000072.1 GCA_030603595.1 Sedimentisphaerales bacterium | reverse complement strand
AAAAACAAACCCAATCAAACTCGCAGACGCGCCCGTGGCGGGCCAATCCCCCCCATGCAAGACGACATCCGACATACGACATACGCGATACGAAATCGAGCCTCAGAACCGGTGTATCCGAATATCCTTGAATTGAACCAGCATGTCCGGCCCTTGATGGACCTGCAGGGCGAGCTTGCCGCTGCGGGGCATTTTCGGGTCGTTGTCTTCGAGTTCGCACATCACAATGTCGTTAATCTTGAGCACGACGTGGCCGCCTTTTGCGATAACCGTGTAGTCGTTCCATTGCTTGTCTTTGACGTGGTTGAGAAGGTCAGCCGGGTCGCCGACGCTGCCAACCACGCTTTTCTTCCCATTCTTATCAATCACCACTTTCTGCCCGCGCTCGGCCAGGATGTCCCTGAGCGTGTATTCCATTATCACGCCGGTCCACCGATGGTCGGCGGAGAAGTCCGCCTGGGGTCCGATCAGTGCCTCTTTCTCTTTTCCGGTCCGCTGGCGGCTTCTGTAGTAAATCCCGGAGTTGCCGTTTTCGAGTCTGAACTTGAGTCGCAGCTCGAAGTCCTTCACGTCGCCGCCGGCCCAGATAAGAAACGTATTTTCCGAGATACGGTTCTGCGGCGTTGTCTGCCCCGTGATCGCACCGTCCTTAACGGTCCATATCCGCAGATTGCCGCGCCAGCCGGTCAAGTCCCTGCCGTTGAACAAGCTCTCGAATCCCGGCTCAACTCCGATTTTGGCGCTGGGCGTTGTATCGACCTGCAAATCACCCGCTGCAAACTGTATCCCGTCCAGGTAGAAACGCAGGATCGCTTTGTTCCACCAGATTTCTGTTTTGTGGCCGAACGCACCGTAGAAGACTCGGCCTTTGCCGTACTGCTTTATCCACGCCAGTGCAAAATCATCGTCTTTGCGGTGAATCCAGGGGACCGTCATGTTGGTTTTCTTTGTATCCAGGGACAGCAAGATGTGCAGTTTTTCTCGCGAGTACGGGTCACGGAATTGGAATATCTCCTCAGATATGCGAAAGTCGTTGCCATCGAACGCGGCCAGGAGGGGATTATCCGGCTCTTCGAGCTTGACGCCCACCTCCTCGTTCCACGGATGCCCCCAGTACCCCGCTCCGAGCATGTCGAGGAATTCGGGCCAGTGCGTATTGCCTCCGATTGCGTGATGGAACGCGACAATTCCGCCGCCTTTGGAAATCCAATCGAGCAGGCTCTTGCGAAGCAGCTTCTCGATAGTGTCGATATCGTCGCTGTACTTCTTGAATTTCTCCCCGCCGCAGGCGGGCTCGGTTGGCCGAATCCAGGGACCGTTACTGTTGTTCATTATGATCGCATCGAACTGTGCAAGATTCTCAGGCAGGTACATCGCTACATCGTCGCTGACGACCGGCTCGAATGCGCCTGTTCTTTCACCAAGCAGCCGCATCGCGTATTCGGCCTGCGGGATCGAATAGCCCTTATGCGGCGATTTGTCCATAAAGGGCGTATTCCAGATAAGCACCCGCCGATTTCTCTTGGGCGTCACGCTCGCCTTCTTGGGTATGGCCGCTTCTATCCGCTCGGCCTGCTGCCTGGTCAGTTGGCCCCTCGAAGTATCTGCAGGTACAAGTATTGCCGCTGTTATGAACGCGGCCGTTAGGAAGCGAGTGCTAAACATATTCTGATTCTCCTTATCTTCATCTTCCGTCGCCTACAGCGACCAGCCTTCGCGGTATTCCCGCGTCAGCGCGGCATCCGCCTTTGCATTATTCACTACCTTCATCTTGATCGGATCGAATTCGATCTTGCCCTCGAACTGCGTGGCCACATTGCCCATAAGGACGAATTCGGCGAGAGGATCGGCGTAGTTGAAGTTGGACATGGCCGCCGGGCCGCCTTTGCACGCATCGGCCCACTCTCTCTCGTGCCCCCGCGAACGCGGCAGAGTAGGCTTCGGCAATTCGAATCCTTCGAATTTGGCTTTGGGCAGCAGCGTATAGGAAGTATTGTGGCCGGTCGAATGCAGCATTCCCTTGGTCCCGATGAGCAAGCATCCGGCGTGGTCCTGCCATTTCTTCTCGCCGGCATCACCCCAATCAAGCCGTCTGCCCATCATCTCCTCTATCTTGCCGCGTGGTCCCGGGGCGCGGCCGCCGCCGTTATACCAGTTGATTTGCACAGGCGGCATCTCTCCTCTGGCGGGGACATCGTAGCGGATTATCTCGGTCTTGGGGAAGGTGGCCTTATGATAGCCCGATACCTCGGCTTCGAGGGTAATCAGTCCCTTGGTCGTGTCTTTGCCGCCGGACGCCTTGGCGGGCCAGAGCGTATCTATTCTCAGGCCCTTGAAGACCACGTTCATCGTATGCGAGGCCCAGTTGCCCAGGTTGCCCGTCGCGAAGTCGCGCCAAGTATGCCAGTTGAGCCAGCGCGAGTTGTACGGCCGATATTTGGCCGGTCCGAGCCACAGGTCCCAATTCAGGTAGTCCGGTATGGGATGCTCGTCGGTCGGTATCGGGCGTTCGCCCGCGCCGCCGCCTGTATTCCATGCGTGCACTTCTTTGACCTCGCCCAGGGTCCCGGCCTGGATGATCTCGACCGCTTCGCGAAAACCTCTGCTGGCCGTGCCTTGATTGCCCATTTGCGTAGCGACTTTGTGCTTCGCCGCCAGTTCGCGCAGACGACGCGCCTCAAAGACTTCATGCGTCAGCGGCTTTTCGCAGAGTACGCCCTTGCCCATCTTGATCGCCGTCGCAGAAATCACCGCGTGAGTATTGTCCGGCGTGGCGATAGTGACCGCGTCGATTTCCTTGTCCATCTCATCGAGCATTTTGCGGAAGTCGTTATACTTCTTCGCCTTCGGGATCGCTTTGAATGAATTTGCGGCCTTGTGCTCGTTGACGTCGCACATCGCCACGACGTTTACCCGCAGGTTCGGTATTGCAGTGACAAACCAGCTCCCTCGCCCGGCTACGCCGATCAAAGCAACATTTAGCTTCTCATTCGCCCCGTACGTGCGAACCGACTGACTGTTACCAAGGATTACCAGTCCGGCTCCGCCAATGGCCGTATTCTTTAGAAAGACACGGCGATTCATTCGTGACTTCATCATTTCTGACACCTTCTTTCTGATGCTTGTTCTATTTCGCCACAAGTCGAAATGCCAGGACCGGCCGACCCGCGTCGGAGAAGTCACCTTGCAGCTTTATCCATCCCTCTGCTGGTTTCTCCGCGCTAACGCGAATCGGCAGGCGTTTGCGTCCCATCGGCTCAATCTCAACTTTTATTCGCCCCGGCGTAAGCCGCCACCCGTCGGGCGCACGCTCGACGCTTATCGTTCCGGTCACCGCCTTATCGCTGAAGTTGTACGCAAAGACATCGAGGGCCGCCTCGTCCTTCAATTCGACCGCATGGGCCTGGTTATTGAGATTCGTCGCGCTCTGGGGCATTTGTAGCTGGAGCACGACCGGCGAAGGGCTGCCGGCTCGAAAAGCTGAAGCCTGCAAGCAAACTTCCAGCGGCAGCTTTCTTGCCTTGCTTCTTGGGAGAAGAACGAACAGCGGAGCCGAGTCTATGGTCTCCAGAGTAACTTTGCCAAGAGGACGACCGAGATAGTCATAAACGGCTTCGACAGATACGTCCTGCGGAAGGGACCATTTCGTCGGCTTATCAGCCCATACTATTAGCACATCCCGCCTTTTGCCGTCGGGCCGAGAGCGAAATGCGTAGATGTGCACGGAGGGATTGTCATCGCTGAGCAAACGTCCCCGGCATTTTGCCCCGGCCAAGAGACGTCCTATCGCGGCGAGGGCTACGTAGCCCGGTCGCGGAGTCTGGTCGTTTCGTAAGAGGCCGAACTGAATCTTCCTCTCGCCGTAATTGCCGAGAATGAAGAAGAAGTGCCTGTTTACTCCGGCAAACAGGCTGCTGGCATACGACCTTGCGAGAAATCTGGCCTGCTCCAATTCATCGGCCTGCGAGAGTTCGTGCTCCAGACCGCCGGTCGTCCAGGGCAGCGGGACTCCGCATTCGGTAATCCATATCGGGCGACCGCACGCGGCCTCGCGAGCCGGCGCGAATTGCTGGGCGTAGTCCTTGGGCTTTCTGTAGGAATGGATGTTGTACGTCTCGAAATAGGGCCAGCTTTCGTTTTCAATTACGCCCTGCGTGTGGAGGTCGGTCCCGGCTCCGGCATAGACGTTCCAGCAGACCGTCACCTTTGGATTGCCGGCCTTGAATGCGAGATACGCCGCCTTTTGATGCGAACACATCTCATCGATGGTGTGGCCGCCGAATACGTCGATATTGGCTTCGTTCCAGGGCTCCCATGCGAGCACCCGGCCTTCGTAGCGTTTTGCCATTGTCTTGCAGAACTTGTAGAGAAGCCGCAGGTCTCTGGTGAAGCGCTTGGCGCCGCCCTTGTCGTCGAGCTGCTTATCGACGGCCCAGCCGGGGCTGTCGTGAAATACCTGGAGCAGCTTGAGGCCGTACTTGGCCTGCAGCAGTGCGGCCGAGTCATACGTCGTATTCTCCGCGAAGTCGATCGGCCCTCTGTGGATGCCGCCCCAGCTTAGCCGATCGCGAATCCAGTTGACGCCTGCCAGTGCAGCCAATTGGGCGAATCGCTCCTGTCGGGTTGCATCGCCATTTGCAAACCACGCCGTGGCCGAATCGACGCATATCGGCGAATCCTGGGGCGTCGGCTCGGCCAGGCGCGCCAAGACCGCCGCCGTGGTCCAGCCGACAACTGTGTCGCCCTCGTCCAGAAATTCGATTCGATACCAGCCGATACCGAGATCGCCGAGTTTGACACTTCGCTTGTCCTTCTCAAGCGCTCCTTGGCCGACAATACTTCTCCGGTCGTTCATTGCCCGCCAGCGGACTGCCTTAGACGACAGATTGGCGACAACCTTGGCGCTCACCTCTTCACCGGCCACAAAGACGTTGCCCGGATGGTCCGCAGCCGGCACAGGGATTTGGCGAGCTATCCGCTGCGTCAAGGTCGCTGCCGCGGACGGGCCAAGCAAAATCAAGTACGCCGCCGCGACGGATACAATCAGTGAAGTTCGTCTTCTCATATCAGGTCCTCGAAAGTGTGTTGTCAAAACAGTTGTGCTGCGACCGGTAGATTTAGTATCCTATTGGAAAATCCGAATGCTAACGGACTTTAGGCTAACAAAGCAAGCTTCACACAGCAAGGAGAATGTTATGTGCAGGAAATCGAATTCAGGCCGTAAGGCAGTCGTTATAAGTGCGTGTTTGCTGATGTTCGTAATGTCTGTAAATTCTCCGGCGGGCCCAAAAGGAACGGCCAAAGAGATTCTCAAGGCCACGGCAGTCAAGGGGGGCCTGATAGTTCACTTGGGATGCGGCGACGGGAAATTGACCGGCGCTCTACACGCTAATGACAGCTACCTGGTCCACGGCCTTGACTCCGACCGGGCCGACGTGGATGCGGCGCGCAAATACCTCAATTCTAAAGATGCCTACGGGAAAGTCTCCGTCGATGTCTTTGACGGAGAGAATCTGCCGTATGCCGAGAATCTCGTGAACCTGATCGTCGCCGAATACATCGGCGAGGTCTCGACGGATGAATTGATGCGCGTTCTTGCTCCCAACGGCGTTGCCTATATAAAGAAAGGCGATGCCTGGGAGAAGACCGTTAAGCCGTGGCCGAAGGATATCGACGAATGGACGCATTATTTGCACGACGCGAGCAACAACGCCGTCTCGCACGACAAGGTCGTCGGCCCGCCGCGACACCTCCGGTGGGCGGGGCTGCCAAAATTCGCCAGGGCACACGAGCAGCTCGCCAGCATCAGCGCGATAGTCACCGGTGGGGGCAGGCTGTTCTACATCATCGACGAAGGCCCGCGGGCCGATATACGCCTGCCCACCCAGTGGCGCCTCGTGGCGCGCGACGCCTTCAACGGGGTCATTCTTTGGAAGAGGCCCATAAAGTTCTGGGCCGACCATCTGCGAAGATTCCGCTCCGGGCCTCCGGATTTGGCATTTCGTCTTGTAGCCGTGGGCGAGAAGGTATATGTGACCGAGGGGATTGACTCGGCCCTGAGTGTTCTCGACGCGGCAACAGGCAAGAAGCTGTGGACCTACAAGGGAAGCGAGAACACGCGGCAGATATTGCACGTTGGCGAAAGAATCGTGCTGCTCATCGACACGCAGCCGCAGACAACCAGCCAGAACGAATCCGATATCAGACGAGGCGTAAAACCGGCCCCCGGCAAACGCGCCATCGTGGCTGCCGATTCGTCCGGCAACAAAGTCCTCTGGCGCAAAAAGATCGGCCCGCTTGTGCATCCTACGGTCGCGGCCCAGGGGAATAGACTGTTCTATCAGACGATGAACACTCTGTTCTGCGTGAACATAGATACGGCCGAAGAGATCTGGCACGCACCGATTAAGACGGAGTTGAAAGGCCATGAGGTCGGCTGGGAATCGCCCACGCTGGTCGTTCGGGGTGATGTAGTTTATTACGCCGATTTCAGGCAGATCACCGCATTTGCGGTCGAGGACGGAAATCGCCTGTGGGACGGCTCGGCCTCGGCGGGGTACAATTCACCGCCCGATCTCTTTGTTATCGACGATTTGCTATGGACCAAGGGCAGGCAGGTCCAGCGGATCGGCCTCGATCCGGCCACGGGAGTGCAGCAAAGAGAGATCCCGAGCATTAAAGGATATATGCACCACCGCTGCTATCGCAACAAGGCCACGGATCGATTCATACTGCTCGGCAATCAGGGCGTTCAGTTCCTCGACGTTAAGTCCGGCGAAAACTGGCAGAACTACTGGATTCGCGGGACCTGCCAGTACGGCATCATGCCCGCAAACGGCCTGCTCTATGTCCCGCCGGACTCCTGCGCCTGTAACCTCAAGACAAAGCTCAACGGCTTCTACGCCCTCGCCGCCGACCGCAAAGCCGCCCGCAAACGGCCCAACGATACTCGACTCGAAAAAGGCCCTGCTTACGGCCAGGCATCCGCGAATCGGAGCACCGATACCGAAGGCTGGTCCACCTACAGATGCGATTCGACGCGGAGCGGAATAGCCACAACGCGCATCCCCGCTCGCCTCGACAAAGCCTGGCAGGCTAAGATCGGAGGCCGACTTTCGAGCGTTACGGTCAGCGACGGAAAAGTGTTTGTGGCTTCAATTGATACTCACACCGTTCACGCCATCGACGCAGCCGATGGGAGCACGCTCTGGACTTACACCGCGGGCGGGCGTGTCGATTCTCCGCCGACGATTTATAAGGGCCTGATTCTTTTCGGCTCGGCGGACGGATGGGTTTATGCGTTGGTTGCCTCCGACGGCGAATTGGCGTGGCGTTTTCGCGCCGCCCCGGAGGACCGGCGAACATTCGTCAACGGTCAGCTCGAATCCGTCTGGCCCGTTCACGGCAGCATCCTTGTCAAGGACGATTGTGTGATTGTCGCGGCCGGTCGGTCTTCTTACCTCGACGGAGGAATCCACATATATCGCCTCGATCCGGTGACGGGTAAGGAGATATCGCAAACTTGCATCTATTCTCCCGTGGACGGCAAGCAGCCGGCCGAGGGCGGCAAGGAGATGCGCGGAGTCCTCTGTGACATCCTCTCGGCTGTCGGCGGAGACGTTTATATGCGGCACATGAAAGTCGATTTCGCCGACGGCAGTGAAACCGGTACGGGAGTGCACCTCTTCACCCCTATCGGCCTTCTCGACGACACTTGGTGGCACCGCGCCTACTGGGTCATAAACGACAAATTCCTCTCTCACTGGAGCGCCTGGTGGAAAGTCGGCAACCTCGTCCCGTCGGGCAGAATATTATCTTACAATGAATCGTCCGTCTTCGGCTACGGACGCGACCAGTACGTCAAAGGAAACACAGGCCAATGGCGAGGCGGAGAGAAGTATCAACTCTTCGTCCATGATAGAAACACCGCCGGCCAGACAGAACCGCCCAAGGCGCAGAAAGGCAAACGCGCGCCTTTGCCCGCCCCTCTCAAATATCGCTGGACGAAACAAGTGCCCCCTGTTTGTCACCGCCATGCTCGTGGCTGAGGATAAGATGTTCGTCGCAGGTCCACCGGATATCATCAAAGCGCAAGCTGAGCAGAAGGATGAAGCCCTTGTCCTCGAAAATCCTCAGGAAGCCCTAAGAACGTGGACGGGCGAAAAAGGCGGCGCTCTCCTCTGGGCCGTATCCACAAAGAACGGGGCAAGGCTGGCACAATACAAGCTCGATTCCCAACCCGTCTTCGATGGCATGGCCGCCGCAGACGGCAGGCTGTATATCGCTCAAAAGAACGGCAAGGTGATTTGCATGGCAGGCAAGTAGGCACAAAGCTCAACTACATCGATGCATCGAGACCTCGGCCATCGTCGGAGGCTGTATGTCCGCACATCTATTTTATTACCGTATTGAGCATGTCCAGATAGTCCGAGAGCAACCGGGTAATCAGGAACTCTCTTCTGACCTTTTCTTTTGCCTTCTCTCCAACGGCCTTGGCCTCATCAGGGTTCTGTAGAATGTGTATGATCCGCTCTGCAAATCCTTCGTTGTCTTGAGGCTCCACCAGGAAACCGCTCTGGCCATCATCAATCTGATAGGGTATTCCGCCTACATTCGAGGCAACGACCGGCGTGCCTTTCCACAAAGCCTCGGTCACGCAGAGGCAGAAACCCTCTCTTAGAGACTTCTGTATTATCACGCTGGAGAATCTTTGGATGGAATTAACCAACGACTCATTGTTTCCCACGACGAAAACGATATCTCCGGTGCTGATCAGTTTGTTTGCCTTTCGCTGGACCCTTCTGTACATGCGGAGCCCCTCGGGATCATCGCTCGCTACGTTGTAGCAGAATACCAGCCTGCAATCGACCTTCTCCTTCACTAATTTGAACACATCTATGACACCCTCCGGATCTTTCCATGGGTCCAGCCTGGATACCTGGGTAACAACAGGCTTGTCCGTCGGGATGCCGGCCTTCTTTATCTGCTCAAGCATTGTCTTATCGGATACATCCCTGTTCTTCTCACTAAGTGGGTTGATCGCGGGGAATATGAGCCGCTGGTCAACCGGCAAGTCTTCTTTGAAGTACTTCTCGCTTGACATGACGACCTGGTCGTACTTCAGAAGGAATCCTTTGAGAAAATCCCACAATTCACTGTGCGGATTGGTCAGGTCTATATGGCATCGCCATACCCACGGCTGGCGCTTTCTGTAAGCTCTGATCAATGAGAGTGGCTGTGGGTCATGGACTATAACGCAGTCATGCTGAAGGTGCGTGAACATCGCGAAGTTGTCGTTCACTTGCAGATATGTCCGCTTCTTCTTCTCGGACAGATTCAACTTGGCCCCCTGAAGGGCGTTGTGGAAACTCTTCGTGATCTCGAAGAACTCTTGACTTCCATGCAGTATTCTCCAGCCGGCATTTATGCCAACATCATTCATCAACTGCACAAGGGAATAGAGGATTTCAGCGACCCCCCCGCCTTGGTACGTGGCGTTAACGTGAACAATGTGTTTGCCGTAGAGCCCTCTGGCCCTGCTGTAAATCTCGGCCAATCTTGCGTCCGGTACAATGTGGCGGAAATCTTCAAGGCGTATCATTCAAACAAATCTCCTGATAGTCTCTTAAGTAACATTCTGATATCATTTACGCTATCGACGTTGAACCTCGCTTTTGAGGCCGTAAATCCAACTTTTATAGAATAAGCTTCGTCTGGCAATGCGCTAAACATCTCTTCGTCTGTGTAGTCGTCACCTGCTGCCAGAATGAAGTCCCAGTCTCGCTCCGCCATCCAGTGTTCCGCAGCCCGGCCTTTGTTCACGCCCTGGCTCTTAACTTCCAGTATCTTCTTACCCTCGAACACGCCGACATCCAGGTTCTCCGTCAGGTTTACAAGAGTGCCTCTTAATTCCTGTCCCCTAACGTAGGCCAACTCAGGATCAGCTCTGCGGTAGTGCCATACTAATGAGAAATCCTTCTCTTCGACTGTCGATCCCGGGGTCCGATCTGTGTGAAGCTCCAAGATAGGCCTGATCGTATCTTTCCAAGTCATGTCGAACGGCACTGGGCTCTGCCACTTCTGGCCTTCCAGTCTAATCCAGCCCCCGTGCTCAGCAACCAATGCTGCCCCGACCTCGCCCAGCCAGTCTTCCAGAGTAGTCCTATCACGCCCGCTGATGATGACGACGGTGTTCTTCGGATCTCCTGATAAGCCCTGCAGTAGAGCAATAATCTCATCATCCGGCCCCGCCTCTGCTGGTTTGCCCTTGAAACCCACCAGCGTGCCGTCGTAATCAAGCAGAAACAACCGTTTATTGCTCTTGCGACAATCCTCAAGCAACTTCTCTGTCATTGATTCGGAAAGTCGGTTGGCCGACATCTGTTCCTGAGTTTTCTTGATGTCGGATAGAGCAGCCAGAAAATCCTGGCTCCAGCACGAGATGTTGTAGCGACGCAGCCTTTCCTGCATGACTTTGTTCCGTTCAAGTTGCTCCAATGGTGGCATCTCTAAGGCCTGCTTGATTGCGTCGACTATCGCGCCTTTGCTACATGAATTGATTACCACCGCTTCTCCCAACTCACGTGCCGCACCTGTCATTTCACTTATGACCAGCACACCGGGTTTGTCCGCCTTGGCCGCGATGAACTCTTTCGCTATGAGATTCATACCGTCTCGCAGCGGTGTGACTAATGCCACGTCGGAGACGTTGTACAGGGCAGCCAACTCTGCGAAGGGGAGGGATCGATACAAGTACCACACAGGTATGTAGCCCATCGTACCGTACTCGCCATTGATCCTTCCAACCAACTGTTCCAGCCTGCTCCTCAACTCCCTGTAGTCCTCCACGCTTGTACGCGTCGGAACCGCCACCATAATCAGAGTGATCGCACCCCTGTACTGCGGATTCTCGGAAAGAAACAAATCGAAGCCTTCCAGTCGCTCGATAATGCCCTTGGAGTAGTCCAGCCTGTCTACGGACAAGATGATCTTGCGCTCGCCAATTCTCCTTCGAATCTTGTTTGCTTCCTTTTCAACGCCGGGATCCTCGATTGCCCGCGAGTACTTCTCATAATCGATACCCATGGGGAAGGCATCGACCTTGACAACACGATTGGCAACGCTAACGTTTCCCAACGTGTGTTCCAGCCCAGTTATTCTGGAAACGCTGCTGAGAAAGTGTCGAACGTAATCATACGTGTGAAAACCTATCAAATCGGCCCCCAGCAGGCCGTTCAGTATCTGCTCACGCCAGGGTAGAAGGCGAAAAAGTTCAAATGATGGCCACGGTATGTGGAGAAAGAAACCGATTTTTGAGTCAGGCAGTCTCTCTCGAAGAAGCTCAGGAAGCAGCATCAGCTGGTAATCGTGCACCCATATACAGTCGCCCGACTTGGCTATTTTCATCACCTCATCATAAAATACCTCGTTCACCTGCCTGTAAGTCTTCCAGAAACGCGCCTCGTAGACGGCGCGCCTTGGGAAATAATGAAACAGAGGCCAGATTGTCTTGTTACAGAATCCCTGATAGTATCCCTCCATCTGTCTTCGAGAGAGAAATACCGGATGGCAGTCTTCAGCAGCGAGTCGCTCTCTGATTTGGTCCTTCTCCTCAACCTTGAGCTTCTCATTCGTCACACCAGGCCAGCCGAGCCAAAGGCGCTCACAGGACTCAGGCAACGATGACAAACCCACCGCAAGTCCGCCCGGACTTGGACGAAAATGTAACTGTCCAGCCTTTCTTGTTGTACTAAGCGGTAGCCTGTTAGCAACCACGAGCAGCCGTCCCAACTTATTGTCCTCCATCCAAGTTGATAATGCAACGCCAAGCAAGCATGACTGCAGGGCACAAGAAGGGTGAAATTGGCGATGCGGCGCTTGATTTTCTTTGCTGAAATACCATAACCTTATGCTAATTTTACCACACCGTCAGGATATTGCAAGTTCATTGGCAAAAAATTAGTGATTTTCCAGTCTCGCCCACATGACCGGCGTGATGAACTTACCCTGCAAGAGCTTTACCCCATCAAGCCCTTGCCGACGATACAGATAACACGGTTGCATCCTCCCGGCCAATCAGGTATTCTTACGGTGTTAAGGTCGCAAGGTTGTCGGTCTTCTTCGGCTGTCCGATAGCAATTAGCTGCGTCTTGTAAGCTAAAAGGAAGGAAAATAAATGGGTTATCTAGGAAAAACTGCCGTCATCGCTTCAATCCTTTTGTGGACATGCTCAACCGTCGTTGCGGTGGATTGGCCCCAGTTTCGCGGCCCCACTCGCGACGGCCATTCCCCCGAGACCGGCCTGATGAAGAAATGGCCCGAAGGCGGACCAAAGGAACTGTGGTCGTTCGAGGGTCTGGGGAAGGGATACGCATCCGTCGCCGTCGCAGACGGCATCGTATATACAACCGGTGTCGTAGGCTCGGACGGCATCCTTTTCGCTTTTGATCTCGATGGAGACTTGAAGTGGAAGGTCAAATACGGACCCGGATGGAAAGGCTCAAGCCCGGGAACCCGCACAACGCCCACAATCGACGGCGACCGCCTTTATTTAATGAGCGGCATGGGACGTATCGCATGCCACAATGCCAAGACCGGCGAGCATATCTGGCATAGAGACACGCTTGAGCAGTTCAACGGCAAGAACATTAGTTTTGGTATCGCGGAATCCGTACTTATCGACGGCGAAAAAGTCATTTGCACCCCCGGCGGCAAGGACGCAACGATCGTCGCCCTCGACAAAATGACCGGAAAAACCATCTGGACAACCAAGGGCCTCAGCGAACCTCCAGCCTATTGCTCACCCGTTGTGATAGACAGAGGTCCCAATCGTATTATTCTAACGATGGTCCAGCAGTCCATCGTCGGCATAGGCATGAAAACAGGAGAAATCTTCTGGCGGCATCCCAATAAGGTCAGCTATGACATAAGCGCGGTCACCCCCGCCTATGAAAACGGCATGATGTATGTCACAAACGGATACCGTCAAGGCGGCCACATGTTCGAACTCTCCGCCGACGGAACAAGCTCGACAAAGAAGTGGTCGGAGAAATCCCTCGACGTTCATCACGGCGGCGTCGTGCTCGTCGATGGCCACATCCACGGCGCCGGCACCCGCGGCAACTGGACCTGTATCGAATTGGCCACAGGAAAGGTCAAATTCACCGGCAAACTCGTAGGTAAAGGCTCGGGTATCTACGTGGACGGCATGCTCTACTGCTACGGAGAAAGGGGCGGCGACGTCGGCCTGGTAAAGATCAAACCGACAGGCTACGAAATGGTCAGTTCGTTCAAGATTACCAAAGGAACCAAGGAGCATTGGGGCCACCCGGCAATCTCGGACGGTCGGCTCTACATACGGCATGGCAACGCCCTGATGTGCTACGACATCAAGGCCAAATAGCTCGGGCTTATTACCACTGTTAAGACAATTAGGAGCGCAACTTATGAACTCGATTAAGCTTAATCTGCGTACAAACGCAGTCATTTTTGCCGTACTGATTATCACGACGGGTTGTGCAAGCGCCGGCAGCAGGTCCGGCGTGCAGGCAAAGCCCAATACTCTCACAAAGAAGGAAATCGCCCAGGGTTTCGTGCTTCTCTTCGACGGCGCGTTAGCGGGCGTACAAAAGAATTTCAAAGGCGTGAGCGACAACAAGAAAGTCATCAACCGCGCCTGGATAGTCCGCGACGGCGTGATCTACAACCCAAGAAAAGACAATCGCTCCGAGAACATCTCCGGCAGCATCGTCACGAAAAAGCAGTACAGCAACTTCGATTTCAGGTTCGACTACAAACTCGACGCCGATGGAAAAACAGTCAACAGCGGTATAAAGTACTTCGCCTACCCGAACACAGAACTCGGCCTCGAGTACCAGCTTTACAACGCGGACGCCAAAGTCGAAGGGCCACACGCACTGGCCGATCTGTATGACCTCATTCCGGCAAAAAGCAGAAAGGCCAATCCGCCGGGCAAGTGGAACACGGTTCGAATCGTCAGTATAGGCGAGAAGGTCCGGCACTATCTCAACGGCGTTAAGGTCCTGGAATATGTGCGAGGAGGCCCGGCGTTCCGCGCCGCAGTGGCAAAGAGCAAATTCAAGAATCGCGACAAATTCGGCGAGGCCAAGCAAGGCCATATCCTCCTCCAGGATCACGGCGGAGGAATAGCCTTTAGAAATATCAAAATCAGAGTCCTCAAGAATTAATACTCTGTCAAGATCGATTGTGTAAGTTGTCATTCCGCACTTGATGCGGAATCCAGGGGATGCAGACTTGGATTCCCGCTCCCCGATCGGGGTCGAGGACAAGCTTCGCGGGAATGACACGCATGAATTCATAATTGACGGACTATTAGCCGCAGCCGGATCGTTCCGCCTGCACTTCTGGAAGGAAGGTTTGAAAATGAATGCAGATGCGCAGTCAAGAAGGCAGTTCCTAAAGACCACCGCCCTTGCCGCCGGCTCACTGGTAATGCCCGGCCTAAGTCTGGCCAAAAAGACACCTCGCGACAAGCCCAACATCATCTTCATTATGGTCGATGACCTCGGCAAGGAGATGGTAAGCTGCTACGGCTCGGCACAGGTCGAAACGCCAAATATCGACGTCCTCGCTGAAGGCGGCATGCGTTTTACCAATGCCTACTCGATGCCGCAGTGCGTCCCCACTCGCGGCACCCTCCTGACCGGTCAATATCCGTTCCGTCACGGCTGGGTCAACCACTACGATGTCCCCCGCTGGGGCAAGGGGTGCCATTTTAGCGGCAAGTATAACCCCTGTTTTGCAAATCAGGTCAAAGCCGCCGGGTACGCTACCTGCATCAGCGGCAAATGGCAGATAAACGACTTTAGAATCCAGCCCAAAATCCTCAACGAGTTGGGATTCGACGAGTATTGCGTATGGACCGGCTACGAAAAGGGCAACCCCCCAAGCGACAAACGCTATTGGAATCCGTACATCCATACTGCTCAAGGCAGCAAGACATACAAAGGCCAGTTCGGCCCCGATATCTACAATCGCTTCATCCTTGATTTCATCGAAGAGCACAAGAACCAGCCGATGATGATCTACTATCCGATGAACCTCACGCACGGCCCGCTGACCACCACGCCCCACAACAAAGAGACCTCTAATAAGAAGGTAATGGTCGAGTATATGGACTACCTCGTCGGCAAACTCATCAATGCCCTCGATGAAAACGGAATCCGGGATAATACTATCGTTATCTGGTCCACCGACAACGGCTCGGCCAAGGGCAAGACTTTGGAAAGAGGCGCCTGCGAGCCTTTCGTCGTGAATTGTCCGGGCCTGGTTCCCCGGGGCGTTGTCACCGACGCCCTCGTGGATTTCACCGACCTGCTGCCCACTTTTTGCGATCTTTCCGGTGCCGAATTGCCCAAGGGCCACACAATAGACGGCAAATCATTCGCACCTCTGATATTGGGCAAGGCCGACGATTCGTCCAGAGAATGGATAATGGCGATGGGCGGAGGCGCTACCTCGGCGGTAAAGACCGACGGGGGATGGAGAGTCTTCAACCGATACGAATACCGCGACCGCGTAATTCGCGACAAACAATACAAACTTTATATCGGGACCAATAGAAAGCCCGAAAAACTAATCGATCTAAAGGCCGACCCGCAGGAAAAGAATAACATCATCGACAGCGGCAAACCTGAAGTCAAAGCCGCCCTGGCCAAGCTTAAGAAAGTAGCCGCCGGTTTCCCGGAGAAAGACGCGAACCCCAAATACGACCCCCTCCCTCTCCAACCCTGGGACGTCACAGCCGAAGAGAAGAAAAAAAAGCAAAAGGGGAGGAAATCAAGAAAGATATAGACGGACTCTCCGAGCCGAACGTCATATCTCCCACTCTTTGGAGCCTTTAACGAATTTGTGCTGCGCGATCAGGCCCACCAGCAGCAGCGCCATCAGCGCCACCGGCAAGACCCATCTCTCGTGGAGTACGAGGTGCTCCATCTGCATCTGCATAGAGCCATATCGGTATAGAAGAGCGAGACCGCCCGTCAGCACCAGTGCGCCGCCGCCCATGCTCGTGAAGAGTATCACCGCGATTCTAAAAACGATAAACGAGATCATACCGCCGCCGACCATCCCAATAAGAGCGCCGGCCAGTATGTATCTCTCATCGAGCCCAACCGCATACCATATTCCCGCGGTGAATATCGCGCCGGCGAAGGCCCCTAACAAGCCGACGGCCCATCGCATCAACGGAACAGAGAGAATCGCAAGCGCCAGCATCCCTACAACGCCTCCGACAAACTGGTTGTTAATGCCCTGAACCCTGCTGGTTATCGTCATTCCAAGCACAAGGCCCAAAAGCGCGAAACTGATCACTACCAACACCTTAAAGACTCGCCAACCGTAGAAAAGCCAGACCACGCCAAATGATACGAACATAAATGCTTCGAGTTGCCCGAGCGAGGTGATATGCTTCCAAAAAGTGTCTATCGGAACGATGCCGCCTCCAGCGGAGCTTGCGTTCTCGGCGGCCTGTGCGAGTATAGTAAAGCAATCCATTATCTTATCTCCAATACTAACTTCTGTTATCGGCCTTTTTGTGCAATTTTCGTTAGATACCCTGATATTTCGCCGATAATCGGCTACCCCCCCCATATCTGCCTGCTGAAAATGACATGAACGACACGGAATCTGCGCCATGCCTAACATCTCATTTGTTAAAGGACCTGCGCACTGCGCAGGAAGTAGTGTCAAAAATGCGGATGAGAGGAGTCGAACCTCCACGAGCCTAAGCCCACAGGCACCTGAAGCCTGCGCGTCTGCCAATTCCGCCACATCCGCGGAAGCAATTTAGTATGAACATTTTTCGCGACTTAGTCAAGAGTTTTTCGCAAGTCTATGCAATTTACCCGCCCCAACCCGCCCGATTCGGCCAAAGTCGATGGTTTCTTTATCCGATAAACCCGCAGGGGCGATTACACGTTCTGCAACCATGAAGATGAAAACACTTTTTGTTTGCGTTTAGAGGGGATTGGTGTATAATTTAAATGATATCCTACTTAGGAAGACGCAGTTCGGAGAACAGGGTGAAAAGGACTCTACTCATTTCGAGCCGCTAAGCATTGTGCATAGCCACGGGCGAAGGCGCGCGCCGTGCGTTTGCTGTTTCGAGAGACGAGGAACGGATGGATAACACTGTTCAAGATGCGGCCGAGCGAATGGACTCCGCACAGGTTGTCCCCGACTTCTCCGACCCGGGGGCAAATCGCCTTTTCGGGGAGTTGCTCGTCTCGAAGGGGCTTCTGACTCAGGAAGAATTGGCGGAGGGACTCGATACGCAGAGGCAAGAGGGGGGACGGCTCGGCGAGATACTCCTTCGCTTGGACTTGCTCGGTGATACGGATATCACTCACGCCCTGGCGGAGCATCTCTCGATGGAGTACGTCAGCCTCGAAGACATAAACAAGGTTGATATGAACGTCGCCCGCAGCCTGCCCGAGAGCATCGCCAAGCGATTCTGCCTCGTGGCTTTGGCGGAGGACGACAGCAGAATCCTCATAGCAATGGCTGACCCGCTTGACGTTATCGCAATGGACACGGTCACACTAAAGATGAAGCGTCAAGTCAAGGCCACAATCAGTTCACCCAGGGAGATTCGGCGGGCGATTGGGCTCATTTACCACGGCTCCGACATCGAGGAGCAGCAACTGCGAGATCTCGTGGAGATCGAGGTAGGCCTGGATGTTGAAACTGGCGACGCACTCCTCGAAGACATCAACGAGCCGGACATCAGCGGCGAGGTAGCCGCCACAAAGGCCCCAGTGATTCGTTTTGTGGACCTATTGCTAAGTCAGGCGGTCAAGAGCAGGGCCAGCGATATTCACATCGAGCCGCAGGAAACGTCAACTGTGGTGCGTATGCGAATTGACGGGGTTCTTCGAAACATGGTTCCGCCGGCCAGGAAAATGCAGGCTGCGATAATCGCCAGGATCAAGATTCTCTCGCAAATGGATATTGCCGAACGCCGGCTGCCGCAAGACGGACGATTCAATATAAAGGCGTCCGGAAGAGCCATAGACGTTCGTGTTTCCGTGATTCCGACAATATACGGTGAAAAGGTCGTGATGCGAATCCTCGATACCGCCGGCGTGAACCACGACGTGGACCAACTCGGCTTTGAAGCCGACGCCCTCAAAGAGTTCAAGAATATGCTATCGCGGCCCCACGGCATAATAATCGTCACAGGGCCCACCGGAAGCGGCAAGAGCACCACGCTCTACTCGGCCTTAAATTATCTAAAAGACCCTACAAAGAACATTACAACCGTCGAGAATCCCGTCGAGTATCGGCTGGCGGGAAT
>JAUVXL010000064.1 GCA_030603595.1 Sedimentisphaerales bacterium | reverse complement strand
CGGCCCCGCCCACCTCCACCAGATTCTTCGTAGTCCCCTGCCAGATCTCCACCCCCGCATTCGCCTGGTCCGAAACCGTGAGACCATCGACAACGAAGCTATATTCATAAATATCCGGCTCAGCAGGCCCCAGAGTAACGCTCCACACCCCTCCATCGCCCTTGGTCATAGCCTGCACCCCGCGCACAAACTGAACGTTAACCCCCACACTCGATGCCTTCGCCGCCCTAATCCGAAACGTAACCCGCCGATCCGAATGAACCTCAGGAGAAACCAAAGCCCCCCAAACATCACAGGCATACCAAACCAACAACCAAAGAACCACACACCTCGATCCAAGAGTTCTCATCGAATTACCCCCATACAAATCCATTAAAACCGCCGCCCCGGCAAAGCCGGGGCATCCGAATCGATTAACCCCCACCTTCATGGTGGGGGTCACCTGCACAATAGAGCCAAATGCCGCAACCGCTCACTCTGATTCGCCGGCCAAATCGGTCAAGAACACATCATACCCAACCATATCCTGCTCACCACTCGCCATATCCTTAACGACGAGCTTCCCTTCCCTAAACTCATCACCGATGATGATGCACTTCTCTGTATTTCGCGCCGCCGCTTCTTTAAGCTGTCTGCCCAAGCTGGGCGGCTCACCCGAACCCGTTAGTCTGTAGCTTACATCGACACGTCTGTCCGTCTTCCGAATCTCCGCTGCAAGCTGGACAGCCACGCTCAAAGGTGTTCGATGGTCCTCAAAAGGCACGACGGTCGGCACACGGGCAATAAAGTAGTCCAGTCCCTTTTCCAATTCCGGAATGTCAAGTAAACCTTTCTCTTTGAGCAGAATCTCCAGCACACAATCACCCATACCCATTCCGGTGGCCGATATTGCTGGCCCACCGAAATCTTTCAATAAATTGTCATACCTGCCGCCTCCGCAGATAGCGCGAAGCTCGCTCGCCTTGTCGTAAATCTCGAACACAATCCCGGTATAATAAGCGAGCCCTCGCACTATCCCCTGATCAAATCTGTAATAATCACCAATCCCCATGCTGTTCAACAACTCCATCAACCTCACAAGTTCATTGAAAGCTTCCTGACGTCCAAACATACCCTCAATCTGTTGGATATTCTCAAGCCCCATGAATGTGCGAACTTTAGAGACCATTTCGGAATCCCGAAGCAACTCATCCAGCATCTTCTCAAACGTTTCGTCAGGCAGCTTATTCATTTTGTCAAGCACCGCATATAACGAATCGAGGCTCCCCTGCGGAACTCCAATCTCTTTAAGCACTGCCGCCAACATCCTTCGACTGGATATCTTCACTACAATATCATTAGCCGTCAAACCTATGTCTCGCAGGTAGTCAACGGTTGTGAATATCACATCCGCATCGGCGCGAATATCATCCACGCCAATGATATCGATATTCCACTGGAAGAACTCGCGAAGCCGGCCCTTTTGCGGGCGCTCGGCACGGCACAATCGCGGCACGGAGAACCACTTGATTGGTCGGGGAAGGGAATTGATCCGCTGGTTCACCATCCGCGCAAGCGTCGGCGTTATCTCGGGACGTATCGCAAGGTTCCTCCCCCCGCGGTCCTTCAGGCTGAAAAGTTGATCGACAATCTCATCGCCGCTCTTTATCTGATACATCTCCAGACGCTCGAAGATAGGCCCGTCGTACTCCTCGAACCCGTTGCGCTGCGAGACCCGCTTCCACCCATCGACAATCCGGTTCCGCACCGCCATCTCAGCCGGATAAAAATCCCTCGTCCCCTTTACCTGCGGTATCTTCATATCGAGCCTATCCCTTTGCGGCCATCTTATCTTTATTCTTCGCGCCGCCCGATCCCGATACAGAGCGGATTCGTGATTGATTCTTCTTAGACCTCTTCTGCTTGGTCTTCTTAGGCTTCTCGATTATGTTGTTGTCGAACTTTATCTTGATATACTCTTCCATCTGCTTATCGTCCGTGAAGTGCAGCTCGTAGTCGTACTCGCCCTCGACGAAATCGCAGTCCTTGTGCCGATACCCTCTGCAAATCTTAGGCCGTTTATCGTAAATCTCGCAATGATAGTCATCATCGTTCAGATGTTTGCACTTGTTCTTGATATTGATATACCAGTCCCCATCCTCCACGAAAACCGTTATATCCTCGTGGCAGAGATACCACCTTATATCGTCGTAATCTTCCTTATCTTCCGGCGTCTCGATCGGCAACGCAACATACCGACAGCACAAACCAATACATTCGCCACATTGATCCTCTTTAGCCATTACCACAAACTCCAAACACACAAAACATTACTAACTTTGCTTCAAACCTGTTTAGTATAGCCAATCCGCCGACCCGCGTCAAGAATACAGCTCCCCCGGCATTTTTTCACAACCGTCAGGACCGGGGGGCAGCCTCCCCCAAGGGGGGGATGGCCCACATCAGGATTTCGCCCTGCCACACAACCACAGCTACTCGCAATTCCAAAGCAATTGTGCTATTCTCATACTCATCGACAGCATAAGTATCAAACATATTGGGACCACATCATGAAAGAAGAACGTAATTCCACATTGAAATTAACCGTCTGCATGGTCGTCTTAACAACAGCCACCACGCTCTTCGCCGCACAGAGCCCCCCCAAGTCGTGGGAAAGAACCGGCCCGCTCAGCCCGAAGCCCAGGCACACAACCGACGCCAATCCCCTCTCCGACCAAGCCAACAAGGCCGGTTGGGTAGAATACGCCCCTATGACCGACGAATTCGCCGACGTCAAGCTCGATTCCGACAAATGGTGGCCCAAGAACCCGACATGGCTCGGCAGAAAGCCCGCATGGTTCGATCCGGCCAACGTCAAAGTCGCCGACGGCAAGCTCCACCTCTCCATGAAGAAGAACGAGCCGCCCACCATGCCCAAAGACAAAGGCTACCACACCTACACCTCCGCCGCCGTCCAGAGCAAGGGTCTGGTCAAATACGGCTATTTCGAGGTCAGGTGCAGGCCGATGGCCTCCGCAGGATCAAGCTCATTCTGGTTCTACCACAGCACACCCAATCTCTGGACGGAAATAGACGTATTCGAGATCGGAGGCAGAGCACCGGGATTCGAGAAAAAGTACAATATGAACGTCCACGTATTCAAGACCCCCGCCGAGACCAGGCACTGGTCCAAGCACGGAGTCTGGCTCGCCCCGACCAACCTCGCCGATGACTACCACACCTACGCCCTCGAATGGGACGCCGATAGAATAAAATGGTACTTCGACGGCGTCCTCGTCCGCTGGGTCGAAAACACGCACTGGCATCAGCCGCTAACCTTAAACTTCGACAGCGAGACAATGCCCGACTGGTTCGGCCTGCCAAGAGACGCCGACCTCCCCTCGACATACAGCATAGAATACGTCCGAGCATGGAAAACCCGCAGCCAAATCCTAACCTCAGGCCAATTAATCCTCGAAATATTCGGTGCAAAAGGCAAACAAGCCGCCACTGCCAACCAGGCAGCTATGTACAAACGACTCTTCACCAGAATGGACAGCGATGGCGACAAAAAAATCTCCCAAACCGATTACATAGAGAAATCACCCTACATGACCAAGGAAGTCAGAAAACACATCTTCGCAGCCTCCGATTCCAATGCAGACGGCATACTCACAGAACCCGAATACATCGACAATCGCGCCATAACCGACGAAGCAAAAGCAATATACGAGAAAATGGACGACAACCGGGACGGCGCCTTAACCAAACAAGAATTCCTCGCCAACACAACAATCGAAGACAAGACCCTCGCCCAAGAAATATTTCAGAAACTCGATGCAAACCGCAGCGACGACTTAAACATCCCCGAATACCTCCGAACATGGGGAAAATGGGCAAGACAACCCGCCTTCCCATAGAACCGAGTCTGTTCTGAAGGGAGAACCGAAATGAGAAAACGCCTTCCCAAAAAAGAAACCCGCCTCACGGCACTCGCACTCGTACTGATCGCCGCCACATGCCTCGATGCCGAACAGGCAAAGAGCATCTCTGTGTACGTCGCAGAACCCGTCAGCAGCAAAATGATACTGCCGGATACATTCCCCATACCGGGCAAAATCTCAGACCAACTCTCAGTCACGGCCACGCCCGGTGAGTATGAACCCGCAAGCCTCGTTCTCAGGCCGAGCCGGGATATCAAGGGCCTGCGAATTGAACCTTCGGACCTCAAAACCAGCAACGCGGTCATACCGGCGAAAAACGTCGATGTCAAAATCGTCAAGTGCTGGTATCAGGCCACGTCCGCATGGACCGGAATCCACACACGACCCAAGGAACGAAGAAACGTATTGGTCCCCGAACTGATGCTGAACGACGACACGCTCGTCAAGGTGGACCGCAAAGAAAAAAAGAACTATGTCAAGCTCTCCCTGCCTAACGGGCCAGAGTACATCTGGATTAACGACCCGAACGAACCCGGCGGCGATAAGATGAAGATACTCGCCGTCGAAGAGTATCCAATCCGGGACAGCCACTCTCTAATGCCCCTGAACATCCCCGCCGATACCAACAAACAAATCTGGATTACGGTGAGAGTCCCCGACGATGCCCAATCAGGCACGTACACAGGCAGTATCCGCATCCTGAGCGACACTCGCACTCTCGCATCGGTCACGCTGAATCTAAGGGTCCTGCCCTTCAAACTCGCCGAACCCAAAACGCATTATGACCTCGCCCAGCCCTTCGCCAGCAGCATCTACTACCGAGCCAAGCTGCACCGCGACTATCCGAAAGGAACCATCTCCTCGGAATACAAGAGCGAGCAGCAGCTAAGGGCCGAGCTTGCCAACATGTTCGTCCACGGCATAACCAACCCCACCTGCTACCAGGGCTTTAACCCCGAACTACTTGGCCGGCACCTGCAAATCAGAAATGAAATCGGCATGGCGGGGATGCCCCTCTACTATCTCGGCGTCTCAGCCAACAGCAACCCGGCCACAATAAAGAACCTCAAAGACTTCGTCAAAGCCTACTCGATCAACGAGGTCTATTTCTACGGCGTTGACGAGGCGAAGGGCGAGAGGCTCAAGGCCCAGAGGAAGGCCTGGCAGGCAACCAAAGAAGCCGGAGGCAAAGTCTTCGTCGCAGGAGGCATTAGCAGAAACTTCGAGGCGATGGGCGACATCCAGGACCTCCACATCTGCGCTGGCGCGCCCAAGAAAGCCGAGGCCGAAAAATGGCACTCCGTCGGCCACAAAGTCTTCTCCTACGCCAACCCCCAGGGCGGCCCCGAAGACCCGCAACTCTGGCGAAGAAACTTCGGCCTGGCCCTCTGGATGCAGGACTACGACGGCGCCTGCACATACTGCTACCAGCATTCATTCGGGAATATATGGAACGACTCCGACCACTACCACTACCGCGACCACATCCTCGCATACCCAACCACAGACGGCGTTATCGACACCATCGCACTCGAAGGATACAGAGAAGCAATAGACGACATCCGATACGCAACAACCCTGATGCTCGAAATACAAAAGGCCCGAAACTCCGCCCGCCCCGAAAAAATCAAACTCGCCGACTCAGCCGAAAAATGGCTCGCAGACCTCAAATCCACAACCGCAGACCTCAACGAAACCCGCTCGAAGATAATCGACTACATCCTGAAACTGATTGACGCCTGACCGAACGCGCCCGAACCGGAATATAACTCGATAGAAGCGGACGACAACAAAGGGAACGCCAAATGAAGCCAACAGAGTTGCTCACAGCAATCATAGCTCTCGCATCCGTAGCCGGCCAACCCGCAGTATCTCACGCCGAGAATAGCCGGGATTTTCGAGGCCCCACAGCGCTAACGCTCCCATCCCAACACAGCACAGAAAACGATTGCAGCCAACTCTTTGCCGATACTCGATTCATGCAGGGGTTCCTTCTCGGCTATCCTGATGTCGCCAAAGGAAGAAGCGTCGAGGCGATTTTGAACCTCGGCAACCCCGACAACAAGCCCAAATGGAGACTATGCCAGTGGGCGACAAAATACTCCTTGGCCGATGCACGACCCATTCGCAATCAATATGCCGATGTAACTTATGAGAATGAGGGCAAGAGGGTAGTTCTCGCCGGGCCCAATTCGCCCAACCGAGACTTGATTCTCGAAGTCAGGGGAAGACCGGAATACAGCCAATCGCCAAGAAGATTCGGCCAAAGCTGGCCGCATCTCCTCGTCGAGCAGGATACCCCACAAATCCATACGCTGGACACATTGGACCAAGTCAGCCTCGCAATGGCCTTCAGGCTTCTCGGTTGCAAAAGCAACATGATGCAGAACCAATATGACCCAAGCCTCCACGCCGCCCAGTTTCAGTTATTCCTAATTGTAAGGAACGTCAAGAAAGCCGGTGACTACTTCTGGTTCGGCGTACCTTTCTTCGACAACAGACACGACATCCCCCCCTCATACATGGCCAAGGATGTCGGCAAGAAGGACGCAACCGGAAAATTTATATACACTATCGACGGCCGCACAGTTAATACAACCCCACCGATCCGAGGCGACTGGATAACCGTACAAAAGGACCTACTCCCACACATCAAAGCCGGCCTCAAAGAAGCCGTCAAGAGAGGCTATTTCTCCGATTCGGCAATCGACCATTACGCAATCGTAAATATGAACCTCGGCTGGGAGATACCCGGAAATTTCAATGCAAGCGTCCAGATTAGAGATTTTAACGTCTGCACCCGCCTCAAAAGCGAGTAGAATCCCAATAACCATAAAGCTTAACTCCTGAGATTATAGAAAGTTGCTAACAAAGGAAAAAAAATGAAGCCAGCCAAACCAATCACAATGATAGCTGTCATCGTCGCCATTGCAGGGTCCGCCGCAGCGTGTCTCGCCGAGAATTGGCCCCAATTTCGAGGCCCCACAGGTCTCGGATACACGCAGGAAAAGAACCTGCCCACAACCTGGGGCGGCCCCGACAACAAGAACATCCTCTGGAAGGCCCCGCTCACGGGTCAGGGTCACGCCAGCCCAATCGTCTGGGAAGATTCCGTTTTCACCTGCACCGTCCACTGGCCGGCGACCGTTACAGACCGCAAAAAGGTCATACCCGACCACCATCTCGCCTGCTACCACGCAGTCACCGGCAAGCGCCTCTGGGACACCATCATACCCCCAGGCCCATGGCTGCGAACAGACTTCCGCAGCGGCCCCAGCGGAGGATACGCCGCCGCCACGCCGGCCACCGACGGCAACCTCGTCTATTGCGCCTTCGCATCCTCAGTCCTCGCCGCCGTTGACTTCAAGGGCAGCATAGTCTGGCGAAAAGAGATCGTCCCATACACATTCGACGTCACCCTCGCATCCAGCCCTGTTCTTTACGAAGACACCCTGATCCTGTTCTGCGCGATGAGTAAAAAACAAGATTCCCGCGTAGTCGCCTTCGAAAAAACAACCGGCGACGTGAAATGGGAAACCAGCCTCCCCGACGTCGGCTTCGGACACAGCACACCCCTGATAATCCCGGTCAACGACAAACCGCAAATGCTCCTGCTCGCATCAGGCGGCGGTGATGCAGCCAACGCGCTGCAGAGCTTCGATCCCGCAAACGGCAAGCGCCTATGGTGGTGTCGCGGTCAAGGCGATGCCGCCAGCCCGGCTTATGCAAACGGCCTGGTCTATTTCGACAGCGGCAGAGGAGGCCCTGGAATCGCAGTTGATCCCACAGGCACAGGCGACGTCTCCGAGACCCACATCCGCTGGACCGGCCAATACATACCAGAGGCCCTAAGCTCCCCGACCATCGTAGGCAGCCATATCTACCGCCTTTTCAGACCCGACCGCCTCGAATGCCGCGACTTAAAAACAGGCAAACTCATCTACACCGAAAAGATGCCGAAAATCTCCACAGCATGGGCAAGCCCCATAGCCGACCCGCAAGGCAGGCTCTTCTTCGCAAACGCAGGAAAAAGCTACGTTATCCAAACAGGCCCAAAATTCAAAATCCTCGCAACCAACGACCTGCCCGAAGGAAACCACCCTTCGCCGGCAGCAGCAAACGGAAAAATCTTCCTCGCAGGAACAAAAAACATCTACTGCATCGCTAACAAAAACTGAACCCGTAGGGTGGGCTCCAGCCCACCATTACCTCCCTTTATTCTAAGAGCGTGTAACAAAATGAGGTCTCACACGCACTTGGCTCTTTGGATTCCCGCTCCCCGATTGGAGTCGAGGACAAGCTTCGCGGAAATGACAGAGGGGAAGTCTTCATTTTGTTAGGCGCTCTGAAGCGATTCCTCATCTTGAAGTCAGGTCTTGTTAGAACCCCTAAATCTGTGACAATCTGCCGTCAGCCTTTGACCAATCTCCGTCTTCTCAACGCCCCCAATCCACCAAGACCAACCAACAAAACCGTCCCCGGCTCAGGAATCGTATAGACAAACCCGTGCCATCCGGAACCATCAAAGTAGGAACCAACAATGTTGTCCCCGTCGATATCACTTGCGTAAGTGTATATCGCCCCTGGGACATCAAAGCCCGCCCACGTCACTCCGTCATACATAAAACCGTGTGGGCCCATATCCGAGTAATAACCTACAATGTTGCCCTGATCGATACCACCGGCGATGGTCTCGTACTCGCCGAACGTGTCAATCTGCGAAAATTTGCGCAATCTGTGTAATTCTTTGCGCCTTGGTGCCTTCGTGGCTAATCTAAGCCATCCACGCCCGCTCTCTCTTGATTTCGCCTTTGAAAAGGTTCTTGGCGATTATCACGTCTTCGACGACCTGGAAATCGAACATCCCGGCGCAGATAAAGTCCGCCCCGCCCTCAAAGGCGAATTTGAATGCCCGGCTCGGATGAATAGCACCGGCAGCCATTACCTTGAAGGCGATCCAGGGCTGCTTGATCGAGTTCATATATTCGATGGTCTCTTGGGGATTGGTACACCACATATTATCATGGTGTTTATTGTGATCGGAGGAACTTCCGCTGAGCTCATCGAAATTCTTGCGGTGTTCCTTTGGAGTGGCGGACCAGTAATTATCCGGATGGATTGTTTTCACCCAGTAATCCGGTTTCAGACCGGCCTTCACACAGGCCTTTACTGTTTCCAGACAGTGGCCTCCAATACCACAGGGAACATTGAAGGTCTTGATGTATTCCAACATCTCGCCCAGATAATCGATCTTGCCCTGCTTCGCGGCTTTGTCGGACATGCCGCCGTGGAGATAGACGGCATGAGCGCCGTTATCGACGGAGCGATTGATACCATCTTTGAAGGTTTTGCCCCCGCCGCCGTCGGAAATCCATTGTATCTTGCCGCCCCTTTCGTTCCAATAGCGGTTGAGCACCCGGGCGGAGACGAGATTGCCCAGAAATGTATTCACTCCCTTTTCCTCGGCTAATTCGAAGGTCTCGAATACCTTTTCATCGGTGTGGTAGGCTTTGACCAAGTCTGAGACATAAAGCAGGTCGCGATCATGCGCCCAGCCGCCGATCAAGTTCCCCCCGCAGATTATTCGGCTCACCTTCAGCGAACCAATCTTGCCTATAGGCAACCCATCCCCACCCGAACCGCTGCCCTGAGAAGGCCTCTTACTCGCCCCCCGAGCCATCTTAGCCAAAAGATTCTGCTCCTCAAAGCTTGCCATCCCCAAACCAAGCCCCGCAGAAGCCCCAAGCGACCTCTTCAAAAAACCCCGACGATCAACATCTTTACCAGCCATAAAAACCACCTTTCAACATACGCAACTTACTCGCCTGTCATTCCCGCGAATCACCTGTCATTCCCGCGAATCGCCTGTCATTCCCGCGAAAGCGGGAATCCAGTAAGGAACCTCGTAGCGTGGGTTCAGCCCACCGTCAAACATGACGCAAGATTATACCACATCCCGAATCAAATTTCAACACCTTCGCCATCCCTGATTAGCCCGGATCCGCCCGCCGGTCCGGGGAAAAGGCGACTCATGGATTATGCGATGAGGAACATTGATCTCGAATTGCGGCGAACGTCTTGCGGAAATGGTAGCCGTATATGGAGAACATTACCGCCATGTGGAAGTAGTGTCGCCTCTGCAATGCCCAGAATAGCAGGCTCCAGTAATGCCTCCGGCCTGTATCCAATATGCCAATATGCCACATTGACTTAAGCAGGGTCCGCATTCCGGGGAACCTGAGCCTGGCCTTGCTGATAGAAGAGGCCCGGTAGCTGCGCAAGAAGGCCCTTACACGCTCACAGTAGATCTGTTGTGAATATGTTGTTTCGATCACTTGCTTATACCCACGAAGGAGAACATCCATGCCCATCTTCGGGACGAAATTGATCGAACAGTCGGCATTGTCGCCGGACGAGACCTTCGTTAGTCTCTGCTCTCTTAACAGCCTTTCATACAGCTTTGTCCCGCGAGGAGCGTTCAACAGCCCGACCATAGCCATAACGATTCCGCTTTCCTGAATGAATCGAATCAGATTCCCAAAAGCGCTCGCATCATCACTGTCAAAGCCAAGTATGAATCCGCCTTGCACCTGCATCCCGGCCTCCTGGATCTTTCTAACGCATCGCACGAGGTCCCGGCCCTTGTTCTGGAGCTTATTGCATTCGGCCAGACCCTCCTCGCTGGGGGTCTCGATCCCAACGAAGACACTGTTGAAACCCGCCCGGACCATCAATTCCATCAATTCATCGTCATCTACGAGATTGACGGATGCTTGTGTATAGAATGAGAACGGGTACTCCCTTTCCTTCATCCAGTCTGCAAGGGCCGGGAGCAACTCGGCTTTTAGCTTCAGTTTGTTCCCTATGAAGTTGTCATCCACGAAGAAAACGTCGTCTCGCCACCCAAGAGAGTACAGGCGCTCGAGCTCCTCCAAAACTTGAGCCGTGTCCTTTGTGCGCATCTCGTGCCCGAACAGCGTTGTGACGTCGCAGAAGTCGCAATTGAACGGGCAGCCCCGTGAGTATTGGATGCACGCATGTGCGTACTTTTTCAAATCGACAAGGTCCCAACGCGGAACCGGAGTCTCATTCAGATTGGCCTTGTAGTGTGTGTTATAAATCTTCCGAGGAGAACCTGTTTGGAGGTCTTTGATGAATATTGGCAGCGTGATCTCGGCCTCTTTGAGAACGAGGTGATCTACACGCTCATACTGCTCGGGGACGCTCGTGAAGAGAGGGCCGCCCGCTACGATCTTAGTGCCCATTCGATTGCATCGCTCAATTACTTCATCCACAGACTTCTGCTGGATGAGCATGGCTGTAACAAAAACGTAATCGGCCCACCGAATATCTTGATCACGCAGTTTCGCTGTAGTCATATCCAGAAGTCGGATCTCCCAGTCCTTTGGCAGCATGGCAGCCACCGTCAGTAATCCCAGCGGCGGAAGCACCGACCTCTTCGAAATGAATTTCAGAGCATTCTTCATGCCCCAGAATGTATCGGGCACCTCTGGGTTGACAAGCAGCACTCTCATAGCCTGCTCTGTGCTGCGACTATCCGGTTCTCGCACTTTCTATCCCACTTCCTACTAAGACTTAGATGGCTTAAGTTGTATTATCGGTCATGTCCCGCTGAATTGGCGCTTTAGCTTTTGAGTCGTTTGCGGCGGCCGCGATATGACTTTTTTGCTCCGGAAGCGCGTTTGCTTCTTGGCAACTCCTTGCGCCGCGAGGGTTTGGAGCTTTTGGCGGTCTTCGGCTCGGGCGGCGGCGGCTTGACGTATGAGAACCCCTTGCACTTCTGCGCCTTGAGTTTGCGCCCTATGAACTTGCCGACCTCGCGCAGGTACTTCTCCTCTTCGCTCGAAACGAACGTGATCGCGTCGCCGGTGGCCTCCGCTCGCCCTGTCCGGCCTATGCGATGGACGTAATCCTCGGCGTGAGTAGGCACGTCGTAATTGATAACGTGTGATATCCCCTCGACATCGATGCCGCGGGCGGCCACATCGGTCGCGACCATGACCTGATACTTGCCGCTGCGAAAGCCGTCGAGGGCCCGCTGCCGCTGGTTCTGGGTACGCCCCGAATGTATCGAGACCGCGACGATGCCGGCGCGTTTGAGCCGTCGGCTGATCTTGTCCGCCCCGTATTTCGTCCGCGAGAACACCAGCACGCTGAACATCCGCCAGTCCTCGATCATGTACAACAGAAGGTCCATCTTCAGCACCTTCTCGACCGCGTAGATATGCTGCGTGATCGTGTCGATCGGGTTGCGGGGCCGGCCTATCTGTATCACCTTCGGCCTTTTCAGCATGTCGGACGCCAGAGTCTTAACCTCCGGCGATATCGTCGCCGAAAACAGCAGCGTCTGGCGTTTCTTAGGAAGCCCGCCCACGATCCGCCGCACGTCGTGGACAAACCCCATATCGAGCATCCGGTCGGCCTCGTCCAGAACGAGCACCTCGACGCCGCTCAGTTTGATCGTGTTGCGTTGGATATGGTCGATCAGACGTCCGGGCGTGGCGACCACGATATCGACGCCGCGGCGCAGCGTTGCGATCTGGTTGTTGATGCTGACGCCCCCGTAAACCGCCAGGGCCTTGAGGTCCGTGAACCGCCCGTAGCCGAGTATCGCTCTTTCGATCTGCACGGCCAACTCGCGCGTGGGAGTGAGGATCAATGACCTCACGGTCCGTTTCCGCCCGGCCCGCTCGTGGCTCAGACGGTCCAGTATCGGCAGCACAAAAGCCGCAGTCTTGCCTGTCCCCGTCTGCGCGCAGCCGATAACATCGCCGCCCCCAATTACAGCCGGTATCGCCTGCGATTGTATTTCAGTCGGCGCCGTGTAACCTGTCGCAAGTATCCCCTGAACCAGAGGGTCTGAAAGACCAAATGTCTTAAATGGCATTGAACAATCCTAAGAAAACAGACTCATGAAAATGCAAACATGCAAATCGATAGGAAAGCACACCTGCACAATTCAAGCCCTGCAATACCGGGATTTCAACTCATTGTCAACAACTTCCCGCCAGCTTCACCATCACATCTCGCAAAAAACACAAGAAAACCGACATCCTTGCGCGAACGACAACGCCCCCTGCCATCCCGCAGCGTAGCCCTCAGCGAAGTCGAACCAAAGTCCCGACGCGACGGGGATCCATCGCGGTCGAAGTCCTACATCCACTCATGATCTTACGTGCCTCTAAGGCGCCTCATCCACCTATCTACCTACTTATTAACTCTTCTTTTCTTTTTTCAATTTTCGTTTTTCCTTCAGATTAAGCTTGGCTTTTTTCTGTTTTTCCCTTTTGCCCTTATCTTTTTTGCCACTATCGCCCATATCTGTTGCTCCTTGCTTGAAAATGACTCATATTCCTTAACCTGTCCACGAAAATCCCCCGACGATCAACATCTCTACCAACCATAAAAACCACCTTTCAAATAATCGTGGCCAATCAGAATCGAAACGCGGGTCTCAGCCCACCGTTAAGCCTAACGCAGATCATACCCCATCCCCAATGAAATTTCAACCCCGCCATCGCGCTTTTTGTCATCTCGACCGAGCGAAGTCCCGGCACGCCGGGATAAGCAAGGCACAAAGGCACAAAGCAAAGAATAATCAATCGACGTTTGACATACAAGAAGGCAGAAGTCGGAAGTCGGAAGTCGGAAGTCGGAAGAGCCGGGAGCGTAAGCGACCGGGCCGGACACGATACGACATACGATGCTTTGTGTCTTGGCGCCTTAGTGGCATAAGAAACCCAAGTCCCCGGTGGAGCCGGGATAAGTTCATGGTATAGGAATTTGTTATTTAGTTTCTGTTGCGGAAACAGTGTTTGTCATTCCCGCGGAGCTTGTCCTCGACCCCGATCGGGGAGCGGGAATCCAGCTTTTTCGCTCTGGACCCCTGCTTTCGCAGGGGTGACAGGATGAGGCTATTGTAAAAGTCCCGGGCGAAGCCCGGTTAATTTATCAATTTGGCTCGACTCCCGACGGATGCCGAAGACGCCCCGGCGATTACGCTTCGGGCTTGTTGTTTGGGAAGTCGGATTTCGTATGTCGGTTCCCGGCCATCTTCGGGGCGCACTTGAGGACGCGACGCACAAATATGCGACAGCGTCGCCTCAATCGTGCCGTGCGCCCCCATACGAAAGGGTGTGACTGACTTTTCTGGCACGACGTAATCTCTCCGAGGACAAGACGTTACGATCATTTGTCATTCTGAGCGCTAGCGAAGAATCTGCGTTGCAAGGCGAGTTACTCTTTCATACTCGATTGGTTCATTCGCTTCTAAGCCAGATGCTTCGTTTCACTCAGCATGACACGATAAAACTGCCTTGCCAGAAAATCCGGCCACACCCATACGAAACAAATCGCCAAATTGCCTTGCCTTTACGCGCTGAATGTGCTATATTGATTGCTTTTAGTGCCGTAAGCGGGGCAGATTAGATAAGAAAACTTCGTTTTAGCCCGCGAAAACTCAATTTTTCACAGGAGATGTGTAATATGGACTTCAGTATCGAGGACAGGCGAGAAAAACCGGTCGCGAAGATCAAAGGCATTATTAACGATGGTGTAATCACCCTCGAAAACGCAAAAGACTGGTTGCGGACGATTCACGAGATCCGCTTCTTCGAGGAGAAGGTTTTCGATCTGCTCGGCCAGAATATCATAAAAGGCGCCTCGCATCTTTATGCAGGCGAGGAGGCCGTCGCCACCGGCGCCATCGCCGCCATTGAACTGGGCGACGTCATCGGCTCGACCCACCGGGGCCACGGCCACTGCGGGGCGATAGGCAATAAATACGCCGAGACCGAAGACGACCGCCAGAGCCATTGGAACCGGATGATGGCCGAGTTGATGGGCAAAGAGACCGGCTACTGCAAGGGCCGGGGCGGCTCGATGCACATCGCAGAAGTCGATAAGTGCAACAACCTCGGCTCGACGGGCATCGTAGGAGGCAACCAGCCCCCCGCCGTAGGAGCAGCCCTCGCTGAGAAATACAAAAAGACCGGCAAAGTCGTCCTCTCGTTCTTCGGCGACGGCTCGACCAACTGCGGCAGCTTCCACGAATCAATGAACATGGCCTCGGCACTCCACGTCCCTCTCGTCGCCGTCATCGAGAACAACCTCTACGGAATGAGCGTACCCTTCTCCGGCAGCGAAATCGAAGGAACCCTAAAGGCAAGCAACGTAGAGGATATCGCCGAGAGGGCGCACGCATACAACGTCCCGGCAATGATTGTCGATGGCCAGGATGCGCTCGAAGTGTTCCTCGCGGTCAGGCAGGCCGTGGAGCTGGCCAGAAAAGAAAATCAGATGACGATTATCGAGGCCAAGACATACCGCTGGTATGGCCACAGCCGAAGCGACCCGCGCGCATACCGAACAAAGGCCGAGGAAAGGCCTGGCACAAGCGAGACCCGATCACCGTCCTCAGCGAAAAGCTCTTAAGCGAAGGCCTCGCCACCCAGGAAGAACTCGACGAGATAAGGGAACAGGCCAATACAGCAATCGAAACGGCCACCCAGTTCGCACTCGACAGCCCATGGCCCGACCCCGCCGACGTAGCCAAAGACGTCTATGTCGAAGAGACCTACCCCGCCGACGTCGTCGAGGCCGATAAAGCCAACAGCGCAGAAGTAGCCGAGGCGGCGGTAGCATTCGAGGCAGCCCTCGCAGCATCCTCGGCAAAGACCAAAAAAGCAGCCACCGAAGAGGCCAAGGGCAAAATCAAATCCCAATTCGGAATGGATGTTATGACAATAGGCCAGGCCGTAACCGCGGCCCAGGGCGAGGAACTGAAAAGAGACAACAACGTCATCATCATGGGCGAAGACGTCGGCCTCTACGGCGGGGCATACCAGGCCACCCGCGGGCTCTCAGCCGAATTCGGAACCGACAGGGTAATAGATACCGCCATATCCGAAGCCGCCATCTCGGGAGCAGCCGTCGGAGCAGCCCTGCGAGGAATGCGGCCCGTCGCCGAGATCATGTATGTCGATTTCCTCACGATTGCGATGGACCAGCTCGTCCACGTCGGAGCATACAACCGCTACATGTTCGGCGGAAAAGCCAAGGTCCCAATGGTCCTGCGCACCGAAGGCGGAGTGGGCAGGTGCATCGCCGCCCACCATTCCGAATCGCTCGAAGCATGGGTGATGCACACCCCCGGCCTCTACGTCGTAATGCCCTCAACCCCGTACGACGCCAAGGGCCTGCTAAAGGCAGCTATCCGCAGCGACAACCCCGTAGTCTTCATCGAGCACAAAGCAACCTATGGCCAGTTCGGACCCGTCCCCGAGGGCGATTACATAATCCCATTGGGTGTAGCGGACATCAAAAAGCCGGGCAGCGACGCAACAATCGTAAGCTACAGCAGGATGGCGATGTGGTCCCTCGAAGCCGCCAGGCTCCTCGCCGAGAAGCACGGTATCGACGCCGAAGTGATAGACGTGCGGACCCTAAAACCCCTTGACATAAAAACAATAGCCGACTCCGTCCGCAAGACCGGACGCCTGGTGACGGTCAGCGAGGGATTCTGCACCTGCGGCGTCGGACGCGAGATAAGCGGCCAATATATGGAATACGAGTTCGACGACGGCTCGCACGGATTCGACTATCTCGACGCCGCCCCCGTAAACCTCGCAGCAGCAGACGTCCCGCCCCCGATGAGCGAACCCCTGGAGATGGCAAGCATACCAAGCATAGAAACAATCGCCCAAGCAGTAACAAAACTAATCAACGGATAAAACTCGATAGAAGCATTCGCCCCCAAATATTTAGCCGGGGGTTTCACCCCCGGTAAACGAGATACGAAATACGCTTCACGCTTCACGAAACAAATTGAGGTTAACAAAAATGCCAAAAGAAATCAGACTACCCCAACTCGGCCAGACAATGGAAGAAGGCACAATAGTCGATTGTCCCGTAAACGTAGGCGACAAGGTCGAAAAAGGCGACGTAATCTTCGAGATAGAAACCGACAAAGCAACACTCGAAATGGAATCCCCAGCCGAAGGATTCGTAAAATACATCCTCACAGAACTCGACGAAACATATCCCGTCGGCACGCCGCTAATGGTCTTAGGCGCCGAAGACGAAGACGTCCCGCAAAGCTTCGTGGATTCCCTCGAAACGGACGCCCCGGCCCCCGCCGAACCCGCGCCCTCTGCTCAAGCAGCCCCCGCCGCGCCTGCTGCCGACGCCCCCAAACCCGAACCCGCAAAGCCGGCAGGCAAAATCTTAGCCTCGCCGCGAGCCAAAAAGCTCGCCGCCGACCTCGGCGTGGACCTCGCCACCGTTACCCCAACCGGCCCGGGCGCAAAGATCACTGAGCAGGACGTCCAAGCCGCAGCGGCTTCCGCCAAGGCCCAGCCAAACGCCCCGGCCCCAACCGGCGAGCCCGCACTCGGAGCAACCCTCCCCCTCAACAGGCTCCAGAAAATCACGGGCCAGAGGATGCTAAAATCCAAGCAGGAAATCCCCTGCTTCTACCTGACCGTCAAGGCCGACATGACCGATCTCGTCGCCCACCGCGCCAAGATCAACGAAGCCGCCGACGCAAAACTCGCCTTCAATGATTTTCTCATCAAGGCCGTCGCCACCGGCCTGGAGAAATACCCCATCATGACAGGCCAACTCGACGGCGACAAAATCAAATTAGCAGACACGATTAACGTAGGTCTGGCAATCTCTGTGCCTGACGGCCTGGTCGCCCCGATTCTCAAGAACGTAAACAAAAAGGGCGTCAAACAAATCGCCGCCGACAGCAAAGCCATCATCGAAAAGGCCCGCAACAACAAGCTCGCCCCCACAGACCTCGAAGGCGGCTGCATAACCGTAAGCAACCTCGGAGCATTCGGAATCGACAATTTCATCCCGATAGTAGTCCCAGGCCAATGCAGCATCCTCGGCGTCGGCAGAATAACCGATACCTGCACCCCAGACAACGGCGGAATCGCAATCCGAAAAATAATGAAAATGACACTCTCAGTAGATCACAAAGTAGCCAACGGCGCCTACGCCGCACAGTTCTTGGATTTCGTAAGAAAACAGATCGAGGACACATCCGCCTTCGGCGCATGATTTTGAATAATAATCTGTAACATCCGGTTCGCTGACGTGTCATTACGAGCGCGCCGCCTGACTTCCAGAACGCGCGCGAAAGAAGAAAAACTCAAGAATTATCATTGCGAAGGAGCCGCAGGTCCGCCATCGGCGGATGGCAATCTCACGGCTGCCGAACGTTGAGACACAACAGAAAAGGAGTGTTCACGATGGCCAACAAGCTTCAAGCCACTCGCCTATCGGACATTAAGAAGGCATCCGCGAAGGTCCCCGTAATCGGCGTCTTCGCCACGAGCGACCCGCGGATTGACGATGCCAGCCGCAAGCGGTGTCAAAATATCGCCAAGATGACTGCGGACACGATTAGCGGCGAGGTGGTGATGCCGGACAAAACGCCGGTCCCGGTGGTTTATTCGACTGTTTTGGTTGATGGTGAGGCCCAGGCCGACATCGTCGCCGAGCAGTTTCGCAAGGCGGGGGTGGATATCCTCGTTCTCGTGCCGGATACCTGGGCCTTTCCGCAACTCACCGCCATCTCCCTGCTCCAGCAGTTCCCGCCCAACACTGCTATTAATATCACATGCGGCAACTGCGGGCCTAAGCCGGGGGTGGTTTATGCGCATGCTCTTAACGGGGCTATCAGCCAGTACGGGCGGATGGCGGCGCTCAACGTTGGGACTTGGCCGGATACCGGGATGAATCCCAAGATGACCGCCCAGACGGCGAAAAACCTCATCGACTGGTGTTACGCCGCGGTAACGGCCGTTGTGCTGCGGGGGCGAAGGGTCGTAGTCTTCGGGCACGACTCGATGGGTATGGAGACGGCCCTGGCGCATATCCTCCAGACGCGCAACACCTTCGGCCTGGAAATCACGCGCCTGGATATGAAACTCCTCGCCGACATGCTCGCCAAAAAGGCATACAACAAGAGCGAATTCAAAAGGCTCCGCATCTGGATCGACACATGTCTCGGCAAGCGCATCGAACTGCGCAACGACGCCGACAGAAAACGATTCGACCAGGAACTGGCGATGTACCTGATAGTCCGCGACCTCATGGCCGACCTCAACGCCGTCGGCGGAGGATTCATGAGCCAGCTCGAATGGGGCAGCGACCTTCGCGGCACGCCCCTTCCCGTAGCCGACGTCATGGAGAGCTTCTTCAACTCGACTTTCGACCATAACGGCCGAAAGGCCCCCCTGCCCTACGCCACCGAGGCAGACGTACAGGGCCTGCTCACAATGCTATTCATGACATACCTATCAGGCGGCAATCCCCCGCTGTTCATGGACTTCCGAAAGGTCTGGGAGGCATGGGAAATCAGGAAACTCGCAAAGAAAATAGGCGTCTCGAGGCTGGATACTAAGGCGGACTGGTATCGAAAGGGCCTGGTCGATGGCAACAATTCGGGCAGTGCATCGTTCGATTGGTCGGCCAAGCCCGGCGCATCTGTCAAAACAATTATGGACGGCGTCTCGCTACCCCTGGCCGAGGCCGACTACTTCCCCGGCGGAGGCAACGCAATCAACTTCATGACCCCAGCCGGAATAGAGGGCATCGCCGCCCGCCTGGCCTTCAGCTTGCCGTCGAATCTATTCAGCATGACCTGGGACGAGGCCCGCACTACCGAAGTACCCAAGAAGCTCGCAAAGGCCATGTGCGAATTGACCACCCCGATCTGGCCGCACACATTCGTAGTACCCAAGTACGCAAGCATGACAGAATACAAGCAATACCCCCCCGCCAACCACCTCCACATGACATGGAACCTCCCCGTAGCCCGCCTCCAGCACTGGATGGACCTAACCGGCGTACTAAGCGTAACCCCCTGGGCCGCAAGGCCAAAATTCATAGAAGGAACAGACCGCCCACAACCACTAATCCACCTAATAAACGCCGGCGAAAACAACTACAAACTACTCCGCCGAACATAAAGACAACCGCCGCCCCAAAACCTATTTAGCCTGCGGTTTCACCGCAGGTTCGACACCGCCGATCCGGGAAAGCCAAACCCAACAAGCCCCGACCGTAAGGGAGGGGATAACCCACGGATTACCCCCCCCGGTCATTTCGAGGAGGCTGAAGGCCGACGTGGCCATCTCCTACCCCACGCCGGCCCGCCCCCTTAATTTGGGCTGGCTGAAAAAGTCAAATATAGTTCTTAACACATTTTTGCGGCCCCGGGCCAGAAAC
>JAUVXL010000238.1 GCA_030603595.1 Sedimentisphaerales bacterium | reverse complement strand
GGTCGCGTCAGGGCGGACAACACATTTTGCATTTGCGATGTTTTGTTAAATCGAACAGATGGGATGGATTTTGGAAACATTATATTCAACTTAAACGAGCCGCATAGCAATGATATTACGTAGAATGAAAACTACACCCTTTCTTATTGCCTCGGCTGCTGCATTTGCGCCAGGAGAAGAGCAGCTTTTTGGCATCGAACGACAGGCTCATATCGAAGACGACGCCATCATCGCGTCGAAAAATCTGGCGCGCCCCGTCTTCGGGCTTGCCGGGGTCGTAGATGTAGATTCCGCCGCCCGGCTTGTAGATGTCCCATCCTATCATCGTGCCGATTCCGAAGGGCCTGTCGAAGTGCTGTCTCTTGACGAAGGCAATGGGCGGACAGTCGTGGGTGCTTGGCGCTGCGGCGTGCACTGCGCCCGCAAGGATTAGATGCAGCAAGACCAAAACTGTAAATCGATTCAAGAAGGCCACAATTCTGCGTTCTCCAAAATAGCACTTCACCAATATTCAATTGCCCGTTTTTCGCACGCGCAGGACGAGGATGCACGGCGCCTCGATCACTTCCTTCAGTTCGAATCCCGCGCCATCGATATCGCCTGAGCGAACCCTCTCGAGATCATAGCTGGAATCCACACGAAAGATCTCCCAGGCGACTTTGCCTTGCTTGACAAAGTTATCAATGCCAAACCGATATTCCTTATCCGTGCATCGAAAGTTGCTCAGCAGAACGGTCAGTTCCGTTTCGTCGCGGTTGACGCCGGCACAGACGGCCCGTTCGCCCGGTTTGCCTGTCGTGGTCTTCACACGGATGGGGGTATCCAGCAGCATCTTGAAGGCTTTGGCGGCGTAGAAGTTCTTTCCGGGCGCTCCAAAGCGGTCGAACAGGCCAAAGCAGTTTATATCGCCTGCATAATAATTCGCAACATCGACCGGGCTGTCCTGCAGATATACCAATACGCAGGCGAGAAAAGCCGCCCCCTCCGCCCCGCCGATTCTTGCAAACCACTCCCGCCTTTTCAATCCCTGTCCTGCCAGGCTCATTGGCGTCCAGTCGTTGTCGGGCAGGTAGTTCCATTCGTTAAGATGAAGCTCGGCCTTTGTGAAACCGTATTCGTCCAGCAGGTTGCGCATTGCCTTGGCCTTGCGAACATATAAATAAGGATTATTCGTGTATGTATGCCAGGAGAAGAAATCCAGCGGCGTCGCCTTGTCGCGACAGTATTCGAGAAAGCCCTTGAGAAAGGGGTAAGGCTCGATTCTCCCGTCGATAAGGTTGCCCTGTGCGCCGACCGAGGGCCCTCCGACCATCAAGTGCGGGAATTCAACTTTGATAGCCTTGGCCGCCATGTCATAGAGGCGGTAATAGTCGTCATCGGTCCCGGTCCACATATTAGGGCGATTCTCCGGCTCGTTCCATATCTCCCAGTATCGGATTTTGTGATGATACCCGTCCGCCGCACTATTCACCAACCCAGCGAGCAAAACGAAGCCAAAAGCAATCCATCCGAAGAATCTGTACATTACAATGCCCTCATGTTTATTTGGCATCCTTAATCCTTCAGTTCAATCTCAACCGCCAGCCCACTGCCCGCCTCAAGCTCGATATCGTCCTGCAAATCAATAGTCAGCCTCCCCTTGCTTAAGGCATAGTCTATGGAAATCATCTTGTCATCGACCTTAGCAGTAACCTTCCCGAGCTTGCCTGTCTGAGGCATCTCGAACCGCAGCGTGCTTATCCTCAGTTTGCCGTACTTAACTTGAATTCGCTCGGTCTGTTTGGTTGAATCGCGTTTTTGGGAGAATGCGCCCCATCCTTCGGCTGCGGTGAAGGCTGCGGTGAAATTCTCGGGATTCAATTTAGGGGCAAATCCGAGGATGCCTTTGGGCCCGTGGTATTCGTAGCCGCACGCGGCCAGATAGACGCCGAAGCTGGCCATGGCGCGGGCGTAATGGTCGCCGCATTCTATTTCGTTGTAGGGATTGCGCAGGGCGGCATCGTAGCGATCGTGAATCGCGCGGGTAATCGCAAGGCCCTCTTTGAGCATGCCCTCGGCAATCATGTGGCCGGCCACTTGATATTCGAACCCGGTCATGCACTCATTAAAGTACATGAACTGCCAATGCTTTTTCCATCCCTCTCGTTTGCCGCCTTTGGGCCAGGAGCACATAATCAGTCCGCCGTCGCCGGCCTGTGCGTAGGGGCGTCCTCGCTTATAGACCTCCTTGAAAGGTCCGACGTCCGGGGCGAAGTTATATTTCCATAGCGACTCGAGTGCCTTCTTGATGTGTTTTTCACTGTAGAGCCTGCCCATGCCGACCTGAAAGGCCCAACTCTGGCCGAAAACCTGGTCGATATAACAGCCCGTATCGGCCCCGATAGCATCCAGGTGCTTGGGGGCGGGGATCTGAATGAAGTACTCGCCGTTCCAGAGGAGTTCTACGATTTTCTCCCGGCCCTTTTCGTAAATCATCCGGGTTTTCTTGGCGAAATCGTCGTCTCCCATCTCGATGGCCATCTGCTCGCCTGCGCGGAGGGCTGCCAAGTAGAGCGAGTTTAGCCAGGCGATTTTTCCATACCAGGCGGCGTCCAGGGTGTTTGGTTGGGCGCCTTCTATCATTCCATCGTCGTTACTGTCCTTTCGGATCAAATAGTCTGTAGCCATTTTGATTTTCGGCCAGTTTCTTTTTAGGAATTCGTTGTTCGGCGTCATTTGATGCTCTCGGAAACTGCGCAGGATCACGCCAGCCTGGCCGTCGTCTGCTGCGCTTCTGGCGAACTCGCCTCGATGTCCTACGGCTCCGGTTTCCTCATTGAATGCAATTCCAAAGTCCGTTCGCTCTCGCAGGTCGCGCTCCAATTCCGGAAACAGCCGGGCGACTGCCTGGGCATAGTGCCAGACATGAGTGCAGGTGCCGGCACAGCAGCCTATCCCCTCCCACCCGTAGAATCGGCCGTCCCCGAAACGATGGACCGTCGATGTTGCAAGCGTTGATGTGTTGGCAAATGTCCGGTCGAGGAACCATAGGGGCAGGGTCGAATCGTACCAAGTCTCGCGCCAAAGTTCCGTCAAGCCGCTGAGCCGCTCGAAGTTCTGGGCCACATACGCCGCGACCTCCGCTGCGTTGTCGAATCTCCGGGCACAATACCTACCGAGGTCTTTCGCCCCGAAATTTGACAGCCGCAGATTCGGGAAGTGCCAGGTTATTACAAAGGTAACAGTCTGCTCGCCGCCCGGCTTGAGCCTTATCGTTCGGCCCAGTCCTCCACACAGCTTCTCGCCGAATGCCTTGCGGGCGTCGGTTGTCCGCATCGAATCGGCAAACAGGGATTTCAGCATTCTCTCGGCGGGCAGTTCGGCGCGGGCTATGCCACAACCTTCTCCAAGCAGCGCTAGGCCCATCGTCCCGAAATCGCCTCGTTGCCCCAAGGGCAGGGGGTTCTCGGCCTTTCGAGGCTTGTCGCTGAAAACGATCTGGTCAAGACCGATATTACCCCATCCCTCGCTGGAGTCGTCCACGACCTGTATCTGCGCTTTCTTGCCCTCGAATTCACTAACTTCCCAATAACCAGGCCCGAGTTTGTTGTTGTTCTTTCCGGTGGCCGTTCGCACGGTCTTGCCGTCGATAATGAGGTTTACGCACGTCTTGCCCTTGTGGCCGCCCCCGCCGATAAGGAAGTTGATGTACTTTCGCTCGATTGTAAAGGTCTTACTCGTTAACGTCCCCTTATGGGCGTCGCCGGCGCGCACGTCTTCGCCGCCGCGAACGTTGTGCGAATTGACCAGCCGCTTGCCCTGGATCGCTCCGATCTCCTGGTAGCTCGGCATCTCGCTCTTTAGAATTGGTCCAGGCCCGAAGGCTGTGCCGGTAACGGTCCATCCCTCATAGGTCGGCTTCTCAAAATCCTCGAAGACAATATCCGGCTTGGTGGGCTCAACTTCTTTTTCCAGGGCCTCCTCGGCGCTGCACTCCAAGAATGTCATTGGCGATTCTCGAAGGATTCTATTGCGTCTGAGCACTTGGCCGGCCTCGCCGCTGTGCAGACAGACCGCGTTCTGCAGCCAGCCGGCCAAATTAACCTCGACTTGCTCGTCGGAGGTATTGGCAACAGTGAACTCCATAACGGTGGCGGGCAGGGCGGAGTCCTGCGCATCCAACGGAATAAAAGGCGAATACGCCTTCAACCTCACATCGACCGGGAAAGCTTTGTCGCGATATGTCACGAACCCGACCGGATATTCCCCTCGGAAAGCAACATCGCCGAAACCGGTGCTGTCCAGCTTTTTCACCATCGTCTTGCCATTGGTCCTGACCCGGACGGCAAAGCCCTGGTCCACCGGCCCCTGTTGCTCCAAAGGCTTGACGTAATTCTCCCCGCTGGCGCCCTTGTTGCAGACGCCGTGTGTGGTTTTGTTGAAGATATCCCAAAGCCACAGGTTGCCGTCTCCGCCGAGATAAATCTGCCCCGCACAGATTCCTCCGGCGGGCATACCTATCGTTTTGAGGTCTTCTCCGCAATAGACCCTGGGCTTGCCTTTGGCAAAGAGGGATGCGACCCATTTGGGGTCGAGCTTTTTATCGACGGGTATGAGCTTGAGATAATCCGATTCCTCGAAGGGCCCCGCCATGACCGGCAAGGCACTGCCGCTGACGACGGCACCGGCGGTTCCGGCCGCCGTCCAGGCAAGGAATTCCCTCCGATTCATATTGCCGGCCCGGCCTTCGGATCGCACACATCCCTTCTCAATCGTCGCCTCATCTTTTTTCATCGCAGTAATCCCCAAAAGACACCGTCATCGAACGGATTCTAAGAGCCGATACCAATACTAAAGCAATATAAAGCCGATGCCAAGCAAATAAGGCGTCGGCGTCCCGCGCGAGATTAGCCCAAGAATGTTGCATCAATAGGACAAATCTGGTATCATAGTAAGAGAGAAATTGGCAATGTTAATCGGTGCATATCCGTGTCAAAAGAGAACAGTGATAAGTCGTGTAAATCCGCCGGTCGTCCCGGCATTCGGGCCGAGCTTGAGACGGTCGGATTGGTTTTCGACATAAAGAGGTACGCCATACACGACGGTCCCGGCATCCGCACGACGGTATTCTTCAAGGGCTGCCCTCTGCAATGCCAATGGTGCCACAATCCGGAGAGCTGGAAGGCGGCGCCGGAGGCCGCTTTACGCACGACTCGCTGCAGGAGGTGCGGCCAATGCGTACAACTGTGCGCGCAGAATGCGATTTCACTTGAGGGGGACCTGCCTCGGACAGACCCGGAGAAATGTACGCTGTGCGGGGAATGTATAGAACCGTGCCCCGCCGGGGCACGGGAAATCATCGGCTCACAGACGACCGTCGGCGAGGTAATGGCCGAGGTCGAAAAGGACGTCGTCTTCTACGATGAATCCGGCGGGGGAGTGACCTTCTCGGGAGGCGAGCCGCTTGCCCAGCCGGAGTTTCTACTCTCGCTGCTCAACGAATGCCGTGCGAGGGGGGTACACACAGCCGTGGATACAAGCTGTTACGCTGAGGGGGACGTTCTCAATATGATCAGCGAAAAGACCGATCTGTTCCTGTGCGACATCAAGCAGATGAACAGCGAGACACATCGGCAATTCACCGGCGTCGAAAACCAACTCATATTGGATAATATCAGAGGGCTGTCCGAAGCGGGCAAGCGGATCATCATCAGGATTCCTATTATCCCGAACTTCAATGACGACGCGACGAACATCGAGGCGACAGGCGGATTTGTCGCCTCCCTGTCCTCGGTCGAAAGAATAGACCTGCTGGCCTACAACCGCGGGGGGAATGAGAAATCCAGACGGTTAGCCGCGGGCGTCGATCTTATACAGGTGGAAACACCGAACGAT
>JAUVXL010000047.1 GCA_030603595.1 Sedimentisphaerales bacterium | reverse complement strand
GCACCAGCGCGAATGGTTCCCAGTTCCAACAGTGCCGGATTGTGGGCAATACCGCCAGTGGTGACGGCGGCGGCGTACACAACGCATCCCTGTCGCAGAGCAAGCTTGGCAATTGTATTTTCAGCGGTAACAATGCGCACGGCGATGGCGGTGGGATGTGCGAGACTCTCAGCGGCGGCAGCTCTTTAGTGAACTGCACATTCGCTCATAACAGTGCAGCCGGCAACGGGGGAGGTATTTGCTATGACTCTATCCCAGTCATAGGACGAGTGGCGACAAACTGCATCTTGTGGTACAACTCGGACGGTATGGGCGCCACGAGCGAAGAGTCGCAGATATATGTCAAGAGCGGTCCGACTACGGTTGCGCTGCGTTATTGCAGTGTTCAGGGTTGGACCGGCGGTGTGGTGGGAACCAGCCAGGTGGGTACGATTGGCGATGAGCCTCTTTTTGTCGATTCTGACGGCGTCGATAACATCTCCGGCACCGAAGATGATAATCTTCGTTTGCAGGCCGGTTCCAAGTGCATTGATGCCGGCGACAATTCCGCAGTCGAGGAGGGGGCAGCCGATTTGGACGGGAAGGCTCGCATTATTCACGGGATCGTCGATATTGGCGCCTACGAGTCCAAGGTTGGTGGTCCGCACGTTTTGCCTCGCTACGCGGTGATCGATTTGGGGACACTCGGCGGCTCATATAGTGCTGCTTACGGGATAAACGACTCCGGCCAGGTAGTGGGTTGGTCTGAGACTGCCGCCGGTGAGCAGCACGCCTTTGTATGGAACAAAGAAGTCGGGATGGTCGATTTAGGTACGCTGGGCGGTGCCGCAAGCAGTGCCTACGCGATCAACAATGCCGGTCAGGTTGTCGGCTCTGCGCGGACCGTCAATGGCGAGCTTCACGCCTTTCTTTGGAGAGATGGCGAGATGATCGACCTGGGTCTTTTACCCGGCGGCAGTTGCACTGAGGCCACTGCAATCAACGATGCCGGCCAGATTGTCGGTATGGCCAGGACTTCTGCTACGATTTATTCTTGGCAGCGCGCATTTCTGTGGGAGAATGGGGCAATCGCGGATTTGGGTGTTCTCGGTGGAGCGAGTAACAGCAGCGCTGCGGATATAAACATTCGAGGCCGGGTAGTGGGCACTTCCGGCGACCGCGCGTTTCTATGGGACAGTACAAGCGGCATGACGGAACTGACGGATTTTCAGAGCCAGGGCAACGCGATAAACGACGTCGGTCTTGTCGTGCTGGCTTCGAGCGGAACGTATTACATCTGGGATGGTGCGGGCGTTCTGTTTGATATGAGCCTGATCCGGTACAGCAGGACGAATTCGATAAACAACTCCGGCCAGGTCGTTGGGGATTTTGATTATCTCAGCGATGATGATTATCACGCCTTTCTCTGGGACGACAGCTATGGCATGATCGATCTTAACGACCTGGCGCCGGCCGGCGCCGGCTGGAAGGAGTTGAGTTCCGCCTCAGACATCAACAGCGATGGACATATCGTCGGTTATGGCCGGACGGATCAGGACCAGTGGCATGCGTTTGTCATGAGTCCGATACCGCCGGAGGCCTATCTTGTAGCGCACTGGGAGCTGGACGAGAGCAGTGGGGGGACCGCTGAGGATTCCTCCGCCGGCGACAACGACGGTGCTCTGCAAGGTGGCCCTGTGTGGCGGCCTTACAGCGGTCGTATGAACGGCGCCCTTCAATTCGACGGCTCAGACGACTATGTTGACTGCGGCAACAGCCCGCTGTTCGACATTACAGATGAGATTACGGTTGCGGCGTGGGTAAATATTAGCCGCGTGAACGTGGATTGGCAAACGATCATCGCAAAGGGCGACTCGGCGTGGAGGCTCTCGACGGCAGAAAACGATATGCGGTTTCACTTCGCGGTTACGGGAGGCCCTCCGTGGAACTTCCTCAACGGAGATATCGTGGTCGATGCCGACGAGTGGCATCACGTTTGCGGCACTTACGACGGGACAAATATGCGCTTATACGTTGACGGCTTGGAGGATGCCGCCAGTCCTGTGGCCGAGAGTAACGGCGTCGGTCTAAGCGAGCACAACGTGTTTATCGGGGAGAACGAGGAACGCAGGGGCCGGTATTGGGACGGCTTGATTGACGACGTTCGCATTTACAACTGTCCGCTGACGATGGCGGAGGTATATGGATTGTTTATGGAGGCGCCGCTTTATGTGGACGGCGATTCAACAACAGGTTTGGACGACGGTTCGAGTTGGGCGGACGCTTTTCACAATCTTCAGGATGCCCTAGCGTCGGCGTCGAGTGCTAATCGCATTCACGTCGCCGCGGGGGTCTATATGCCCGATAGAGGAGCAGGGGGCACCCCCGGCGACGTGAATGCGACGTTCCAGTTGATCGACGGAGTCTCTGTCAAAGGCGGCTTTGCAGGTTTCGGCGAGCCGAGTCCGGAGATGCGCGATTTGACCGCTTACGAGTCTATACTAAGCGGGGACCTTGCAAGAAATGACGGCGCCGGATTCGAGAACAACTCTGAGAACAGCTACCACGTTGTAACGGGCAGCGGCACGAATCGAGAAGCCGTTCTGGATGGCTTTACGATCACAGGCGGCAACGCCAACGGCACTCGCGAGAGAGACAGATACGGCGGCGGAATGCTCAACATATTGGGCAGTCCGTCCGTGATCGATTGCACATTCAGCGCGAACACGGCTGCTAAAGGCGGAGGAATGTACAACGAATTGGCAAACCCCACTATCATGCGCGTGAGCTTTACCGAAAATCGCGCGTTCTTGGATAACGCCACCGACGATATGGGCGGAGGAGGAATGTACAATTACATGAGCAGCCCGATGTTGGAGAACTGTTTGTTTGCGGATAATTCGGTTAGCGCCTCTGCCGGCGACGGCGGCGGGATATTCTGCGGCCAGAGCAGTCCGACCCTGGTCAACTGCGTTATCCGCGCCAATACGGCGCGCAGGAGCGGAGGCGGCATGGCCAGTCGGTGGGGCGGGCCCGCCATCGGCGGGTCGCTTGTAAACTGTGTGTTCAACGCCAACTCGGCCGGCGAAGAAGGCGGCGGCCTAAAAATTCTCGAAGGCAGCATCAGAATGACAAATTGCACCTTTAGCGCCAATTCCGCCGCCACCGGTGGCGGTATCCACAGCGAGAATGCCCAACCTGTTTTGGTCAACTGCATATTGCGGGGGAATACGGGCGGTGGCGGAAACGTCGAAGACGCTCAGGTTCTGGTTGCGTCAGGAGAACTTGCGATTGACTATAGCTGCGTTGAGGGTTGGAGCGGACTTTTCGGCGGGACGGGCAATATCGACGCGAATGCGTACTTTGAAGATGCAGACGGCACCGACAACATCGCCGGGACCGAAGACGACAATCTTCGAATAGGCTCAGGTTCATTGTGTATAGATGCCGGTGACAACTCGGCGCTTCCGCCCTTTGTTATCACCGATCTGGACGGGAACCCGCGAATAATTCGCGGAGTTGTGGATATGGGCGCCTATGAATTTGCCGGTATGCTGAGCTGGTATGTCGATGTCGTAAACGGCAACGACAACAATAACGGATTGAGTCCGGACACCGCTTTCGCAACGGTTCAGAAGGGAATAAACTCAGCCACCGAAGGCTACACCGTGGTGGTGTATCCGGGCGTCTATCAGGAGGATATTAAGTTCAACGGCAAGGCTGTGACGGTGACGGGACAAGGCAGTGATGCGACAATCCTGGAGTCTCCGAACGACTACGCGGTTACATTCTATCAGGGCGAGGACGCAAACAGCGTTCTGAAGAATGTCGTGATAAGAAATTGCGGACTTGCCGGGATTCTTATATCAGGCTGTTCGCCGAAGATAACCAATGTCACGGTTGTGGGCAATATAATCGGGATTAGGAAGATCAACTGGGGCACGCCTTATATAAGCAATAGCATTTTTTGGAACAACATCACTGGGGATATTGTCGGATGCGAAGCCGACTGCGAAGTGGGATACTGTTGCATCGAGCAAGGCCGGGCCGGAGAAGGCAATATCAGCGACGATCCGAAATTCGCGGATTTGGCGGGCGGCGATTACCATTTGCTTTCGCAGCGCGGCCGGCACCGTCCCACCACGCAGGAATGGATTCTCGACGATCTTACCAGTCCGTGCGTCGATGCCGGTGATCCCTCGGTGAATCCGTCGCAAGAGCGCATGCCGAATGGAGGCAGGCTGAATATGGGGGCTTTCGGCGGTACTTACTACGCCAGTATGAGCGAATGGCCTCTGGCCGGGGACGTAAATCGCGATGGGGTCATAAACATGAAAGATTTCGCTTTGGTGGCCGAAACCTGGCTTTCTGCGATGGAATGGGCCGAATAGAGGCCGAAATGTGGAATAATCTGGGGGTTGAGCCGGTTTTTTTTAACTTTTATTGACAAAAGCCGGGCACGTTGATATAATGAGCAGAGGTGTTGGTGTGATAATATTGACCCTCTGAGAATTGTATAATGTGTCCAGGAACGGGAGAAAAACCTGGTGTTCTGCGACATAGGGTCGCTCTTAAATTGGGGATGTGGGGGGGGTTCACCCTCGTTGAAATCCTGGTTGTCATATCGATCATATCGCTGTTGATGGGAATATTAGGCCCTGCGCTCATTAAAGTCCGAATGCAGGCACAGCATATTCGGGGTGCGGCCGATCAGCGTCAGGTCGTCAAGGCGCTCCTTTTATACGCAGTTGACAACGAGGATCGTTTCCCGCCGTCGGTTGCGACAATAGGATTTGACGAACATTGGAACTGGTCGGAACCTACGACTCTAACCGGCGTCACCGAGCGTAGTCTGCAGAATCGTTCGATGAGCGCTTATGTGACTGATTACATTGCAAGCGCCAGTTTAATGTCGTGCCGGAATGCACCGCGAGAGCATGAGTATCTTGAGGACGCATGGAATGCCGGCGAGGACTGGGAGAATCCGGACGTTCCGGATGCCGGAATAGGACCTTTTACCAGTACGTATTGTTTTTACTGGAGCTACACGGGCTTCTTGGGGCCCGGCAGGCAATTCAAAGGGCCGTCGGGCCTTGTTCCGCGCGCGGGCGAGAGCCAATTAATGATGAGTTGCTATTTCGGATTTGACCATTGGCGCAGCCGAGAAGTTTACAGCAGTTGCGAGAAGTTCAAAGGCGCCGGCGTCACGGAGGAGACTCCGTTTGCATCTGCTTACTACTGGTCCGGTTTGAGTCCCGATGTGGATTTATCGACACTCAAGATCAGGCTGCACGCCGGATACCTGGACGGGCACATCGGGAGTTATTTGCCGTCCGAAGTGCTGCCGATGGAAGTGATTGTCAACCGTGAGACCGGGGCGCCTTACGAACCTGGCCTGGGACCCGGCGTCTTCTTTCTGCCGGAAGACGCGGTGCGTTGACGATGAAACGTAGTATTTCTAATCAGGTCGATATTGGCCAATGTTGAGTTCTCACAGCGAAAGTACGAAGCGGGCGAGGTTCCTTATCTGGGCATCGGTTAAGTCGGATGTTTGTCCGTGTTTGTCGTCGGCATTGTGCTTCTTGAGAACGTCCTTCATGGTGGCGGCGCGGCCGTCGTGGAGGTAGGGGCCTGTCCGCCACAATTCAATCAGTGTGGGCGTATCGAAGAGGGTGTTCTCTTCCCTGTCTCTTCCCGTGCCGACGTTGTATTTCTTCAGATTGGTGTAGAGCGGGGCAGGATGGCACTTGGCGCAGTTTGCCTTCTCAAAGACTCCTTGGCCCCGCTTCGCTGCGGCGTTTAGTTCACCCTTTTTCAGGTAGGGACTTGGGATGGGTTTGAGCGACTTAAGGTATTTGTCGATAGCGACGGCGTCGGTCTCGGGTCTTACAGCGAACTGGATGTGCCTTATTCCCGCGCGCACGGCGGCCTCGCCACTATCGCGGACGCCTGTGGCCATAGAGGGCGGTGTTCTGTGTGCGAACAGCATACTCTTGGTGTTCTTGGGATTGCCGAGCCCATCGTTTAAGAGGTCCCAATTCAGTGCGTCGGGTCGAGCCTCGCCGGGATGGCAACTCGAACAACTCTGCCACTTCTGAAAGCACAGGGTGGCATCGTGGAAGAACATCTCGCCTTTCCGGAGTTCCGTGAGCGGCTTTTCGGATCCCAGTGCGATCGATTTTGCCCTGGGTCGAATGTCCGGGTTGATATCGACAACGCCGAGCGTGTCCGTGAAGTACTCGGCGGCGTAGGCCTTTGTCCCGAGCAGAACAAGACCTCTTGGCCCGTTTCCGGTAAGGTTGATTCGCCTTCGCAGCCCGACGAGGAAGGACAAATCGTTGGGGACATCGTCGTAGGATGATGTCGCATCGGAGACCTTTTCTCCCGCGGCGGCCTTGGCGAGCTTCTCGTGAAGCTTTGCAATGTCGATTACGCTTATCTGATGCGTGCCCGCGTGCGCAACGCAAATGTATTTTCCGTCGGCGGTGCATTTAACTCCCCAGGGGTTTGCTCCTCCGAGATCGACGTCGTCGAGCAAGACCGTGTTGACGAGCTTCTTTTTGGCAGTGTCTATAATGCTCAGCGCGTTGGTGTTCATCCAGCCTCTTTCGAGTTGCGTGGTGGGGAGCTGGTAGCGGGCGAGGATGTGTGTGACGTAGGCGAATTTGCCGTCGGGCGAGATGCAGATGTCGCGAAGGCCCATGCTTCCGTTGGGCAATTGAATGGTCTTCTCGCGTTTCTTGGCTGCCGTATCGATGACCGAGACTTCGGCTGCAACATAGTCGCGGTCCGAGGCGCCGCTGGGAATCAGATGCGCAACAAAGAGCAACTTGCCGTCGGGCGTCGCCGCAGCGGCGAAGGGCTCTCTGGCTACCTTGATGGTCGCTGTGATCTTTTTGGACGCCAGGTCATAGACCGCTACATTGCCGTTGAAGCGGTTGCAGACGTAGAGAGTCTTGCCGTCGGGGCTTACTACCGGTGCGTTGGGCGTATGCCCGGCGCGTATTCTGGAGACGGATTTGCCCGTCTTGAGGTCCACGACGCGGACCCTGCCGTTTGGTGTGCCGACGGTGACGTAGAGCATCCGGCCGTCCGGCGCCAGAGCGAGTCCGCTGGGCCGATCCGGCAGAGAGATAACCTTTTTGACTTTGCCGGCTGCGATGTCAAAAACAGCTACCTGGTTGGCCGTTTCTTCGGCAATATAGAGCGTCTTTCCCTGGCTGTCCGCGACGAGCGCCGATGGCGAGAGGTAATCCGTCCGGGCCGCTGGAGCCTTTGCCGCAAAAGAAACGAGGGCGCAGAGAACGCCGACGAACAGCATCACAATCCTGCCTGTTAAGATCATTTTTCTTTCTCCTGTAAAGGTTCTGAATCTCACGATAATCGTTCAGATAAGTCCGCCTGAGGCGGACGCGACTAAATCTGATTTTAGCGTCTTTTCTTCAAAGCTGCAATAGGATGAAGTTTTTATTTTGATATGATTCCTCATTCGGCCTTTGGGGCTTTCACAAATGCTGATGCGCCTTTTTCGGCCTGTCCCGCCAGGAGCCGCCGGAGCCGTAATACTCCCTTTGGGTAGTGCCGTCGGGATTCATAGTGAACAGAAAACGCGCCCAGACGTGAGGGGTGTCGGTATATTCCCAGCGCAGGTACAGTATGCGCCCGTCGGGCATCACGGTCGGGCAGAAATTGTGGTCCTGCTCGAAACAAACCTGGCGGACGTTCTTGCGCCTGGGGTCCATTGTGTACAGCATTCCCACGTTGACCGAGGCGTTGCACGGTACGCCCTGGAACGGCGCCGTCGAGATGTATGCTATGTTGCCGTTGGGCAGGTAGCAGGAGTCGAGGTTGTGCACGTCGAGTTGGTCGTCCGGGGAGAGCTGGCGCAGATTACGGCCCGTGATATCGATCTCGAATATCTGCCATTTCTTATTTTTGTCGGGCATTGAGAACATCATCTTCCCGGCGTCGAAGTGCAGATCCATCTCGTTGATCAGACTGCCGTTCTCCGGGGTAAAGAGCGTTTTGAGTTTGCCGTCTTGTTTCAACGGCGAGAGGACGGCGATTTCGTTTTCCCACCCGGTCGTGTTGGGCATTGTATGAAGCTGCCACGAACTCTGTTGCGGGATGCCGAGGAATTTGCCCAGGCCCTTGTCGTTGTCTTTATCTCCGGTCCTGCGCCGCGGGTTCCCGAGAGGCTTGCGCTTTATAACCAGCAGACGGTCGAAGTCGAGCAGAGGATTATCGAGCAGTATCTTTCTCTTCAGGGCGACTATTTGTTCGACCGCTGCCGAGTCGCCTTCTTTGACGCCTGCACTGATTTCAGGGAGCAGCTTTTCATATTTCTCCAGCTCCCGCAGGTATTGGTCGCCCTGGGTGTATTCATGGGGATAAGTCTTGGCCAGGTCGCGGACAGCGAGCTTGAGAGCCTCGAATTTAACGTCAGCCAAACCTTCGGTGGCAGATAGCATAGGCGTAAGTGCGAATATCCCGCAGATTGCGAGCAGCAGTGTGGTTGTATGTCTCTGCAATTGGCTCTTACGGTTTGTATACGTCATCTGCAGCGTCGTCCAAAGCACTCTTCGATCTTGCCGGCGACATATTATAACGGATTTTAGGCCGAATTTCCAGAAGATATTCGACGCGTGGAGTCCGGCAGGCCCGCATGGTGAGCCACCCGGGGCGGCCGGCGTAAGAATGCGCCTTTTTTCCCGTCGCCGATACTGTGGCTTTCAGTCACTGCCTCAAACCAATCTATACTTCTTCAATCTCTTGTCGAGGTTTTTGGCGCTGCCCCCGACGTACTTATCCAATTGGGCCCAGTACTCCTTGCTGTGGTTCTTAATTTTTGTGTGGAGCAATTCGTGCAGGAGTACGTAGTCCGTCAATTCTTCGGTCAATGAGGCGAGGTTGATGTTCAGGTTGATGTTGTTTCGCTCGGAGCAACTGCCCCATCGTGTCTTCTGGTTCTTGATGAAGACTTTGTTGTATTCGAAGCGGTGCTTTTCGGCCAATTCACGGAGCCGGGTCGTGAGAAGTTGTTTGGCCTTTGCCTTGGGCATCTTCGGCTTGTTGCCGGTAGTGGTCCTGTGTTCCTGCTCCGCCTTCTTTACATAGTCCAGGTTCTTCTTGGCCCAGTCTATATTTTCGATGAGATACTTGTGGGCCTTTTTGAATGAGACCCTGCGAGGAAACGCAACCCTGACGGGCTTAAAAGGAGCGATGGAGATAGAGATTCTCTTGGCCCTTTTAGTTTGGGAGAAGACAACGGTCTCAAGCGGTGGGATGTCGAGAGTAGTTATGGGCATATTTTGAAAACTGTCAGTCTTTGCGCTGAATCCGGTCTAATTTCTTTTGGGCTTTGCGGGTTGCTGCTTCGTTTGTCTCTATGGTGACCGGGCCCTTGTCAGGGAGTCCGCCGGGGTAGATTGGCTGGCGGTAGGCCGGGTAGGCCTCGGTTCGCAGGTGCGCGAGCATGTGGTGTCCTCGTCGGCGTTGGCGTTCGTGCCGCAGGGCGGGCAGGTCGATAGGGCCTACGACGATTCTTTCACCCGGCCCCGGCTCGGCCTTGGCGAGTATCCGCCCGTCAAAATCGACTATCATACTGCCGCCCGGCCAGCTAAAAGGCGGATAATTCTTCAAACTTGCAGCTTGGTTGGCGGCCACGACGTAGGCCATGTTCTCGATTGCACGTGCGCGGTTGATCGTCGTCCACCAGTCCATAGGCTCCGCTGTTCCCCAGGGGTCCATATACGCCGAGACGCGGATGAGCACCTCGGCCCCAGCCAGGCTGAGTTGGCGAATCGCCTCGGGAAACAGCCAGTCATAGCAGATGGCGGTTCCGATTTTGCCGATTGGCGTCTCGGCTACGGGAAAAAGAGGCTCGTCGTAATCGGGCAAATCGTGCGGACTGGTATGCACCTCCCAGGGCGTCCATGTATGCACCTTGCGATATTTCGAGAGGATCCCCTGCGGCCCTATTAGGCAGGTCGTATTGAAGACGTGGCCCGGCCAACGCGGGTCGGATTCGAGGAACGTGCCGGTTTGGATGTAGATGCCCAATTCCTTCGCCTTTTGTTCGTAGCGGTCCGTATGTTCATTGGGAATCGGCACAGCCAGGCGATCAAGCAGTTCCTCAACCGTGGGATATATGGGCGCTGCATGTGCGAATTCCGGAAACACCACCAGCTTGACGTCAAAAAACGGCTCATACCCGACGACCGCGTCGTCGATCATCTCCAGCATCCGCTCGACGCGCTCGGAAATCTGCTCACGGCCGGCAGGATTGGCCATGTCGGTCTGACAAGCTGCCGCGTAATACCGACCTACGGAATCTGTCATGCTGCTCCTCTTGTATTAGCAATACCACACCGGCGCTATTCTGTCATTGACGGCGGGGCGGCTTTGGGTGAGGCGCCCCATTTCTTGTTTGGCTCGGGGCCCATTTGCAGGGTGAGTGTGCCGCCGTCGGCGAGTTGGCTATGGTAGAACCAGGGCTTGTTAAGGGGGTGGCCGTCAAGGTTTGCGGACTGGACGTAGATATTCTCCTCGGAGTTGTCCTTGGCTTCTATTACGAATGTTTTGCCTTTGTAGTATTTATCGTCGAGGTGGATAGTCACTTTGTCGAAGATGGGCGAGCCGATTTCGTATGTGGGCTGGACTGCACATCCGCCGTCCATCTCGAACAGGCCCATCGCGCTCATCACGTACCATGCGCCCATCTGGCCCTGGTCTTCATCGCCCGGGTAGCCGTTGATGGGGCCGACGCCGTAGTAGTGCTTCATTATTTCTCTGGCCCATTTCTGGGTCAGCCACGGCGCGCCGGAGAAGTTAAAGAGGTATGCAGCCTGCATGTTGGGCTGATTGCCGTGGTTGATAGGATATTCGGCGAAGCGGTCGCCGGTGGCGTTGAAGTTGCTCCTGGCCGACTTTACGAAGCCTTCGTTCAACCTGCTATTGAACTCCTTTTTGCCGAGCAGTTCGATCAGGCCTTTGACGTCCTGCGGGACGAACCAGGTGTATTGCCATGAGTTGCCTTCGACGAATCCTCGGCCGGTGTACGGCGAGAAGTCTTTGACCCAATCACCGTTGGTATGCTTTTGGCGCATGTATCCGACGGATGGGTCGAATACGTTCTTATAGTTTGCAGCGCGATTTATGAAGTGCTCGTAATCGGCTTTTTCGCCGAGCGATTTTGCCATTTGCGCGACGCACCAGTCGTCGTAGGCGTATTCGAGGGTGTTGGAAACAGGCCCTTTTTCGACGGGTACGTATCCGAGTTCTTTGTAGGATTTCAATTGCCTGTTGCCGACGTATCCGCCCCCCTCGTGTGCTCGGCCCGGCTCGGTTTGGATGTGACGGATTGCTTTGTATGCCTTGGCGACGTCGTAGTTGCGGATCCCTTTTTGATAGGCGCTTACGATCAGCGCAATCTCATGCGAGGCAACCATAATGCTGGAATACTCGATGCCTGTCGGTCCCTTCGCCAGCCAGCCGCCCCGGTCGTAGATTTCCAAGAGCGAGAGGACCCACTTATTCGCAATTTCGGGCGTCACTAACGTCCAGAGTTGGTTGAGATTCCAAAAGGTGTTCCAGAAGGCGTCGCAGCCGTAAACGGGCGAGGCCGGGTCCTTCAACTGCCGGACCTTTTCATACATATCGACGTATTTCCCGTTGACGTCGCTTAGAATCGTTCGGGCGCAGTATGAGCGGTAGAGGTTTGTATAGAACTTGGTTCTTTGTTCGTGTGAGCCGCCTTCGACCTCGATTTTACCGAGCAGCTTGTTCCAGGTTCTATTGGCGTTGACTCTTGCTGCGTAGAAATCCCATCCGAAGTGCGCGGTCTCGGCTTTGAGGTTTAATCGGGCCTGCTCGATGCTCACGAGCGATATTCCGGTTTTGAGCTTTACGACTTCGCCTTCTTTTGTCGAGAAGCTGAGAAAGGCGCCGACATCGCCTTTGCCGGATATGCTCTTTACGTTTTCTTCGATCTCTTTTCCGACCCATCCGCCGAGAGAGTCGAATGGTTTGCTCAGCTTGGCGACGAAGTGCAGCGTGAACTGCTGATACGGAGCGCCTCGACCCGATTGCTGCTTGGAGTAGCCCTCGATTTCAGTATCGCTGACTTTGGTTATCTTCGCGTCGAGGACGGAGTAGCCGTATTCCGTGGGCGTTTCGAGATCGAACAGGATACGCGCGCTTTCGGCTTTTGGGAAAGTATATCGCTGCAAGCCCGCCCTTGTGGTCGCGGTCAACTCGGCGCGGATATTGTAATCGTCCAGGGTGACGGCGTAGTAGCCGGGCGAGGCGAACTCTTTCTCATGGCTGAATCTGGAACGATAACCCTTGTCGGGCTCGCCTTCGGGACCCGGTGTGGTCTTTAGCTCGCCGGTGGTTGGCATTGTGAGCAGTCCGCCCATCGTCCAGGAGTGCAGATGGCTGAATCCGGCGATGTTGTTGATTAAGTATTCGTATCCGGCTTTCCACTGTTGCCGCTGATTGTCGGGGCTGAGTTTGACCATTCCAAACGGCATTGACGGGCCCGGATAGAGCATCCATCTCGACTGCGATGTCCCCAGTATCGGATCGACCCAGTCGGCGGGCTTGCGAAGTTCTGCCGGACCTCGCTCGCCCTGCCGCACGGCGATGGTTCTGCCGCGATTCTTTATTTTGACGGTAACGGTTGTCTTGGTTTGAACAGGCGGCAGAGGCAACTCGATGGTTTGGCTGCCCAGAGGCAAGTGAAGCCTTGTCGGTTCGGCGCCGGTGGCGTAGAGCGTCAAGTCGGTCGCCTCGCCGATCTGGATCAGGTCGATCCATAAAAGTTGAGAGAGCTTGCCGTCGCTTTCAGTGAGCCACGGGTCGATTCGGACTTCGCGTATGAGCGTGCCTTGCGGCCGGCCCAGTTTTACCAAAGGCGGGGCCTGGAAGGCGAGCCGGTCATAGAGTATCCAACCGCCGTCGAGAGTGGTGATAGTGATTTCGTTGACGCCGAGCTTTAGCTCCTTGGCGGCCAAGTCAATGACGAAGCGGTGCTCTTTGCCCGCCTTGGGATTGCCGAAGATTGAAGCGTCCGATACGCCGGGGGGCGGGCGGTAGTCGGTTGAGTAATCGTTCAGTTTGATTCGAAGATTGGGCGGGTTCTTTGAATGGGTATCGACGAGGTCGAATATCAGTCGGCAATCTCCGTATCGGGCGGTGCGCTTGGTGACGAAGAGGATGGTGAAGCTGTGCCTGCCGCCGCCGGCCCACGCGTCGTCCGGCCCCGGGTGAGCGTAGGGCCAGTCTTTATTGGGGTCGGACTGGCCGACGATGAACAGACCGTCTTTGGAGTATTCCGCATAGCCTTGCGGGCCGAGCGCAAATTCGCTCGTGTCGTTGTCGGACACGCCGATCCGCCAGAGATAGTCGTCGGCTGACTCGACAGTCTCCCCTGCCGAGAGAGCAGCCGAGCAGGCCAGGAGTACCGCTAAAAGAACTGATGCTTTTGTTATTGTAACGTTCATAGTGTAAATCCTCTTAAAGCTGATATTGCTAACCGGCAAGACACGTTCGTTGAACGTTTCCGCACAAGTGCGGCAAATCAACAAAACCTCATTCTACCCTTAATACATCACTCGAATCAAGCCAATTTCCTGGCCTCCTTGGCCGCTTTGCCGGGCTTCTTTCCACATGCGACAAGGGCCATCCTACTGGTTATTACAGGCTTGTTCTACTTCGTCGATTGTTCTTGGAATTGGCTTGCCCAATTCTCGCCGGCCTGATTCGGTTACGAGGACGTCGTCTTCAATTCTAACGCCGCCGAAGTCCTTGTATTCCTCCACTGCATTGTAATCGATGAATTGGGCGCATTTGTTCTCCGCCCTCCATCTCTCGATCAGTTCCGGGATAAAGTAGATTCCCGGCTCGACGGTAATTACGTATCCCGGCTCGAGCGCCTTGCCGAGCCTCAGCGACCGCCACCCGAATTCGGGATTGCGTTTTATGGTGTCCGTATAGCCGACGTAATCCTCGCCGAGTCCTTCCATATCGTGCACGTCGAGGCCCATCATGTGGCCGAGCCCGCACTGGAAAAAGAGCGTGTGGACGCCGGCATCAACGGCCTCGTCGATATCGCCTTTGACCAGGCCGAGGTCTTTCAGGCCTGATACGAGAATCTTGCCGGCGAGGCGATGAACATTCCTAAATTCCACACCCGGCGCTACGGCCTCGAGGGCTTTTCTTTGAGCGTCGAAGACTATGGAGTAAATCTCCTTTTGCCGCTGCGAGAACTTTCCGCTTATCGGGATTGTCCTGGTGATATCCGAGGCATAACCCATCGCCGTCTCCGCCCCGGAATCATTGACCGCAATATCGCCCGCCTTCATAAGATTGCCGTGATAGTGGTTGTGCAGCGTCTCCCCGTGCACCGAAAAAATCGTCGGAAACGAAAGCCGCCCCCCGCGACTAAGAGCGATCCCCTCCATCGCCCCGGCCACTTCCCTCTCATAAACGCCCGGCTTCGCCAGCTTCATCGCCGTCGTCTGCATCTCGTAAGCAATATCGAGGGCAGCCTCAATCTCGCGAATCTCCTCCTCGCTCTTTACAGATCTTTGTGCGACGACAGCTTTGGTAAGCGCCTCCGAGACAAAATCGCCGATTCTTGCGACCGGGATTTCGAGCAGACCGGCAATCTTGAGGATAGTATCGCCCCGGTACTGGGGCAGGATATGAATGGTCCTGCCCTTCTCAAGAGCATCTTTAAGAATGCCTCCGAGCTTATCGAATGCCGCGCTATTCTTGACGCCGATTTCACCGCACTTCTCCTTCAGCGCCGGCTGCGGACCCATCCATATAATCTCATCGACAGTAACGTCGTTGCCGAAGACGCATTCTCTCTGCTCGTCGATATCGATAACGCCGGCCAGCCCGGAGAAGTCCAGCCCGAAAAAATAGCCAAAAGTGCTGTCCTGCCTGAAACGGTACGGATTGTCGGGATAATTCATCGGGCTTTCATCGTTGCCCAACAGTAGAATCAACCCGGACTTAACGTCAGCTTGCAGGCGTCTTCTTCTCTCAATGTATGTCTCGGTTCCGAACATTTATCAATCACCTCCTGTTGGCTGTTGTTTCTGAGTGCATAGGCTGACTACTATCAAGCATATCACCGAGAGCGTTATTGCGGGCAGGACGGCGTCGAGCTTCGCAATCTCGGCGGGCAAATGTCCTTTGATTACCTCTTCCCAGAGCAGCGTGGTTACAGTCCCCGCCAGGATCGACGAGATTGCCCCCTGTTTGGTCGCGCCTTTCCAGATTAGGGCCGCGACGAGGCACGGCGTGATGGCTGAGCCATAGACGGTGAATGCGTACAACGCCTTTTCAAAAACGGTCGTGCTCTCGGCGAACGCCAGCGAGACCAGCCAGGCGATAACTCCGAACGTCAGCACCATCAGTCGGCTCATGAAGACGAGACGTTTTTCGTTGGCCTTGGGGTTGATGTAAGTCTGGTAAACGTCCTTGATGAATGTCGTGGCCGGCACCAGAAGGAACGAATCGGCAGTCGATATGATAATCCCGACGACCGTGATCATAAAGATGATCCCGAGGGCCAGGGGCATAAAATGCCGGGCCGCGTAGATTAGCACGTAACGTCCGTTCTCCGGATCGGGGATCAAGCTGCTTGCGAACCATGCCTCCGCGATAATAAGCTCTTCAATCACCAGGGCGACGAAGACCATCGCGATAACCGCCGTGCGGGCGCCTTTTGCATTCTTGCTCGCGAAGATGCGCTGGTACTGGTTGGCGTCGCCCAACACCAACAGGAAGACCGGAAGGCAGAAATTGATATAGTCTGCCGGGCCGAAGACACCGAATAGATTCATATTGTCGGGGCGGTCGCCCATAGCCGCAAACGCTTCAGCCATCCCGCCAAGACCGCCCGCCTTTATCAAAAGGACGGGAAAAGCGATCAAAAGGGTGACGGTGATTATGATGCCCGTGACGATATCCGCGAAGGCCAGGCTCAGTAAACCTGCGAGCATAGTGTAGGCGACGATGAAAATCGCGGCGATTATCGTAGCCCGGTGGGCGGTGAGCTTGGGTTCGTGCAGGTATAATTTACCTTGATGGGGCACTTCGGCAAGGCGATAGAGTACATCGCCTTTCTTGAAGCCGGAGTCGCGTCCTTCGATTACTACCCTTGTGAACGTATTGGCCTTGATACTCACGGTGTCCTTGACTCGACGCAGGTTGGCCTGGTCTTGCTCTAATTTAGTTTTGATTATGCCAAGTTCCGCCTTCAGTTCCGTGATTCTTGGGCCCGAATCAGTGCCTCTGAGACTATCGAGTTCGGCCTGTACCGCCTCAATCTCGGCCCTGGTCGAAAGAACCGCTTTCTCATCCAATTCTGCGGCGCTATTGAGCCCCTTTCGTGCCGCGATGATATCGGCTGACGGGAAGACCCTGACCGTGAAGAGTTCCGGTCTCTGCGACCATTCCTTGCTTTGGCGGTCCTTGACATGGAAGCTGATACGGGCGGTTCCGGTCCATGCCGCCGGCGGCTCGTAGCGCAAGTACCCTTTGCGAACCTGATTCTTTGTCAGGGTGTCGTTTGCGCCGAGAACGACTTTATCCTTCTTGCCCGTTATGACTTCGAGGACCATCCCGCCTGCGTTGAACTGGTAGCTGACAATGACCATATACGCGATTACAAGGGCAATAACCGCGAGCATTCGCGCAGTGGCGCCGAATCGTCGGCCGATTATTTCAGGTACCGAGATCGCCTCGATATCGCGGGCGCGCGTCGCGATGAACGAAAGAAGGATCATTCCGATGAAGGTCCCGATGGGCAAAAAAAGCGCCGCCATCCCGACTTGGTAGGATTTGCCGGCGTTGCCTACGATAGAACCCGTCCCGATCCAGACCGCCAGCATCGTGCAGACCATGATCCAGGGCGAAAGGGTCCGACCGGCGACGGTGAAGTCCTCCTGCGTCTTGACTTGGCGGGACTTATACACTCCGATGCCCGTCAGGATTAGCATGTAGATGAATATAGGGATCAGGTACGTCATATTCTTCTCCACATTATATGTGAGGGTCTTACTTGACGAACTGCTCGGCGAAGTATTTTGGGTTCAGCGGCTCGCCGGTCGCCCGCTCGATCATTTCGTTCCAGTGGTATTTAGCGCCGGGGCCGAAGACCTTTTTCCGCAAAAACCTGCCGAGTTTTTTGTCATTTGCATAGCTGACGTTCTTGTCCGATTCCAATTTCATTATGTTGTGAACATAGTAGTGGTGCAGTTGGGATGCGAAAAGCTCGCCGAGCATGTAGTTGTGGTAATAGCACGGAGCGGTTGTGAAGTGGAGCTTTGAAGCCCAACCCGCATCGACCGGGCCTGGAGGCTTCTTGACGAACTGGTATTTCTCAACCAGCCGCCACCACAGATTATTCAAATCCTGATCGGGGTCGGCGTAGAGCCGCTTCTCGAAGTTGTACATCACCATGTCCCACCGGGCGAAGAGAATTTGCTGGAATTGCAGATATTTGAAGCTGATGTCCTCGATCTCGGCTCGCTGGGCGTCGGTCAGGCCGAGTCCGCCTTTGGCGGACTGCATCCACGCGGCGTTGCGGCTCAGCCGCCCGAAGAACATCGCGATCCCCTCGGTGGTGAAACTGTGGGCCGGCTCTCTGAACAGCCACGGCTCTTTGGCCTTGTGATACTTGCTATAGACGGCGTGGCCCAGTTCGTGGAGAATGGTCTCGGTCCAGCGCTCTGTGTTCTGCAGGTTGCACAGGATGCGGACGTCGCCGTGCCGGTCGATATCGGTGCTGAACGCATGTGGATATTTGCCCTCGCGGTCGTAAAGATCGCTCCTGGCGAGAATATCGTCAACGGGCAGGCCCACACTCGCATAGTACTCCTCGGCCAACTCTTTGATGTCTTTGTCTTTGTAATAGACATCCAGGTCCAGTTCGTAAACCAGCGGCGTCCTCTGGAAGAACGGGTCGTGGTAGTGCCACGGCTTGAGGTCTTTCGGAGCAATGCCGTAACTCCTTGCGAGGATTGTGTCCAGTTCCTTTTTCAATTTTGCGAATGGTCCCTTTGTGAGGTTGTCCAGTTCGGTGAAGATTTGATCGAGTTGTTCGATGGTCTGCTCGCCTGCCACTATCGACATAGTGTGGTAATTCTCGAACCCGACTTTTCGAGCGGCTTGGTTGCGCAGCTTGACTAATCGGATTAGGTCTGCCACGATCACATCGCCTACCTGCTTGCTCGCCCGCCAAGCAAGCTCTCTCTTGCGAACTTGCCTTTCGGTGGTCATTATCGTGTAGATGTCGCTCATCGTGACTTTTTCGCCGTCGATCTCGCCGCGATAAGTGTTATACTTCTCCTGGACCTCGGTGTCCGTATCGACGAGCTTTTTGAGCAGATCCGGCGGTATCTGATTCGTCAGGTAGGCGTTGTGCAATTTGTCTAATTGCCGCGCAAGCTTGGCGTCCTTGACAGCCCCGGATTCCTTTGCCTCCTTTAGAAATGCGAAATCATCCGGGTCGCTGTAGATCCGGCGAATCTCAAGCTGCAGCTTACCTAACTTATCGTAGTCCTCCGGCTTGCCCGTGGTCGAGGCGTCCCAATAAGTCAGATTCGCCTTCGCCGACAATGGATCGACCACCGCAACGTGGTCGTCAATGAAATCTTGCAGTTGTTCTTCTTTAACATTTCTCGAACAGCCAGCCACAAGAAGCAGAACTGAGGCGGATGCGATTAACAGTTGTTTCATAGCTTTGTCTCCATAAAAGCCTTCTCGGCACGACGCTTTGACTGGCATCGAGTTTTGTCATCAGAGACAGTATAACGCTTGCACTGCAGCGCGTCAAACGCGCTTGAATTTCCCCGGCGGGCTTGGTATTGTGTTGAAAACGAGGTTTTACAGAATTCATAAGGTGTCAAAACAATAAGGGGTGCAAAAATTGAACGCTAAAGTCATTTTCATCTCGCTTGCCGCCGGTGCGTTTGCCGTCCTGACAGTCGGCTGCGCCGGGCAAGCCCCTACGCCCAAAGCGGGGCAGTGGAACGATAAGATTCTGGAAAACGATCTCGTTGAATTGCATATAGTCCCCCGGATTGGCGGGCGGGTTATGCAGTATAAACTTGCCGACCACCCCTTCTTCTGGGTCAACCCCGAGCTGGTAAATGCCGAGCCGCCGCAAAGCGGGCTTGGCCCCGACGGCGAATGGCTCAACTACGGCGGCGCAAAGCTCTGGCCCGCTCCACAGGGCTGGGACAAGGACGAGCAGTGGCCCGGACCGCCGGATGCCGTCCTTGACGCAGGCCCCTATGCTATGGAGGTCCTCTCGACTGACCCCGCCGAACAAGCCGTGCGACTTTCAAGCGCCGAAGACCGGCGAAGCGGCATCCGATTCTCGCGAGTCATTACTCTCCGCAGCGGCACCACCTGCGTACAGGTGGATGCGACCATGACCAATATCGACGACAAAGTCCGACGCTGGGGAATCTGGGACCACATCCAATTCGATGCCGCCAATCGCCGCGGCAAAGGAGCCAATAAAAACCTCTGGGCCTACTGTCCGCTCAATCCGCAAAGCAGGTTTCCCAAGGGCTACGACGTCCAATACGGGCTGGTCAACAATCCGTCTTTCAAGCCTGATTATGAGAACGCCATGATGCGAGTTCACTACCGCCATCTTGTCGGAAAGGCCGGCGTCGATTCGACCGCGGGATGGGTCGCGACGGTCGATGCCACTGCGGGCTACGCCTTTGTCCATCGTTTCGAATACCAGCCGGACAAGCCCTACCCCGACAATTCCTCCGTCGAGTTCTGGAGCAATGGGACCGGGCAGTTCGCGGCTTGGGGAAAAATCAATACCCAGGGCGAAACGCCCGAGGACATCCCATTCGTTTTAGAAAGCGAAATCATAAGTCCCTACGCCCGGCTTGAGCCGGGAGAACATTATACGTTCAGCTATGAATGGTGCAGCGCGAGGATACCCAAAAAATCCCCGGTCGTCTCATGCAATAACCTATGCGTAGCTTGTCGCCCGTTCGTCGCCGAGTTGAAAAATGGAAAGCTGAGCCTTGGCGGGGCCTATGGAGTCTTCTACGAAGGTTCGATTCGCTTCAGCTTGATAGATGCAGAGGGCAAGCCAACGATACTATTGAAATCCGTCCCCGTCTCGCCCGTTAAGCCTGTGGACATGGAGCGGATTTCCGCCCTGCTCGCACGAAAGAAGATACCCCCCAGCGCCGTCCGCGTCGCTGTTGATCTGATAGATAAGAACGGCAAGACCCTCGCCCAACTCGCAGAAACCAAGATAACTCGAAACAGATAGGCGAAGAGCCGTTAGCCTGCATTTCCCGCTGACCGCAGAGGCATTCATTCGCATACAAACCTATGCTTGCCTGCGCCTGCGCGACAGGGCCATCCCACCAAAACCGAGCAGTAAAACCGTCCCCGGCTCGGGGATGATGTAGATGTTGGCTGTTCCTGCATAAAATCCGGTATTGGCTATAACGAAATGAGTGCTCAACGGTGAATTATCAGCCAAAATTCCTGTGATAGTACTGATATAGTAATAATGGCCGCCGCTTTCCACGAGCGGTGCAAAATCGCTTAATTTGTCCCCGTTTGCCAATTCAATGCCATCGACCATAAAATCAGTGCCATCAAGATAGATCGTGCCATCATAATAGACATTAAGGCTACCTTCTACAGACCCGCCGCTCACAGTCACCACGCCCTCACCACCCGCTTGGACGCGCTTAACTGAATGTCCACCAGTCATGCTAATGGTGCCGTTGTTATTTGCCTGGACGGTTCCCCCGACAGTCCCACCGCTGAAGATTATACTGGAATGGCCAACGGCTTGGAGGTGACTAACTACTGTACCGCCGGTCATCGTTATACTTGATCTGTTATAGGCCCGGGCAAGATCAACCTCCCCTCCGTCCACTATATCTACATGCGTTCCGGGGGATGGGGGAGTCACAATATCGTAATCCAGGTAAACCCAATCATTCAGGTCAGCATCAATGATATGAGTTAAACCGTCATTCCAAACAATAACTGCCATAGCCACGGGATTGATGGCCAAAAAGGCCAATGCGGTGAGTAAAACAATCAACTTTTTCATCACACTTCTCCTTATCAAACACAGACTTGCCATTCTCAGCAGCCCTGCAGCAACCTGTGCGGCTGGAATTCCGGTGTTGATGTATCTCTGTTTCGGAAAGGCCCTCCTGGCCTTGTGGGAAGAACGCACCACTCCTTCAGCAACATCCAACATTATAGCACCATCTTACGGTACGAAGCGCAACATGTCAAGCAGAAAGTCCGTTAACAAAGCGGTATTTTCCAAGATGTGCCACAAGAAATGTCTCAGTGACTGAAAAACAGGTCTCTATATCTATGCCGGGGAGAACAGAGCTATGCGGCCATTTAATATCAAATCCGTGTTAATCGGCGTTAATCCGTGTCTAAACTTTACTCAAACCCCCCTTTTCCGCATTTCAATTGATAATTGCCGAGCTTTTAGCCGGAAAAAATGGATGGATCCCAGCCGTAAGAATTTATAGAACAAAAACCTCTGCGGTCTCTGCGTGCTCGGCGGTAAGAATAAGGCTCAGAACGCCTGCTGCTCTGTTCTTGCTATGATTTCATCCTGCAGTTCTCGGCCGATGTCTATGAAATAATCGCTGTAGCCTGCGACGCGGACGATTAGCTCGCGATTCTCTTCGGGCTTTTCCTGGGCCTCGCGGAGGGCCTCGGCGGTTATGACGTTGAACTGGACATGGTGTCCGTCCAGCTTGAAATATGCGCGGATAAGATGGGCCAGCTTGGCGATGCTCTCGTCGTCGGCGAGAAGCTGCGGATTGAACTTCATATTCAGCAGCGTTCCCCCCGTTCTCGCATGGTCGATCCTCGCAGCCGACTTAATCACGGCGGTCGGCCCTTTCGTATCGTGGCCCTGACTCGGCGAAATCCCCTCGGAAACCGGCGCCCCCGCCTTTCTGCCGTTGGGCAGCGCCCCCGTAACCGAGCCGAAGTAAATGTGGACGGTCGTGGGCAACAGGTTCACGCGGTACTTTCCCCCCTTGGTATTGCTCCTGCCGTTGAGCAGGTCATAATAGACGTTGAAGACTTCTTCGGTTATGCAATCGGCGTAGTCGTCGTCGTTGCCGTATTTGGGCGTGTGGTTTATCAGTTTGTTTTGCAGCGGCTCGTATCCTTTGAAGTCCGCGGCGGTTGCAGCGAGCATCTCATCCATTGTCACGTCCTGTTTATCGAAGACGTGGTGCTTCACCGCCGCCAGCGCGTCGGTCACCGTCCCGATGCCGACGCCCTGGATGTAAGTCGGGTTGTATCTCGCACCCCCGTTGTGATAATCGAGCCCGCGGGCGATGCAGTCGTTCATAACCAGAGACATAAAGGGAGCCGGCATATAGTTGGCGAAGAGCCGCTCGATAACGTTATTGCCCTTGATTTTGAGATCGATGAAGTATTCGAGTTGCTTGCCGTAGGCCTCGAACAACTGCTCGTAAGAAGTGAACTCTCGCGGGTCGCCGGTTTTAGGGCCGATCTGGATACCGCTATTCGGATCGATGCCGTTGTTGCAGGCAAGCTCGAATATCTTGGGCCAGTTGATGTATCCCGTAAGCGTGCAGCTTTCCTTGCCGAAGGAGCTGACGGTAACGCATCCGCTGGGCCCGCCTGTTCTCGCGTCGGTCAAGGTCTTTCCGGCCTGGAGCATTTCCTTTACTATCACGTCCGTGTTGAAAACGGAAGGCTGGCCGAAACCGGTGCGAATTACCTCGCAGGCGCGCTTGAGGAATCTATCCGGGTTCTTTTTGCTTATCTGGACACAGGCGCTGGGTTGCGGCAGACGCATCTCTTCAACGACATCCAGTATCATATACGACAGGTCATTAACCGCATCGCCGCCGCCGCCCGGGCGCACTCCGCCTGTATTGATCAGTGCAAAATCGGTATAGGTCCCGCTTTGCTCTTCCGTGATTCCGACCTTGGGCGGCGCCGGCTGGTTGTTGAACTTCACCCAGAAGCATTGCAGCAGCTCTTTCGCCGCCTCAACCGTCAAGGTGCCGTCCTCCAGGCCTTTTTCGTAGAACGGCCGGAGGTGCTGATCGAGTCGCCCCGGATTGAAAGAGTCCCATGTATTCAATTCCGTGATGACAGAGAGGTGGACAAACCAATACGCCTGCAGCGCCTCCTGAAAAGCCCGAGGCGCATTGGCAGGAACATGCCGGCAGACTTCGGCGATTCCCTCCAATTCCTCTCGCCGGGACTGGTCGCTTTCCTTCTTGGCCAGTTCGGTTGCTCCTTCGGCATAGCGATTGGCGAAGGCGATAACGGCGTCGGCGCAGATATCCATCGCCTCGTACTGCTGGTCCTTTTCGTACGCATGCCCGTCGTTCAGATAATCGATTTTCTTTCGGTTCTCGGTGATGTCACGCTTGAAATCGAGCATTCCTTTGTGGTAGATCTTATCGTCCAGAATCGCGTGCCCGGGCGCCCGCTGCTCCATGAACTCGGTGAATACGCCCGCCTCGAATCCCTGATGCCACTGCGGGCTCATAGCCGCAAAAAGCTTCTCCCGAATGGTCTTGCCTGCCCAGAAGGGAATAATCTCGTTCTCATAAGTCGCCCTGACCTCGTCGGCAACTGCAAAAGACGTCTTCTCCCGGCTGTCGAGTATGCGAAGGTCTTCGAGATCGTGACAGCACAACTCAGGGTAAGTCGGCGTCGCCTTCGGCGCCGGGCCTCGCTCGCCTACGATCAACTCGCCTTCGTTGATGCAGACGGCCTTGTTCTCCATTAGGTGCTTGAAGCACAAAGCGCGAGTAACGACCACGGAGTTGCGTGCTGCTATGTCGGACTTGTAGAACTCGGTTACGAGTTCGGCCCTCTCGGTGGAGATGTAGGGCCTTCTCTCCACGCTTTGCTCGCGAAGCTTGGCTACTCTTTCGTTCATTCTCTTAGCCCCCTATCTTGACTCGGAATCCGTATTTCTCAAGCCGTTCGGCACTTGAA
>JAUVXL010000032.1 GCA_030603595.1 Sedimentisphaerales bacterium | reverse complement strand
GCAGTCGAGGTACACCGGCGATGAGTACTTGTGGCGAGGGACACTGGTTTACGACGGCGAAGTCTATGACCACATTCGATACCGCGCTCGCGGAGGCGTTTGGCGGTACGCAATGGGCAAAAACATGTGGAAGTTCGACTTCAACCGCGGGCACAGGTTCCAGGCCCGCGACGACTACGGAAGGAAATACGACACACAATGGGACAAGATCAATTTCTCGGCGTGTATTCAGCAGGGCGATTATTGGCATCGGGGCGAGCACGGATTGTTCGAGGCAGCAGGCTTCAAGCTCTTCAACCTCGCCGGAGTGCCCGCCCCGAAGACGCATTGGGTGCAGTTCCGCATCGTTGATGAAGCAGCAGAGATCGGCGCCACACAGTATGTCGGCGACTTTTGGGGACTTTATCTGGTGCTCGAGCAAATGGACGGAAGGTTTCTCGACGAACACGGACTCCCCGACGGAAATCTCTACAAGATGGAAGGCGGCACGGGCGATCTTAACAACCAGGGCCCCACCGCCGCCACAAACAAATCCGACCTTAATGCATTTATGTCCGGCTACAGTTCCTATCCTAATGCCAATTGGTGGACAGCAAACGTTGATACGCACATATACTTCGGCTATCGAACAATCGTAGATGGAATACATCATTATGACATCGGCTCTAACAAGAACTACTTCTATTACCTAAACCCTGTGCCAGACCTCGCCGGCAACTATCTATGGCTGGAACTGCCCTGGGACCTCGACCTGACATGGGCAAACAATATGTATGACTGCGGCAATTCCGGCCTAAGCCCTTTCAAGAGGTACGGATTGTGGGATAATGCCGAATTTAGAGTCACACGCAACAACAGAATCCGTGAGATTCGAGACTTGCTCTTAAACGAGGACGAAGGCTGGCAATTGCTCGAGGACCTGGCTTCGATAATCGACGAGCCTGTGGACGGACCGTCAATGGTGGATGCGGACCGGGCAATGTGGGACTACAATCCGATAATGACATCCGGCTATATCAATCCCTCGAAGGCCGGGACGGGCCGATTCTACGCGGGAAACAGTCCTTCTATTGTCATTCCCGACCCCGGCGGTTTCCGCGGCATGGTCCAGTTCATGAAGGATTATATCGTTTACCGCTCGACAGTCGGAGATATCAGCGAAGGTGAGGCGGCGCTGGATGATATGGCTTATGACGCGTCCATTCCATACACGCCTACAATTACATACACCGGCTCGCCCCGATTTCCCATCAACACGCTAACGTTCGTCTCGAGCGATATCGAGGACCCTGACGGGTTTCCCCGGCAACCGGGAACAACGTGGCAAATCGCGGAAGTTGGCTCGATAGAACAAGCGGACGAAGGAACGTTTCTCCCCGAGCAGGCCCTGTGGAAGTATTTCAAGGGAACCAAAGAGCCATCCGAGGTCCTCGGCGAATGGCGGGAGCTCGATTTCCCTGAAGACCCCAACTGGATGGAGCAGCAGACGCCCATCGGCTACGGCGAGCTATTTATCTTCCCGGAACTGCTCGATATGAGAGGGGGATACTCGACGATATATCTGCGCAAAGAGTTCTATCTCGACGATGCCGCCGCCTTCGACCAGTTCACTATCGAAGCGATGTACGACGACGGTTTGAGTATTTTTATCAACGGCATCCTTGCCGCCAGGGAAAATATCGCCGGCAGGAATCCGGAAGTGCCCTATAACGCTGTCACCGCCGATCATTCGGAAGTCCGCAGATTCACCCCCATCGCCATACTTGACGCGCAGACCTATCTCAGAAGCGGAAGAAATATCATTACAGTACAGGTCCTCAATGAGTCTCTCAGCGAAAGCGAAGACTGCTTTATCGACGTTCGCCTGATCGCAGAGATCGACCAGCCCCCGGACTATCAGAAACCGCGGCCTCACTACGAAATCGAGCCGGTATGGCAAAACAGCAACCCAAACGACTATATAACCGCGATAAGGATACCGGCAAGCGTCGTGAGGGTAGGCCATAGATATCGAGTCCGGTGCAAGATGAGGGACGACACCGACCGCTGGAGCCACTGGTCGGAGCCTATCGAATTTGTAGCCGGCGAACAAGAGCCGGTCAGTATGCTGCAGCATCTTCGCATAACAGAGATAATGTATAATCCGGCCGATCCGGACCCGTCCAGAGGCGAGCTTGACGTTGACAACGACGAGTTCGAGTTCATCGAATTGAAGAACCTGGGCGATGACGTCATCGATCTGACAACGGTCTCATTCGTGGATGGCATTACGTTCGATTTCGCCGGCAGCGATGTGACGAGCCTTGGGCCGAGCGAGTTTGTCCTTGTGGTCCGAAACAAGGGCGCCTTCGAGTCTCGCTATAGTACGCAGTACTCGGCCTTTATAGCGGGCCAGTATCTCGACACCGACACGAAGCTGTCCAACAGCGGCGAGACGGTGGAGCTATTCGATACCTGGAATGGGACCATTGCACGGTTTGCCTACAGTGACGGTCGCGGCTGGCCTTTGCCGGCCGACGGCACCGGTCATTCGCTGGTTCCTCTTGCCTCTGCGATACCGACCGAGCCGGACGGATCGCTTGACTGGGGCGGGAACTGGCGGCACAGCGCCTTTATGACCGGCTCGCCGGGCCAGGACGATCCGTATCTCGCCGCCTCGGTCGTGGTCAACGAGGTTATGGCGCATACGGACTATGATAATCCGGCGCATCCCGAGCACGATTCGGACGACTGGATCGAGTTGTATAATAAGGGCCCAGGCACGATTGGTCTGAGCGGGTGGTATCTCAGCGACGATAAGGATGAGCCGGCGAAATGGGCGATTCCTTCGGTTAATATCAGTAGCGGCGGTCGGGTCAGCTTTAACGAGGTTGATCACTTCCACAATCCCATAACCACCGGGTTCGGCTTGGATAAGGCCGGCGAAGTGGTTATGCTCTCGTATCTGCCGGGGACCACTGAAGACCGCGTGGTCGATTACGTCAGGTTCAAGGGCGAGGAGAACCTCATATCTCTTGGTCGTTATCCCGACGGCGGGACGTATTGGCTCCATCAGTCGCCGTCTCGCGATTTACCGAATAACAGCGGGATTCTCGATATTGTAATCGATGAGATAATGTATCATCCTATGGACCCGGCGGAAGAATACGTTGAGCTGTATAATCCGACGACCGAGCGTATAGACCTTGAGAATGCCGCCGGGCAGTGGCGTCTGGACGATGAAGATACTCAGGGCTATATATTCAATGCAGGTGCTTATATCGACCCCGGCCAAAGACTGGTAATTGTGGGCTTCGACCCTGTTGCAGAGACGGCTCGGCTCAATGATTTTCTTGCGGCGTATGGCGCCGGACATCTGACGCCCGGCGCCCAGATTGTAGGCCCGATGCCCGGAAACCTATCCAATGGCGGCGAGCGGATTGCTCTCAAGCGCCCGCAGGCACCGGATGATCCGGGCGACCCGGTCTCCTGGGTGGTGGTCGATGAGGTTATCTATGGTGACGTGCCGCCCTGGTCGGCAGAGGCCGACGGCACGGGGTTGGCGCTGCAACGGATTTATGCCGACGAGGAACACTCGGGCAACGACCCTGCAAACTGGCGAATCGATTCGCCCACGCCCGGCAGCAGTCCGTAGCGCGTTGACCGTAAAGGGGTTTGGTGTATGGCAAAGCAGATAATCGCGATAACAGTATTGTGCCTTGGCCTTCTTGGCACAGCCTCAGCCTGGGAAGACAGGGATATTGGATCCGTCGGCGCAGTGGGCAGTGTCGAGGTTGCCGGCGATACATACACTATTCACGCCAACGGCAACGATATTTGGGGCACAGCCGATGCGTTTCATTATATGTATCTGCCGATGACCGGCGACGGCGAGATGATGGCTCGCGTTGTCAGCGTTGAGAACACGAACTCCTGGGCGAAGGCCGGCGTAATGATACGCGAGACGCTGGGGGCGACAAGCACTTATGCGATGATTGTGGCGACGCCGGGTAACGGTGTGGCCTTCCAGTACCGGGCGAGCACCGGCGGTGATTGTCAGCATTACGGCGATGGGGGCCTCAGTGTACCCCAGTATGTCAAAATGGTGCGAGCGGGCAATATGATTACCGGGTACAGTTCGTCGAACGGCAGCGCCCCTTGGACGGCACAGGGCAGCGCGTCGATTTCAATGGCTGCGGACGTTTATATCGGGTTGTGCGTCACGTCTCACTCGGACGGCGTATTGTGCACGGCTGTACTCGACTCCATCGACGGGACGGTGGCAACCGGCGCCTGGCGTGCGGTAAACGTCTCGCCGCCCACCGGAGCTTTGCAAATAGACCCCGGAGGCACCACGCTTCGCTGGGAGGCGGGCGCCGAGCCGCCCGAACCGATTGACAGATTCGCCGTCTATTTCAGCAACGACCCCGGAGCTATCGGGCAGCCGACGAGCCTTCGCTGCGAAGTGGCCGCGGGCGAATCCCTCGAATGTTTCACCGGCCCGCTCGCAGGCGGAACGACCTACTACTGGCGCGTTGATTCCATAATCGACGGCGGCGATACGGCAGTCGGCGGCACGTGGAACTTCACCACAGGAGTCGAGCCGATTAAGGTGTGTCCGGCCGGCGATATCGACGGCGACTGCCATGTCACCGGCAAAGACCTCCTTCTGCTTTCGCAGCAATGGCTTGACGAGGCCGCCTGCATCCCCGGATCGGACGACTGTGCCGAGCTTATCGGCTCGGCCACAATCGATGCTGCCGACTTTTCTGTCCTCGCCGCAGACTGGCAAAAGACCGTCGGCCCGGTAGTCATCAACGAGATTCACTACGATCCCGACGTCAAAACGGAGTTGGCCGAATTCGTCGAGTTGTACAATGTTATGGATGAATTGATCGATCTCGGCGGCTGGCAATTCACCAGGGGCATTGAGTTTGTCTTTCAGCCGGGCACGCTCATACCGCCCGACGGCTACCTCGTTCTCGCACAGAACCCGGCCAAGTTCCAGGCCAAGTTCGGCTTCGCTCCCTTTGGGCCTTTTGTCGGGAAGCTCGGCAATGACGGCGAAACAATTACCCTGCGAGATGCCGACTATAACAGAGTCGATGAAGTGGATTATCAACTCGGCTTTCCCTGGCCCACAACGGGCGATTCCGTGCCTTACGCCAAACCGCCAACCGGGACAGGCCATTCAATTCAACTGATAAACCCGGGAATGGATAACGACCTCGGCGGAAGCTGGAAAAGCAGATCGCCGACGCCGCGCGGCGCCAACCTATGCCTGGCCGCAAACGCCCCACCGCTGATGAGACAAGTGGATCACACGCCGAACCAGCCCCTCGGCGGAGAGCCTGTCAAGATAACGGTGAAGGTTACCGACTCCGACGGCGTCGATTCGGTAACTCTGGCATACCAGGTGGTTGAGCCGGGCGATTATATCCCGATGTACGACTCGCGATTCGCGACGAACTGGACGTACGTGCAGATGTTCGACGACGGCACCAACGGGGATGTCAAACCCTACAACGACAAATACACCGCGATTCTCCCGGCGAGTGTACAGGTTCATCGCCGGCTGATACGCTACTGGATAACGGCGGTTGACAAAACGGGACTATCGGTTGTTGGCCCATATTCGGACGACCCGCAACCCAATTTTGCGTACTTTGTGTATGACGGCGTGCCTTCCTGGTACGGGGCCATAAAGCCCGGAGACCCCGGCACATTGGGCGATGTGATCGAGTACCGCCCGGAAGTGATGCAGATGGTTCCCGTTTATCATCTTATCAGCAAGAAATCCGAGGTCGAGGACTGTACCTGGTTCGCGCAAGACGGCGGCAGCTTGTACAGGTGGTGCGGAACATTGGTTTACGATGGGAAGGTGTACGACCACATCCGGTATCGGATGCGCGGCGGATGCTGGCGGTTTGCGATGGGCAAGAATATGTGGAAGTTTGATTTCAACCGGGGGCACTACTTCCAGGCGCGGGATGACTACGGCAATAGGTATGACACGAAATGGGACAAGGTCAATTTCTCCGCGGCCATTCAGCAGGGCAGTTTCGGCACACGTGGCGAGCAGGCGATGTTCGAGGCTTTGTCGTTTAAGATGTTCAATATGGCGGGCGTGCCGGCCCCCAAGACCAACTACCTGCACTTCAGGATCATCGACGAGCAGTATGAAGACGGGCTTCTGAATGCGGCTCATTCCGGGCACACCACCAGCGGGACACAGTATGACGGCGATTTCTGGGGCCTGTACATGAACATCGAGCAGATGGACAACAGATTCCTAATGGAGCACCTGCTGCCGGACGGCAACCTCTACAAGATGGAAAGCGGGTACGGCGAAAGGAACAATCAAGGGGCTGAGTCTGTCACCGATTTCTCCGACATCCGCGTTTTTAAGGATACTTTTGAGACGAGTCCTTCGGCTGCATGGTGGGAGCAAAACGTGAACCTTGCGCGATTCTACAGCCACGTGGCGGTCCAGGAGGCTGCTCACCACGGCGACGTGACGAGCAAGAACCACTTCTTCTATCAGAATCCCGATACGGGCCTCTGGACTTTGCTGCCTTGGGATGTGGATCTGACGTGGACGACCTATTATGGGAATCCGGCGAGCGACCCGTTCAGGAGAGAGAACATATTCAGTCATAGCACGCTCAATATTGCCAACAAGAATCGCGTGCGAGAGATCAGCAACCTGTTTTTCAATGCGGACCAGATGGGCCAGTTGATCGACGAGTTCGCGGCAATTATCAACGACCCGGCCGGCGGGCTTTCGATTGTGGATGCCGACCGCGCAATGTGGGACTATCACTGGGTAATGACCGATAGCGCGTGCGGCGCCTACCGCAACCAATGCGGCAGCGGCAGGGCCGGGCAATGGATGTTCTACAACCAAGCTCAGACAAGAGGATACGACAGGAGCTTCGAGGGCATGGTCCAGGTGATGAAGGACTTTGTCGATGAGCGGCAGAGCAGGATGAATTCGCTGGCCGGTGATTCAGGCATTCCGAATACGCCGGTCATTGCGGATGCATCGGGCGGCGCCTATCCCATAAACTCGCTGCGTTTTACAGCGAGTCCGTTTAGCGACCCTCAGGGCGACGGATTCGCGGCGATGAAATGGCGTATTGCCGAGGTTGCCGAGGGCTCTCAAGCGGTATCCACCGAGCCGCCCGGCACAGTCCTTCTGCCTGAAGAATCTTCCTGGAAATACTTCAAGGGCACAAAGGAGCCATCGACCCCGCAGAGCGCCTGGCGCGAGTTGGATTTCTATGAGAATGCCGATTGGCTGGACGGCGATACCCCTATCGGATACGGCGAGACGTGGATTGATCCCCAGCTTACCGACATGCGGTATTCCTACTCGACAATATACATTCGCAAGGAGTTCGACGTCAGCGATGTCGATGCCTTCGATGAATTGCTCGTCGAGGCAAGATACGACGATGGGGTGATTATATGGATCAACGGTCTTTATGCCTGCAGCGGCAACGCTCCTTCGACCCAGCAGGCGTATAACGCCACGGTTGGGAATCGTTCCGAAAACCACGATTGGGGAACGGTTGGCACGCTGGACCCGGCAGTTTTCCTCGACGAGGGCAGGAACATCATCGCCGCGCAGATAATCAACCAGGACCTGACCAGTTCCGACTGCTTCATCGATATTCGTCTCACGGGCCGGTCCGTCGAGGAGCCGCCTGTAACGCCCCCGAGCTATGGAGGGTCTCTGGGCAAGTACGAGATCGAGCCGGTTTGGGAAAGCGAGGAGATGACCGGCCATTCACCCGAGATATGGATACCGGGCAGTGCGGTCAAGGCGGGTCATACGTACCGGGTCCGCTGCAGGATGAAGGACGATACGGGCCGATGGAGTCATTGGTCGGACCCGAATCAATTTGTTGCAGCCGAGCCGCTCTCGGCCGGCATCCTGGATGATCTGCGAATAACCGAGATGATGTATAATCCTGCTGATGCGGACCCGTCGAGGGGCGAGTTGAACGTCAACAACGACGAGTATGAGTTCATCGAGTTGATGAACGTCGGCGATGAGGTCCTGGATTTGACGTACGTTTCTTTTATTGAGGGTATTACGTTTGATTTCGCAGACAGCAATGTCGTCAGCCTGGCGCCCGGCGAGTTTGTGCTTGCGGTGAGAAGCCAGGCAGCATTCGAGTCACGCTATCCGGGCCTATCGGATATTATCGCAGGCCAGTACATATCGACGGATACGCAACTGTCCAACAGCGGGGAGACGGTCCACTTGGCTGATATATGGAATGGCACTATCGTGAGCTTTTCCTATAGCGACGGTCGGGGCTGGCCTTTGCCGGCCGACGGCAGCGGTCATTCGATGGTTCCTTTGACTTCTGCGATTCCCGGAGAGACTGACGGCACACTCGACTACGGCGGCAACTGGCGTCACAGCGCTTATATTGGCGGCTCGCCGGGCCAGGACGATCCCGAGCTTGCAAGTTCTGTAGTGGTCAACGAGGTCATGGCGCATACGGACTACGATAATCCGGCGCATCCCGAGCACGATTCGGACGATTGGATAGAACTGTATAATAAGGGCCCGAGCACGATTGGTCTGAGCGGGTGGTATCTCAGCGACGATAAGGATGAGCCGGCGAAATGGGCGATTCCTTCGGTCAATATCAGCAGCAACGGGCGGGTCAGCTTTAACGAGGTTGATGACTTTCACAACCCCATAACGACGGGGTTCGGCTTGAATAAGGCCGGCGAGGAGGTCATCCTGAGCTATCTGCCGGGGAATTCTGAGGACCGCGTGGTTGATTACGTTCGGTTCAAGGGCGAGGAGAATTTCGTATCTCTGGGTCGTTATCCCGACCGCGGCGGTTATTGGTTCCATCAGTCGCCGTCTCGCGATCTGCCGAATAACAGCGGCGTGCTCGATATTGTCATCGACGAAGTGATGTATCATCCGGTGGATCCGAATGAAGAATATGTTGAGTTGTATAATCCGACGAGTCAGCGTATATACCTTGAAAATGCCGCCGGCACGTGGCGTCTGGACGACGAAGATACCGATGGGTACACCTTCGATGCAGGCACTTACATCGAAGCATACGGCAGGTTGGTAATCGCATGGTTCGACCCAGCTACCGAGACGGCTCGGCTCAACGCCTTTATTGCAGCCTACGGCGCCGGTCCTCTGACGCCGGGCGTCGATATTGTCGGTCCCTGGCCGTCGCCGGGGAACCTCTCTAACGGCGGCGAACGTATTGCTCTTAAGCGCCCGCAGGCGCCGGATGATCCAGGCGACCCGGTGTCGTGGGTCATTGTCGATGAGGTGATCTACGGGGACGTTGCGCCGTGGTCTGTTGAGCCGGACGGCGCCGGCGATGTGCTGCAAAGGAATTACGCCGACGAGGAACACTCGGGCAACGACCCGGCGAACTGGCGGGCCGAACGCCCAACGCCGGGCGGTAATCCGTAAAAAGCTTACAGTGTCTCTTTGGATACCCATTAACACTGTTCGATATATTTGGATGCCCGCTTGCGCGGGAATGACATAAGGCGGTATTAGCCGCGAAAAGGTGCAGAAGACCGCCTCGGTTATTATCTGAAGGACCCTTGTGAAGGATGCATAGAATAATTCGATTTGCGAGAATCATTTTGACGGCGCCGGCGGTAACCTTGTTGCTGGCGGGCGTCGTTGGAGCCCTCTGCCCGGTCGGCGACCTGAGCAGGGACTGTAAGGTTGACTTTGACGACATCCGCCTGTACGCCGAGCAGTGGCTGGATGAGAGCGAATGTTTCGACCCCGATTACGTTGATCCCAATTGCGCGGATTTCGATGGCGTTGACGGCGTCAATATGTTCGACTTCGCAATTCTGACGCGCAACTGGCGCCAACTCGGCCACCCCATAATGATCAATGAGTTCATGGCCTCGAACAGTTCCTTCGTACAGGACCCGCAAGAGGACTACGACGACTGGCTCGAGCTGTACAACGCCGGAGCCGAGACGTTTGATGTCGGCGGGATGTATCTAACGAATGACATCAGCGACCCAACGAAGTGGCGGATTCCTGATGACGTTTCCTACTTGACGACGATTCCATCGCACGGGCATCTATGGATATGGGCCGATAAAGATACCGGTGACTCGCCGGGGCTGCACGCGGACTTCAAAATCGATGCTGACGGCGGCGAGATTGCGCTGTTCGACAGTAACGGGAGTACCCTGGTTGACAGCGTCGCCTTCGACCGGCAGACAACGAATATTTCCTACGGCCGCTACCCGGACGGCACCGTCAACTGGCGGTATTTTGGCGCCCCTACGCCCGGAGAAATTAACGACGGGGCCTATCTCGGCGTGGTTGAGGATCCGCTATTCAGCCACAGACGCGGCTTCTACGACCAGGCGTTTACGCTTACGATAGCCTGCGAAACCGAAGGCGTTTTAATCTATTACACCACCGACGGCACCGAACCCGGCGTCTCCGACGGACGGTATTATTCGGGGATACGTTACAACAACCCATTCCCGATTAGTGAAACCACGTGCCTGCGGACGAGAGCCGTCAAGGCGGGATGGAAGCCGTCGCGAGTTAAGACGCAGACATATATATTCGACGCGGACGACGCGACCAAATCCCTGCCGATAGTATCCCTTGTGGGCGACGAGCAGCAGACATTCTACGAGCCGGACGGCATTATGGCGATTGTGGGTGGATACTATAGCGGCGGAGTCTGGACATCCGACGGCCCGTATTCTTACAACAACATCATGCAGCGAGGCATGGCATACGAACGTCCCGTATCGTTCGAATTCTTCAATGCCGGCAACCGCTCGGACTTCCAGGTCGATTGCGGGATAAGGGTCCACGGAAGCGAGTGGATGCGTCCTCGGTACAGGCGCTGTGACGGAGACCTCCCCTACGGGTGGACCGGCGACTGCAAGATTGCTTTCAGACTGTATTTCCGCAGCATGTACGGCGAGAACCGATTAGAGTATCCGCTGTTCCCATACGGGCTGGACGAGTTCGAGAGTATTGTCCTTCGCAGCGGCCACAACGACAGGACTAATCCATTCATTAAGGATGAGCTGATTCGGCGTCTGCACATGGATATGGGTAACGCCGCGAGCACGGGCACGCATGCAAATCTATTCGTCAACGGCGAATACAAAGGCTACTATAATCCATGCGAACACATCAAGGACTCATTCTGCCGGGAGTATTACAACAGCGACGAGGAGTGGGACGTGATGACAATGAGCGGCATCCGCGACGGCAACAGGACATCGTGGGATGAAATGATAAATTACGCCCGCAACCACGACCTCACCGACTCCGTTCATTACTGGGAGCTTGCTCAACGCCTTGATATCCCGGCTTTCGCGGACTACCTGATTTTGCAGCTTTGGTGCGCAAACTGGGATTGGCCTCAGAATAACTGGTCGGCGGCAAGCGAACGCTCGGATGAGGGACGCTGGCGATTCTTCATCTGGGACGCCGAGGGCGGGATGTTCTCGGACCGTCTTAACACCACGTATTTCGACCGGCTCAACACGCAAAATAACGCCAATGCGTGGCTGTATCGATCTTTGAAAACCAGCGAGGACTTCCAGCAGGTCTTTACCGACCGCCTCTTCAAGCATTTCTACAACAATGGGGCCCTGACGGAGGCAAATATTGAAAAGCGATTCATCGAACTCCGCGATGAAGTGCAAGAAGCGGTCTATCGCCGCACCGGCAGCGCGGTTGATGAGTACACTATCAATACATGGGTCCCGAACCGTCTGTCCGTATTTTTTAACGCCTGCAGAGCGGAAGGCATGTTCACATATACGGGCCCGGAGCTGCGCGTAAACGACGTCTATCAGCACGGCGGATATGCTTCTATCGGCGATAGCGTGGCTATATATAATCCGCACGGCTTCGGCGATGTTTATTACACCGTGGACGGAAACGATCCGCGGGTCCCAATGACTTCGGAGGTTACCGGCACGACTCTTGTTTCCCGCAGTATGCCGAAGCGTGCGCTGGTCCCGGCAGGATCGATTAGCGATAACTGGAGAGGCGACGGGTACTTCAATGACTCGAGCTGGGCCTATATAGCCGAAGAGCCAGGCGGGGTCGGCTACGACGAGAGCCCGGATTACCAGCCATATATAAGCTATGACGTCAAAACACTGATGAACGGCGACCGCTATCCGGGCACGGCCATTAATACATCGGCAATGATTCGCATTCCGTTTACCGTCAGCGCCGAGGATCTGGCAAGCTTTAACTTTATGACGCTGAAGGTGCAATACGACGACGGATTCGTCGCCTTCATCAACGGCCAGCGGATCGACTACCAAAACTTCAGCGGCAACCTCGACGACCCCGATTGGAACGCAAACGCCTCGGGCAACCATGAAGCAAGCGGTTCGTTCGATACGTTCGACGCTACGGATGATCTCGGCAAGTTACAGGTCGGTGACAACATTCTCGCCATCCAGGGGATGAATAACAGCATGAGCAGTTCTGATTTCATCATCAATGTCGAGTTGGTTGCCGGCGAAAGCACTTCGAGCGGCGGGAGTGTCTCGCCGAGCGCAGTGATGTACACCGGAGCCCGGACGCTGGACAAAAGCACCCAGGTTAAGACGCGTATGCTTAACGGCCAGACCTGGAGCGCCTTGACTGAGGCGACTTTTGCAGTAGGCCCTCTCGCTCAGAACCTTCGAATAACGGAGATAATGTATCACCCGCAGGACAGCAATGATCCGAACGACCCGAACGAGGAATTTATCGAATTGAAGAATATCGGTTCGACGGCTGTAAACCTCAACCAGGTCAAATTCACAAACGGCATCGACTTTACCTTCGGCGATATCGACTTGGCGCCGGGCGAGTACGTCGTTGTGGTCAAAGATCACGCCGCGTTCATCACTGCGCAGCCGGGCTTTTCGGGCCTTCTCGCAGGCGAGTACTCGGGAAGTCTGGACAACGCAGGAGAGAGAATTGAGCTGCAGGACGCCGCCGGCCACACTATTCTCGACTTCAAGTACGACGACGACTTCAGAGAAGTCGCCGACGGCCAAGGCCACTCGCTCACTATTATCGACGCCGCCGGCGTTGCACTGCTCGGACCTGAATCAGGGCTCGAAGCTCACTGGAAATTCGACGACGGCGCAGGCATCACCGCAACGGACAGCGCCGGCGACAACGACGGCCTCCTGCGAGGCGAACTGACCTGGACCAGCGGAATAATCGGTGGTGCAGTGAAATTCGAAACCAGCAGTGATTACGTTTCCCTTTCCGCGATCGCCGCGCTCACCGGCGACAATGTGACCGTGACGACGTGGGTAAAGCCAGGCGAGCTTACAGGGGCATGGAACCCCCTGCTTGTCCAGCATAACCCCAGCGGCGACGGCTACTATCTCTATCTTGTCGGCTACGCACCTGCATTCTCCCTCGCTTCCGGAGGCGATTCCAGCGCCGCGATAAGTTCCCAAGCAATCCCTATGAACGAATGGTGTCATATTGCCGGGACGAACGACGGCTCCAACGTGAGGATATACATCAACGGGCATCTTAAAGAATCCGATTCCTCCCTCGGCAGGACCGGCGCGAACTATCGTGCCCGCATCGGTTACGATAGTTCTTCGGCATACTACAACGGACTCATCGACGATACGCGTATCTATGAGCGAGCTTTGAGCGAGCACAAGGTGGCCCAGGTGATCGATCCCCTGCTGCACTGGGGCGACAAAGACTCGTGGCGGGCGAGTGCATATATCGGCGGTTCGCCCGGCGCCGACGACAGCGGCATCCTGCCAAATCCCGGCGCCGTTGTGATAAACGAAGTGATGGCGCATTCGCACGACACTGCCCCGGATTGGATTGAGCTTTACAACACCACCGACATCGAGATTGATATCGGCGGCTGGTATCTCAGCGACAGCGAAACTGATTTGATGAAGTATCGCTTCGCCGACGGGGCAAAGATCGGCGCCGGCGACTACATCGTCCTCACTGAAGACGCCAACTTCGGCGAGTTCAGCGCCGATCCGGGAAGGATCACGGGCTTTGCATTCAGTGAAAATGGCGACCAGGCCTACTTGAGTTCCGGCCAGGCCGACGAGCTAACCGGGTATCGAGTCGTCGAGGATTTCGGAGCATCGCTTACGGGCGTATCGTTCGGAAGGTATTATAAGGCCAGCACAGGCAACTATAACTTCGCGCCCCTGGACCACAACACGCCCGGCGAGAGGAACAGCTATCCGGCGGTCGGACCTATAGTCATCAACGAGATCATGTACAATCCCGACTGGCCCGCAGGAGGCAACTACTCAAACAACCAGTACGAATATATCGAGCTGCATAACATCAGCGATCAGCCGGTCGTGCTCTACGATGACGAGGAAGGCGAGCCCTGGCGGTTCACGGATGGAATCTACTATACGTTCGCATCGGCCCCCGGCGTACAGGTGCCTGCGGGCGGATATCTCGTGATTGCGAAGGATGTGACGGCGTATCTATCGAGATACGGCGCCCCGCCGTTCGGCACATTCCTGCTCGGCCCCTATGACGGCAAGCTGAGCGACGGCGGCGAGAAGCTCGAACTTGCAAGGCCCGGCGACGTCGATGAACTCGGCCAACGCTGTTATATTCGCGTTGACAGGGTCAATTACAGCGACGGCTCGCACGCCCAGGATATGCCGGGCAACGCGGACCTCTGGCCGACAGAGCCGGACGCCGCCGGCGCCTCGTTGAGCCGAATAGCACCCGAACTCTACGGCAACGACCCCAACAACTGGAAACCTGAGCCGCCATCACCCGGTGCGCACAATCCGTAGGGAAAGCCTTGCAAGGCCGGCGGCGAACCGCTATCATTCACACGCCGTGACCGCCGGTGCGACTGCCGGGCATCTTTGAAATTCAGTGCGGAATTGAGGACTCAGCAAATGGAAGCTTATCGTTGCCCACACAACCCCATCATCACGCCGAGTGATATCGAGCCATCGCAGAAAGACTTCAAAGTGATTGGCGTATTCAACGCCGGCGTTGCCCGCCTTGCAGACGAGGTCATCCTGCTTGTCCGCGTTGCGGAAAGGCCGATCAGCAGACATCCCGAGCTTGTGCTTGCCGCTGTTTATGACGTCGCCCGGAAGGGGATTGTCCTGAAGGAATTCTCGAAGGAAGACCCGACCAATGATTTCTCGGATTCGAGACTGATAATTACCCCTCAAGGGACATACTTGACGTCGATTTCTCATCTGAGGATTGCCCGCAGCACCGACGGGATCAATTTTCAAATCGCCTCTGCGCCTGCGCTTGCCGCTGTAAATGATTACGAGACTTTCGGCGTCGAGGACCCTCGCATCAGTCTAATCGGCGGAGTTTACTACATAAATTACGTCGCGGTAAGCCCGCTCGGGGTGACTACGGCTCTGGCATCGACCCTGGATTTTCAATCGTTTGAGCGTCACGGCGTCATCTTCTGCCCGGACAACAAGGACGTCGTAATCTTCCCCGATAGAATCAAGGGAAGGTATTACGCCCTGCACAGGCCGGACTCGGGCCTTTTTCACAAACAGGACATCTGGATCGCCGATTCGCCCGACTTGCGCTGCTGGGGCCACCACCGATGTCTAATGGGGACGCGCCCCGATTGCTGGGACCGGGTTAAGATCGGCGCAAGCGCGGTTCCCTTCAAGACGCCCGAAGGCTGGGTCGAGGTCTATCACGGAGTCGATGAGAATAATCGCTATTGCCTCGGCGCGGTCCTGCTCGATGCCGCCGAGCCGTGGAAAGTGCTGGCCAGGTCCGCTGAGCCGATCTTCGAGCCGGAGAGTGACTATGAATGCGAGGGCTTCTTCGGCAACGTCGTCTTTAGCTGCGGCCTGCTCTGCGAAGATGAGAAGGTGAAAATCTACTACGGCGCAGCCGATACGACTATCTGCTACGCCGAACTGGCCCTCAGAAACGTCCTCCAGAGTCTCAAACAGACCTGATATACCCAGCCAATACCAACCATCGAGAATCCAGTCCACGTAGAGTGCGATCCTTCGCACCGCTTCAATTCCATCGAACCATTCCGCATATCCTTGCATCCCCCGTGCCGAACCGAACTTTCAGCATGGTTCAATTCTGGGTATATTACTCTCCGCCCCAAAAACAACCCTTGCGCTCCCGCTAATTGACACCCATCCTCCCACCCCCCCCTTTTTTCTCGCCGCCATCGTCCATCGTCTCTTTTCTGTCGTCCGTCCTCCGTCTTCTGTCCTCTGTCTTCTGTTCTGAGCCCCCCTGCTATTGTTCGAGCTTTTCGAGAATGGCTCCGGCTACCCGCTCGCCGAGTTGGAACGAACCGGTCTGGTTGAAATGAACATTCTGCGGCCTTTGAATCTTCGTCAAACGCGGCATGGCGAACGAATACAGGTCGTTAACGGTAACTCCGTGCTTCTTCATCACCCTCTGGGCGGCGACGTTGTACTTCTTCGCATCGCCCTTGACGCGAATCCCCGTCCCATTGGGCACGGGCGTGGTGGTGGCGAAGATCAACTCGGCACCGCTTTTCTTCAACCGCTTGACCAGCTCATCGAGGTTTTTCTCATATTGCTCGATAGGGATTTGCGGCCGGCCTTTCTCGACGGGAACGTTCTTGCCGTTCTCATCCACGTACTTGAGGTCGTGGAGCCCGTGGTTGAAGTGGATCACATCCCACTCGGTTTGCCCGAGCCACTCATTGAGTTTTCCGAGGCCGAAACGCGTATGCTGAGCGTTGCCGGGATTATGGACGACGACTGCATCGTATTTAAGCAGTTCCCTGGCAGGCGGGAAATAGCCTATCGAGATCGAATCGCCGATTATCAGAACGTTGGGCAGAGCGGCCTGCTCTTTCATCGTGTCCGCAGCCGATTCGCCCGTCAAGGCGCGGTAAATCTCCTTCGCCATCAGCATCGCGCCCTCGGCGTTGGGGTGGATTTTGTCGGGGAAGAGACCCGGCTTGTCGCTAAGCGGCTTGTAAAGGTCTATCAGGCCGACGTGCTTATCTGCGGCTATCCGGTCAATAAGGGGAATCGCCTCGGTCCTTATCCTCTCATCGCTGATGCCCCAGCGTTCGGGGTAGGCCGGGACTGGGTGGCATCCTCAAGCCCGCAGGGCTTGGGGATGGCCGTGAGCAACCTTAACCACAGTTTGTCACATGCGCACTCACTCAGCATGAGCCGCATTAGAAGCCGGGCAGTATCCCGGCAAACCAAAATTCTAAGACAAGTGCGGTTTCTCGACAACTACAAATGCCAGGGACTCCGCATGGGCCGGCTGAGCATTCGGTTGGCTTGGTCGTCGTTTATGAACTCTTCTTTTTTCGGATCCCATCTCAGCTTTCGTCCGAGGCGAATGGCGATGTCGTCGAGATGGCAGATTGTATCGGAGCGGACGGCCGCCTCAATAGGAGAAACCGTCTGCTGTCTCGTTCTGACACAATCGAGAAAGTTTCGCCGATGGTTGTTGCTGACGGGCAGGCGTATCTCGTTGGGGCCGAATTTGGCGTCGAGCAGGGACTTGGGATGGGCGTCGATTCCGCCCCGCCAGACAAGGACCCAGCCCCCGCCGCCCAGGAACAGTATGCCGCAGCCCTTGTACTTTGCCGCCTCAGTATCGAATTGGGGAAATTCGGCCAAGCTGCTCTTCAGGTCGGCGTGGATCATCTTTACGCCGTTTACATATTTGTGCTCGACCCGCCATCGGACGGGGGTATCGCACAGACCGTCTTTCGGGATTCTGCCTGTGCCCTGGACTTCAATCGGACCGGTATCGTCTGCATCGAGGCCCCACTGGGCGATATCGACGTGGTGAATGCCCCATGCGCCACTGAGACAACCGAGTCCGTAATCGTGGATATGCATCCAGTAGCCGGGGCTGCCCTCGGCTCTCGATGCGGAGCGCTGGAAGCTGTATGGCGCCCACTGCGCCGGGCCCAGCCACATATCGTAATCGAACTCTTCTTTAGGCGGGGCGGGCTCGGTCGGCTGATTGGGCAACTCGGCGCCCGGCACCGAGCCTACGACCACAGTATGCAGCTTGCCGATCCTCTCATTTCGCACAAGCTCGCAAGCCAGGCGAAACTCCCTGCCCGAACGCTGCTGCGTGCCGAACTGGAATACTACGCCGTATCTATTCACCGTTTCCCGCAATGCTTTGGCAATGGCGACATGCACATCGACGGGCTTTTCGAGATACATATCCTTGCCCTGCCTTGCCGCCTCGATGGCGACCAGTCCGTGCCAGTGCTCGGGGGTTGCGATACAGACGGCGTCGATATCGTCGCGGGCGAGCATCTCGCGAAAGTCATGATACATCTCGAATCCGGAGTTGCTGCCATAACGTTGCTCGGCAAAGCCCTGTGCTCTCTGGCGAAACTTCTTGCGAAGGTCACACATGGCCAGCACTCGAACATCCTCATAGCCAAGAAACGTCCGCAGATGCCCCCCGCCCATACTCCCCACGCCGACAAAGCCCATCGCAATCTTCTCGCTCGGCGGCACCGCCCCGCCTGCGCCCAGCGCCGAAGAAGGGACGATATGGGGGAAGCCTGCCGCGACCGTGGCGGCGCCGAGGCTGTCTTTGAGGAACTTACGTCGCCCTATGTATTGCGTCATATCTTCGGGCACTCCTTATTCTTCGTCGATCAGTTTATCAAGGACACGATTGGATACGGGCAAAATCGTCCCGTGACGGGAGCCTTTGGGGAATTCGAGTTTTTCGGAGACATCTGTCCAGTTCTTTAGGTCTTTGGATGTTACGACGCCGTAATTGTGCTTTCTGTACTTGTCGAAATAGACGAGCCAGGTATCGGCTATCTTTATAGCGGTGGGCCCCTCGGCCCAGTATTGGCCTGTTATCGGCTGCGAAGGCTTCGAATACGGCCCCTCGGCTGCCTTGGCGGTCGCCAGGCGGATGTTCTTTTGCGGGGGATTTCGCGTTTCATCCTTTAGGAACATCAGGTATCGCGAGTCATCCCTGATAATCGTTGAATCAATGACATTGAAGCCGTGGTCGTAGAGCAGCTTGGCCTTGCTGAACGACTCGAAATCTTTGGTGGCGACGTAATACATCCGATGGTTGTTATCGCCCTTCTTTTCCGTCTCGGGGAACCTGCCGGGAATGGTGGTGGCCCAGAAGATTAGGAACTGGGCTTTGGCCTCATCGTAGAAGACCTCGGGGGCCCAGCAGTTCTTCGCTGCCGGCTCGTGGGCCATCACCTCGATGTACTTTTGGTCGGACCAGTTCATCAGGTCCTCGGAGTGCGCATAGCCGATGCCCTTCTCCCCCCATCCTGTTGTCCAGACCATGTGAAATGTCCCGTCCGGCCCCCGGATTATGCAGGGATCTCGCATCAATTTGCTCTTGCCGATTTTCGGGCGGAGAAATACTTTGTTTAGATCGGTCCAGCGATAACCGTCGTAGCTGTAGGCCAGGTGCAGGCCGTCTTCACCGTTGCCCCTGAATGACGTGAAGAGATAGGCCTTTTTTCCCGTGGGGCTGCCGATGGCGGGATTCTGTTCGTCCTTGAGCATGATGCAGCCGAAGAGGCCGCCGGCCGTACTGCCTGGATGGCCCTGCAACTTGACCGTCACTTTGTCTTTGCCGCGCGTCAATGACGAGGGCAACCTGCATTCGGCCTCGAAGAACTGGCCGGGCTTGTTGTTGTTCAGCGTGACGGCGGCCATTTTCCGCCCGTCAACGAGGACGTCAAATGTCCGCAAGACATCGCCGCCCCAGTACGTGCACTGCAAAGTCATCGCCTTGTCGGGGAGAACCTTAATATCATAGCTGAACCACCCGCCGTTGCCGGCGTGGCGCCAATTGCGTCCTGCGTGCGACCCGGATTGTGTCTGCTCGCCCTGTAGATTGTGGGCTTTCTCCGATTCAGTGTTGCCGATATCGACCGTATCGACCATCCGCGCCAAGATAGCTTGGCGTCTCTGTTCAGCCGCGAGGTATTCGGCGTGTGCCTTGCCGCCCTTCTTCAGGACGCGCCAATAAACGACGTAACGCTGATTGAGCAATTCATGATAAGGTACGAGGTTGATCTGTTTGGATTGCCCTGCGGTGCGGAATGTCAGCGGCTTGCCGGGAACGGGCTTGATCCAATCGGCGACGTCATCGGATTCGACTATCAAAGGCTCGACGGAGGGGATTGGCTGGGGAAACTTATACCAATTTTGGGTGGTATGCGTATTCTCGTCTGTAAGGCCCTGGCCACCCAACTGTCCGGCGAGGACGAGCGGGCCGTACATGAAGGCCATCAGGGTTGGGTCGTCGGGCATCGGATGCGTGTGCAGGCTCATCGGCGTACTGACTTCCAGGCGGTCGCCGTCTTTGAACATTCTATCGACCGCCAGATAGCCGCCGGACCTGCCGCCTGCCAAGGGCTTGCCGTTGACTTTGACGGTTGCGCCTTTGGCGGCCCAGTAGGGGACACGGAGACGTATTTTGAGCTTCTTGGGTTTTTCGGTCTTCACAATCAGGGTCGTGCCGGCCTGCCGGGGGAAATTCGTCTGCTGGCGTATTCGGATGCGCATCTGCGTCCAGTCAAGCTCTGAGGCTATGAACAGGTTTACAAACAGGGTATCGCCGTTGTGGAAGTAGATGCTGTCGCCGTATTTTGCGTGGTTTTCCAGGCCCGTGCCGGTGCAGCACCAGAAGGAATCGTTGGGCAGGTTGTACATCTTCCAGCGTCCGGTCGCCAGGGGGACGAAGTACATCATCATGCCGGTCCTCGGGTTTTGCGTGCTGAGGATGCTGTTGTATAAGGCCCGCTCGTAGTAGTCGGCGTAGCGAGGCTCGGGGTTCCAGGTGAACAAATGGCACGTGAGCTTTAGCATGTTGTACGTGCAGCAGGTCTCCTGTGTGCAGTCGCCAAGCTCGCCAGCCAGTTCATCAGGACCGCTGTGCCAGTGCTCGTTGTTGCTGGTGCCGCCGGTGCAGTAGCTGCGGTGATCTACGACCTGTGACCAGAAATACTCGGCGATCTTGCGGTCGCGCGCATCGGCGCCCAACTCGTATTGGCGCGCGGTTCCGATGATGTTGGGGATGAAGGAATTGACGTGCTCGCCCTTGAGGCGGTCCTCGTTGCGGGCGAGGGGCTCTACGTAGCGATCCTGGTTGAATCGGCGGGAGACGGCAAGGTAATCGGGATTGCCCGTTAAGGCGTAGAGATTTGCGAAGGCATCGTTCATGCCGCCCTGCTCGGTGCGATCGAGCATCTGCTGCATTTGCGCTCTATCGAGCTTGTCGAGTCGCGATTTGTTCCAAACCGCCATTTTTCGGGCAATCTCCAAGGCCTGGGCGTTGGAGCAATGGACGTACATATCCAGCAAGCCGGCGTACATCTTGTGCAAAGTGTAATAAGGGGCCCAGACGCCTTTGAGGGTTTCTGCTCGCTCGATGAAGGACTCGGGAAAGGCGCTGAGATAACCGGTATGGCCCAGGGCCTCTTGGCATTTGGCCAGTTCGGCGACGATGGCGTCCGCCTTGGCCTTAAGCTTCTCGTCGGAAGTGCTCGCGTACATCAGTGCGCAGGCTGAGAGGTAGTGGCCCATCGTATGGCCTCGCACTTCAACGCCCGGCTTTTCCCAACCGCCCAACGGCTCGGCCGAGGAGGGCAGGCCCGCATTCAATCGAAACGTATGCAGCAGCCGATCGGAATCCAAATCATGGAGGTACTTTCGGGTGCGCTCCATATTGTCCTTGAACGGACCGCCAAGCAATCGAACCTGTTTGAGGTTGAACGGTCGGGCCTTGAATTCAATCACCTCTCTGCCGGCGCCGGCAAGAGTTTGACAGCCCGCCGTCAGGAGCAAAATGTTAAACAATAACTTCCTTGCCATTTCTTTACCTTTCTTCGCAGTGCTCTATTACTCGCAATGATCACGCGGAACATTGAATATGACAAGCCAGCACCGGGTTTCTATCCATCGTCATTTGTCCCAGTATTCGTCGATTACCTTTTGGATGTTTGGATAATTCTCGTCGGTCTCTTTGTATTTCTTTCTAAGCCGGAGCAACTCGACCTTGAGTTCTTTGACTACCTTGGCGTACTTGGGATCGCTGTAGATATTGTTCATTTCGTGCGGGTCGTTCTTCATATCGTACAGCTCCCATCCCGGCTGAGTAGGCTTGGGGCCTCTGGGCTTGTAGTTTCGGGCGTAGAAGAAAATCAACTTGAAATGCCTGGTCCGCACGCCGAAGTGGGCGGGATTGTCGTGATGAGCCATGTGCATCCAGTAGCGGTAGTAGGTCGATTTGGGCCAATCGGGCGGCGTCTTGCCTGCCAGGACGGGAGCGAAGCTGCGGCCCTGCATGTAGTCCGGCGTCCGTGCGCCGGCCAGCTCGAGACTCGTCGGGGCACAATCGGGAGTGTTGATAATCTCATCCGAACGGCCCCCGGCCTTGATCATCTTCGGATAGCGCACCAGAAAAGGCATACGCAGCGACTCTTCGTACATCCACCTCTTGTCGATATAATCGTGCTCGCCGAGCATCATCCCCTGGTCGGATGTGTACATGATAATCGTATTGTCGAAGATTCCCTCTTGTTCGAGGTATTCGAGAAGTCTGCCGACGTTCTCATCGACGCCTTTGACACAACGCAAGTACCTCTTTAGATACCTTTGATATGCCTGATGCGTGTATTCCTTATACGGCAGAGAAGGATCAACCTTCATGTGCTTACCCATATTGCGTCTGTGGTTGCGCGGGGATATCGACGTGCCCATTCCCTTAGTGGCCTCTGAACCGTAGGTCGGCTGTCTCCAGAGGCTTTCGGGCTCGGGAACATCGACGTCTTCGAGGAAACTGTCGAACCGCGGCGCATTCTCGAACATATCGTGCGGCGCCTTGAAATGGTGCATAAGGAAGAACGGTCTGGTCTTATCGCGTCCTTTGAGCCACTCCAACGAACGATCTGTAATCACATCCGACGAATGGCCCGTGTATTTGACCTCATTCTTCGGCCACGGCTTGCCCTTCTTTCTCAGCACCGGGTTGAAATACTTGCCCTGGCCCGGCAGGACGCAGTAGTATTCGAAGGCGGCAGGCTCTTTCTTCAGGTGCCACTTTCCTATCATTGCGGTCGTATAGCCCGCCTGCTTCATCAGCCTTGGCAAGTGTTGGTTTTCCGGATCGAGATGTCCACCTAAATCGAGAACGCCGTTGGTCTGGCTGTACTGGCCGGTGAGAATGGTCGCCCTGCTGGGCGTGCAGATGGAATTTGTGCAAAACACATTCTCCAAGAGTATGCCCTCTTTGGCAAGGCGGTCGATATTCGGCGTCGGCGCGACCTTTGCCAGGCGCGACCCGTAGGCGCTGATCGCGTGGGCGGCGTGGTCGTCCGACATTATGTACAATATGTTAGGCCTGCGGCGATCTCGGCTTGCACCGAATCCGATCCGCGGGCGAGCCAATAGGGCGACGCTTAAGCCGATGGTCTTTAAGAAACGTCGGCGAGTGAGAAAATTCGCATCCATTTGCAATTCCTCCTATCGGGATTCAAAAACTGTTCTTGGCGTCTTACTCAAAACAAATGATTGCTGTTGGCCACCGATACTGTTGTCCTGCTATTCGGGCTGTGCATCGTACAGCTTCTCGCCTCTGCTGATTGCCAGGCGGTTGCGCAACTCAGTCTCCTGTCGCATCGTGTATTTCTGCTGTCGCCGCTGGTCGATCGCACATGCTACAAATCCGGGCATATCGGCCCGTGGACGCCGGGCCAATGTTTGCTTGCCGGCCTCGATGATCGCCAGTGCTTCGGCGTATTCGGGTGCGCTTGTGTCTTTGAATTTCTGCAGGCAGGGGCTTAGTTCCGGCCTGTCGAAGCTGACTTGCGGTCCGGCGTTTCCACCATAACTGGCGAGCTTGGCAAAGGGTACGCCCGTTAGTTCGGTGAGACGCTTAATCCGGGCGTTGTTGAGCGGGGAGCGTCCGGCTAAATTGTCCGGGTAGGCGGTGTCATAGCGAGGGTAGTAGGGTCCGTTAATGTCGATCCATGTCGCGATACGCTCGAATTCGGCCTTGCTGAGCTTGACGTCGTTGTGCCCGCTGCGAATGACCTTGATGAGCTTGGCGGCGTGCGAACCCCAGGAATAGGCCGGCTGTATATCCGCCGGCCCGGCCCCAATCGCTGCAATATACTTCTTTCGCCACAATTCATTGTAGGATGTGTTGAATGTGTTCGTCCGATCGCCGGCCAGAAGGAGCTTTTTGCCCGCCTTTTTGCCGTAGTCGTGGCAGCGGACGCAGTGCTTATCCAACACCGGCTGGACCTCGTCGATGTAGTTGAACAGGCGCGGCTCGGGGTACCAGCCTTTGAGCTTGGTCGCAGGGCTTTGCAGTGCAATCGGCATCTCCCTGCGCAAAGGCGGCGGCGCACTGCGGCGATTCTCGTGGCAGCCTACGCAGCCGGCCCGCTCGCCCGATTGGACAAGCGTGCCGCTCCTCATCGACTGAATCATCATCTTGTTTTCATCGAGAATCTGAAAATAGACGAACTTGTCCGAAGGGACCTCGAAATACACCGACCCATCTTCGGCGATAGGCGTAATGCCCAGGATACGCTTATTCTCGAAACCGTGCCAGTTCATCGCGGGACAGTGGACGCCCTGACCGCCCCAGGACGGATTTGTCCAGAAGCGCTTCTCCGGGGACTCAATGACTCGCAGGAATTTGGCCGAGCCGGGCTTTACGCCCTGCATGTGCGTTCCCTCATAGACATCGGCAATGTAGAAGTAGCCGACGCTGTTCTCAAAGTCGCGGCGTGACGGGATTATCTGCGGTCGCGGCCGCGGGCCCAAAGGCATCGGGTCGAAACAGCCCGGCTCCTCTGAATGCAGCAAAATCTCGTTGCCGAATACGTCGATGAGGTAAATCCCCATCCGCCCACCCTTGCCCGTCATTCGCGAGCAGAGGAAATACTTATCACTCAAGGGATAGGGATCCTCGTATTTGGGATTCACTTTTGTGAAGTTGTCGAAGCCGTAGGCGTCGGGCCTCGGCCCCTTTTCCCTTACGAGATTTACGGCATTGCCCGGCCAAGTGCGCACAACGGGTTCGCGTCCGTCAATGCCCAGTCGCCGATCTATGATGGCCAACGCCCCCCACGGCAGATCGTGGCACGAGCCGAAAACACACATAACCTGCTCAGTTCCGGGGATGGCCCGTGCGTCGATAACGCCGCCGGGCGACCAGGTGTTGTTGCCCCAATAGACGCAGTGGTTGGTCCCGTCGGGATTGACCGCCCAGAGGCCCTGGGCGTCTCCGAAATTGCGGTCCACGTACTCCCATCTGTCATAGATTATTCGACCATCGGGCAGAAGGGCGCTATGGCCCTCATGCAGCGTGCTCTTGCCGATCTGGTGAATATTTGCGCCGTCGGCATCCATCCTGAAGAGATTCCCCATAATATGACGGTTGCACATGCAAAACTTCGGCTCGCGCGTCGAAGAAAAGACAATACTGCCGTCCGGCAGATAGAGCGGGTCGAAATCGGCAATGCCAGGGGCAGATGTAAGCGCCTTGAGGCCGGCGCCGTCGGCATTGATCTCGTAGATGTGATAATCGTCGCGGATATCCTTGCGCATCGAAAAGACTATTTTCCGGCCGCTGAAATCGACCTCTGGGTCGCGGATAAGCCCCTTGGAGGTCTCTACAAGGATCCTGGCGAGCCCTGACCTGCTCAAATCGATTGCTTTTAGGGCCCCGCCGCCCTTGAAACTGCCCGTATTTATCTCGCCGGTGACGAACATCGTAGCGGTATTGTGATGGTCGGACCTGTACTGCGGCCTGGCCACAAACAGTATCGGCTGACCGCTGACAAGTGGATTAGCAATCATCGCGGTTCGTCGCAACGTGTAGAACTCGCGCTCAACCTCGGCAATCGCTGCGCCGGCGGCGGCAAGTCGTCGCTCAATGTCGCCCAATTGGCGCAGATACCGGCTACCACCCGGATAAAGCAGGCCGAATTCGGCTGTCAGATCCTCTATCGCCGCCCTTAGACCGGCACGCTCGGCCTTGGAGGGCCCCGAGGCGCTATCAGGAGCCGCTATCGCACGGACAGGGCAGATCAATAACAAAACTGCCAGAAATACGACCCGATTACATCGAACGTCCATACGCATTCCTCACTAAAAAGGACATCAAGTCAACAACAGTTATCCTGACTTAAGGATACCAAATTTCGTTGCCAAATGTAACCATCCTCCCCGGCTTTGCTCAGATTTATCTCGTCCGGGCGCCACAACTGCTTGTATCGGTCTGCTGAAAGTGCTAACCTATTGACGAATATGCAAGATCAATAACATGTTGGCCACGACAGGAAAGGCGGCATAATGGCACGAAAACGCATAATCCCGATCATTTTTCTATTTCTGGCGTTTACGCAGTTGATACCGGCCCGCCTCTACGCCGACCAAGCGATGCAGGAAGCGAAGAGGCCGGCAGCGGACCAACCCTGGAGTAAAGCGAAGGCTTGGGCCTGGTACGGAAAACTTCCCCCCATTCGCGGGTGCAACTACCTGCCTCGCACAGCGGTGAATTCGACGGAAATGTGGCAGGGGGCGACGTTCGACGCGAAAACCATCGACCAGGAACTTGGCTGGGCCCACGAGGCCGGCTACAACAATATCCGTGTATTCCTGCAATACATAGTCTGGAAGGCGGAGCCTAAGAAGTTCAAGAAGCGCTTGGATAGATTTCTCGCCATTGCCGCGAAGAACAAGATATCGGTCATGCTCATGCCCTTTTGCGACTGCGCGTTCGCCGGAAAGGAGCCCTATCTCGGCAAACAGAACGACCCTGTCCCAGGGGTCCATAACAGCCAGTGGGTTCCCAGCCCCGGGCTCGCACGGGTGACGGACCGAACGGTCTGGCCCGACCTCGAGCGATATATTAGGGCTTGCTGTGTAGAATTTAAGTTTAGTATTTACAATGCGATACATATGACTTATAGTATTGCAAGTGAAAAGGAATTATAGAAATACGCCCAAAATGCTTGCACATGGAGGTCGCAAATGTATCGCACAAACAAT
>JAUVXL010000195.1 GCA_030603595.1 Sedimentisphaerales bacterium | reverse complement strand
GGTTATCCCATAGCGACTCTGCGTGGGTCGAGCTTAGGGCGATACGCTTCTAACTGCTGAGTATTCTCTCGACTTTTCCCTGGTCCACTTCCATTACATACTGAATTCCGCTGATTTGTGCGGCCTCCCGCGTCAAAGCCGCTATATCATCTCTCGCTATATGTTCCATGCCGAACTTTCGGCTGCCTGCCATTAGCTGACGCAGGCCCTGCGCAAGACGTTCGTAATAGGTGTATAGTCCCAGTGCACCTGTGGGGAGCTTTTCAAATTCCTCGTCACCGATTTCTTGCCGCAAGGCGCTGGCGGTAACGAAGATCTCATCCTTCGAATTTCCAAACCGCTCGATGTACACGGGAATCTGGTTCTCATCAATCGTACGTCCGATTGTTTTACCTACCATCGCCGCAGCTATTGGGGCTCGAGCCATGCCAATCAGCTTTACAAACGGTGCACCAAGAGCAAGGCCTTTGAAGATGTGGTCCTCGAAGGCGAATCCGCCGGCGACTGCCAACGCCGGCAGATGCTCACCTTTGTCGGCAAAACGCTTTGCGTACTGATACAAAAGCGAGTGCAAGTGCACTGGAGGGATGCCCCACTCATTCATCATCCGCCAGGGACTCATACCGGTGCCGCCGCCGGCCCCGTCGACCGTCAGGAGGTCAATCTTGTAACGGGAGGAAAACAAAACGGCCCTGGCAAGATCAGCGGGCCGGTAAGCACCGGTTTTCAGAAATACGTACTTGGCCCCGGCGCTGCGTAATTCTTCGACCCGTTTGGCAAATGATTCCTCGGTTACCATTCCCACCCGCGAATGTCGCTCAAACTCTTTGAAAGCACCTTGTTCAAATGCCTTGATAACAGTCGGGTCGGTCGGGTTCGGCAGGACCACATAACCTCGTTCATACAACAGTTGCGCCTTTTTGAGGTCCGTGATTTTCACTTCGCCCCCGATATCCTTGGCGCCCTGGCCCCACTTGATCTCGACACACTCCACCCCGAGTTTCTCAATGGCATATTCCTGCACACCTAATCGCGTATCCTCAACATTTGCCTGCACGATGATGGCGCCATAGCCACCTTGCTGATGATCTTTATAGAGTTTCACACGACGTTTGAGGTCGGCCGTATCGACCACCCGACCATTTTTTATGACAGACTCGGGGTCCATTCCAACGACGTTCTCACCAATGGTCAAGCCGGTCCCTGCTAAGGCGGAGCCAATAGCCAGCCCCTCCCAGTTATTCTTGGCGATGTTTGTCGAACCAATCCCGGGAATACCCCACGGATAGCGAAACTTTATACCCTTATCATGACCGAATGCAACTTCCAGATTGACGGCAGGGAAGATGGCCTTGTCACTGTCGGCCTCAATGCCATGCGCACCGACGGCGGTCCCCATGATGTTGAAGTGGGAATAATCCACGGGATAGGTTTTCTCCGCGGCGGTGGTCACCACGCCGAAGGGTTGTGGATAAATGACCTCATGGCCGCGGTAGGCACTTTTGCCGATTTCACACATACCGATACAGCCGTCCACGCACGTAACACACATACCCGAGGCGGGCACAACCGACCCTTCCGTTCTGTTCTTCGTTAAAGTTGCAGCCGAAGCATTTACTTTGGAGAGCGTAAGCGACATTTTCTCTTGCTCCTATTTATTATCTGTTAGTCTTTCTTTATCTCACAAGCTACACATGGATCCATGTAGCACATCATATCGTCAAAGTGTTCTTTCTCGATGCAGGGCGGTGTTAGATTCGCACAGCCTCCACAGATTGCTTTTTCCGGCTCGTTGTATGTGCATCGAAGCTGGCACGCCGGGCACACATACATGCAGCCGCCGCACAAGCGACACACATCCGATTTGATATCAAAGGGTGTGCCGATGCTTCTTTTCTCACCGCGGTTGCGAAAGCCGATGGCCTTGGCCATCATTTGCTCCTCACACATCCGAACGCAAAGACCGCAAAGAATGCAGTCCTCATGCTCCTGCTTGAAGCGCTGCCGGCGAATACCGTATGCCGAAGCGAGGTCCTGAATAGTCTTCGACTGCGGACACGATGCGAGTAAGAGTTCCAGAATCATCCTGCGCGCCCTTAGCACCCTGGCAGATGCGGTGCGCACCTTGAGACCTTCCTCCGCCGGGTAAGTGCACGAGGAAACCAACTTTGCTTTCGGCCCCTCTCCGATCTCAACAACGCACAGCCGGCACGCCCCGTAGGATGACAGTCCGTCCATGTGGCAGAGGGTGGGAATCGGAAAACCCAAGAACCTTGCGGCCTCCAGCAGGGTAGAGCTTTCTTGGACCGAGACCTCCAAACCATTTATTTTCAACGTAATCATGCCGACTTTTCCTCAACTGCTGTACATTTAGCCTCTTCATTTTCGTTGCGCTGTGTGAACTCCAAATCGCACCTCAGACATCGCCGGGCTTCATGGGTTGCTTGTTCGACAGACAATGCCATCTCCACTTCCGCAGAGCTTTGCTTCCTTGACTTGGCGCTGAGCGCAGCGGGTTCGACTCTCGCCGCATCTTCAAGCTCTTCATCGCCGGCCACATAAGGTTCTATGAAAACCGCCGGCAGTTTTACCTTGGGCGGCTCAACAAGCTCTTCGCCGCGGAGATAGCGGTCTATGACCCCCGCCGCCTTTCTACCTTCCGCAATGGCATCAACAACAGTATTAGGACCCGTCACCAAGTCGCCTCCGGCGAACACTCCTTTACGATTGGCGCCAAGAGTCTTGCCATCAACTTTCAATCTGCCGCCCTTGTCAAGCTCCAATCCCATAGGAGCAAGGCAATCGCTGTCCGGGCGTTCGCCGATGGCTACTATCAAGGTATCCAGCGCAATAGTGAACTCAGTGCCGGGTATGGGGACTGGTTTGCGCCTCCCGCTTGAGTCAACATCACCGAGTTTGTTTCTGATGCACTTGATATCGGCCAGGCGTCCGTCTTTCGCATCAATCTTTACCGGCTGGACAAATGTTTCGACTTTCACTCCCTCGGCCTCAGCAGCTCTGATATAACGTATGCTCGTCGGCGAGACCAGTGTTTCAAGCCTTATGCCTTCCTCTATAGCTGCTTCGACTTCTTCGGCGTAGGCAGGCATCTCCTGGGAGGTGCGCCGGTAGAGCAGCGTTACACTTTTGACCTTTTTCTGGCGAATAGCCACTCTTGCGGCATCCACGGCGGAATTGCCGCCGCCAACGATGCCAACGTGCCCTTTTGCCATCTCCTCGCCTCTCAGATTAAAGGCCTTGAGGAATTGCATTGATGAGATAACTCCTTCGGTGCCTTCTCCTTCAAGCCCCAGCCGCCAACTCTTATCCGCCCCTATTGCCAGGAAAACGGCATTGAAACCATCCTTGAAAAGCTCATCGATGGTAATGTCACGGCCCAGGGCGGTCCCGCACCTGAGCGTGATGTTTTCATCGAGCAGTGATTCTATCTCCTTCTCTGCCACATCCCGAGGGAGCCGATAAGCCGGAATGCAGCTTGTGAGCATTCCACCCGGCTTATCCGCCGCTTCAATGAGCGTCACTTTGTAGCCAAGCAGAGAAAGATAATGGGCCGCCGAAAGACCGGCAGGACCTGAGCCAACAACGGCTACTCTGTGAGAATCCTTGGTCTGGCGTGGAACTCTGACAGGTTTATAAACCGCCGGGTCAACACGGTCTGTGATAAACCTCTTCAACGCTCGGATGGCAATAGCTTGCCCCCCGCTGACAGCGAGGTTACATCTTGTTTCGCACTTGCGACCGCAAACTCGCGCACAAACCGATGGGAACGGGTTAACCTCCCTGATAACTTTGTAGGCCTCTTCGTACTTACCCTTCTCTATCAAGGCGACATAGCGCCAAACCTCGGTGTCCAGCGGGCAGCCGGCCTGGCAGGAGGCGCCCACCAGGTCTTTGCACACGAAGGCGCCGCACTTCTTGTCAATCACATGCCGGTTGTATTCGTCGCGGAAGTAACGCAGGGTGCTTAGAACAGGATTTGAAGCCGTCTGCCCAAGGCCGCACATCGTCGTATCCTTGACCGCCTCCGCTAATTCTTCCAGAAGGTCTAAGTGCTCAGGCGTCCCATTACCTTTCGAGATGTCATCGAGAATCTCGTACATCCGTTGCGTGCCCTTGCGGCAGGTGAAACACTTACCGCAGGATTCATCCTTGAGAAAATTCATGAAGTATTTGGCGACATCCACCATACAAGTATTTTCATCCATAACAATCATGCCGCCAGAGCCCATGATTGAGCCTGCCTTGGTTAAGCTGTCGTAATCTACCGGCAAATCAAACTTCTCGGCAGGAATACAACCCCCGGATGGCCCACCCGTTTGAACCGCCTTTATTTTGGCCTTGTCCGCCGGGCCGCCGCCGATGTCATAGACGATCTTCTTGATGCTCATTCCCATCGGCACTTCGACAAGACCGGTATTCTTAATCTTGCCGACAAGACTGAATATCTTCGTACCGCTATTGCCCTCAGTACCTGTACTCGCATACTTTTTGGCTCCGAGCCTGAAGATAAGCGGAATGTTAGCCCAGGTCTCAACGTTGTTAATTGCCGTAGGCTTGCCGTCAATACCTTTTTGTATTGGGAACGGCGGTCGCTGGCGCGGCTCTCCCATCTTTCCTTCAATCGACCGTATCAAGGCAGTCTCCTCGCCGCAGACAAATGCACCGGCCCCTTTGACCATCTTGATATCAAACGAAAAACCGGTTCCAAGAATATTCTCGCCCAGAAGTCCCAACTGGTGTGCTTGCTCCAACGCGATGTTCAGATGCTTGACAGCAACCGGATATTCATTGCGGGCATAGACTACACCTTCCGTAGCCCCGGTCCCGCAGGCGCCGATTATCATCCCTTCGATGATGCTGTGTGGGTTCCCTTCCAGGACGCTGCGGTCCATGTAGGCGCCGGGGTCGCCCTCATCAGCATTGCACACAAGGAACTTGCCGCGGTCGTTTGGCTGTTTTGCCAGCAGTTCCCATTTCAACCCTGTGGGAAAGCCGCCCCCGCCGCGGCCGCGCAATCCGGAACGCTTGACCTCTTCCACTACCCAAGCGGCGTTGCCCTTGGCAAATACTTCCGCCAAGACCGAATATCCACCGGCTTTGACGTAATCATAAATGCGGATAGGATCTACCTTCTCATTCCAAGCAAGAAGTCTGCGAACCTGCTTATTGAAGAAGGGTATATCATCCTGCTTTTCCACCGGCTTGCCGGTCTCCGGATCCACGAAGAGAATATCTGTAAGCACTTCGTCTCGTGCTGTGGCTTCGACAATACGTTCCATCTCCTCAAGGCCCACCCTTGGGTAAAACACCCGGCGAGGTTCGACAAGTACAGAGGGCTCCATTTGGCAGAAACCATGGCACCCGGTAATCCGGAGACGGACCTTTCTCGTTAGGCCCTTTGCCAGAATCTCTCGCTTGGCCACACGGATAAGGTCGCCGGCGCCACTGGCCTGGCCGCATGTCCCTGTGGGAATAACTATGCAAGGAATGCTTTCGTCACTGGCGTCAAACAGCACTTCCCGTAATTCTTTTAGCTCATCTATCGAAGATAATCTCAGCATCGTGTCATCCTGCACCAAACCCTTACGTCAAATACCCTTTTTCTCCTTTGACCTTGATCAAACCAAATCCAACATATGGTTCTTACATCCCCGGCGTGAACATATCCTCACTACACCGCCGCCATCGACAAGCATTGGCGCCATTGGCGCCCTGCACATCGAACAATCTGATGTACACGGTATTTCCACGCCACAGTGCGGACAATGGAATTTCACCACGGTATTGCCTGGGATGTCCAATTCCGTTGCAGTATTATAACTCCCATATAAGCAGGAAAGCCTGAGCCAACCTTCTTCGTGGTTATGGGTAATATTCACCTTTATCGATGGATAGCCGTCAATAACAAAAGTCTCGTCCATAAGGCTGCGGTTGCAGTGGGGGCAACTAACGCTAATCGGGAAAATGCGTTTGTCCTTGCCTATCTCGGCGCTGTCGAATCCCTTGCGGGCCTCGTCCAGCAACTGACTAATCCTCGACTTTTTCACCTTCGAAAAATAGTGACCGTCGATAACCACAACCGGACCCAGCGCGCAGGCGCCTAAGCAGTTCACCGTCTCCAAAGTAAATTCCTTGTCGGGAGTCGTTTCTCCGGGCTTGATTCCGAGCTGTCGTTCCAGTTCTTCGGCAATTCTGGGCGCCCCCCGCACGTGGCAGGCTGTCCCAAGGCACGCACAGACAAGGTGCTTGCCCCTCGGTTTTAGGCTGAAGGAGCGATAGAACGTGGCGACGCCATATACATCGACCAGAGACCGCCGGCTTCTATCGCTCACTATTCTAAGCGCCTCTTCGGGAAGATAGCCGTATTCGGCCTGAATTTCTTCGAGGATGGCAATAAGCCCGCCTCTGTCTTCATTGTGTTTATCGAGTATTCTCAAAATGTTCGTCACATCCACGTCTTCGCACGCTTCGACGCGGTCGCTGCTCGAGGCAAAGGCTTCTTGTTTCATCTCACTCGTACTCCTCACAATGCCAGACACCGCCTTCGAGTTTCGGAAAGACACACGTTTGGCGGTTTTCACAGTCGCAGCACAGCCCGATCAAGCTGCCTGACTCTTCAGCCGTAACGAACGATGCAGTCGGTTTCGGCTTGTCCTCTCCGGTTCGTCTCTTGGCAGGGACACTCTCAATCTCAAATTCCTCACAGTAAAACGATGGCCTTTGAGGGTCCCTTGGAAAAGTGCAAGTCGAAGCATGTTTGCACGTGGAGCATAAGCGGGGATATATGGTATCGCCTGACATAGCCTATTCCTTAAAATCTGCCGTCTTATTGCCCGCATACGTGCAAGAACCGTGCCAGCCGTTGCACAATGCAGAAGAACAGACTCTTCCATGCGTCCCGGCTCCGGACGCAAAAAAGAAAATGCACGCCTAATTGACAGAAAATGAAGACTTCCCGCGAAATAGCCTTTTCGTTGAGGCTACTTGGCGGCGTCGGCGCGTCTAAGTAGAGCAGGAGAAACCGGCGGGGCATTTTGAACCAGCGGGGAGGATTTACCCAGTATTGAAAATTTAAGATGAGTGTGCCAAGTAAAGCTAATGTAGGAAAGCTGGACAATCTATATTGTTAACCACGAAGTGCACGAAGGACACGAAGAAATATCGAATTCTTTGATTTAACTTCGTGTCCTTCGTGGTGAATATGGTTTATATTATGACAGAGGCCACATTAGTCGAGCAGCCGGAAAAAACAGAACTCGAATATCGCGTTATAGCTGTAAATAAAGCTGGCGAAGGCGAACCGTCAAATACCGAAATGGTTGTGCTGTAAAGACTTTGAAACTCAGTTAGACCCGGAAAAATTAAGAAACAGGCAGATTTTGCTTGTGTTGTCGTCCGTTTTCTGTTATATTGGACGAAAGATTAGATGTCTGTGTTAGTAGTCTGGTCTTAATAACAATTTTTTAAGGAGGGTAGAGCAGTGCGAAGTAGTACAAAAAATAAGAGGTGTTCTTTTGTCAGAGTTGTTTTGGTCTATTTTTTCCTTTCCGCGTTTGTTTTTCCCATACCGCTATATGCCGCCGGAGAAATTGTCAGTTGGGGTGACAGGAGACTGCCGGATCAGCCGCTGACGAATCTCACTCAGATCGCGTCAAGCGGGTATCACTCTCTTGGCCTGAAAACCGATGGCTCGATTGTGGCATGGGGAAGCAACGAGGAAGGTCAATGCGAGGTGCCATTGCCTAATACGGATTTTACGGCCATTGCCGCCAATTGGTTTCACTCTCTTGGTCTGAAAGCCGACGGCTCAATTGTAGCCTGGGGAGACAGCGGAGAAGGTAAATGCGATGTGCCGTCACCCAATACGGGTTTTATGGCCATCGCCACCGGTGATTATCACTCTCTTGGCCTGAAAACCGACGGTTCGATTGTGGCTTGGGGAAGCAACAATCTCGGTCAATGCAATGTGCCATTGCCCAATACGGGTTTTACGGCCATTGCCGCCAGTGGGTTTCACTCTCTTGGTCTGAAAACCGACGGGTCGATTGTGGCTTGGGGGACCACGAATTACGGACAATCCGATGTGCCGAAGCCTAATACTGATTT
>JAUVXL010000184.1 GCA_030603595.1 Sedimentisphaerales bacterium | reverse complement strand
TCCTGTCATCCCCGCGAAAGCGGGGATCCAAGGACAAAAGGCTGGATTCCTGCTCCCCGATCAGGGTCGAGGACAAGCTTCGCAGGAATGACAGATTCTCCATATTGCCCATTTCGCCTAAATAACAAATTCCTATGCGCTCAAGTTAGTCCGAAAATGTGTGCTTGGTCGAGATTTTGCGGTTGGGAGGCGCTCTATTGTGCCGGAGTGTGGGATATTGCAGGCGTGCTAACCACCGCTGAGAGGCTGTAAAGGTCATTTCTGTCGGAATCCCGGCCGGCGTCCGGGATGTCACAAAAATAGAGGAGAATTCACAAAGAATTTGTGGAAGGCGGCCCCTTTTCAGCAGAAATGAATAGAAAGATCGATTTTTTTGGTAACGTAAGTTGAGCACCTTGCATCATATTTAGGGAGGTCTTATCGGGCTTTTGTCTTGAAGAACCTCGGTGGCTGTGGTATAATGATGTGAACGTCTTAACTGGAGTTTTAAGAATAAAAGGAGGAAGGATACGAATATGAAGAAGATGCTTTTGTCCCTTATATTCACGGTTCCGGTTTTTGGCGCCTTGGGCACCACGTACACGGTTGATTGCAGCGACCCGGCTGCGGATTTCGACAGTATTCAGGATGCTATCGACTTTGCATCCGAGGGTGATAGGATAGTCGTCAAGCCTTGCACTTACGAAGAGAATATTCGTTTCAAGGGCAAAGGGTTGGAGGTTACGAGCCTTTATCCGGATATTGCCGGCATTGTCGAGAGTACGATTATAACGTCCGGCTCGGACTACACGGTCCGTTTCGACGACGGGGAGACGAGCGGCTCTGTCCTAACAGGCTTTACTATCAGGGGCCGGGGTATCCACTGCGACGGCAGTTCCCCTGTGATCAGCAAGAACATAATCACCAACTGCAATAATAATGGGATCACCGGCGAGAACTATGCCCATCCTCTTATCGAGGAGAATACGATAACGTTTAACGGCCCCATAGCCCTCTACAAGTGCCTCGGGGACATTATCGGTAATATCATAATGTATAACGGCAACGAAGGGGCGATACGCATATGCGACGGCGAGGTGATCGGCAATGTTATCTCACACAACGTTAGCACCGGTGACGGTGGGGGGCTGTATCAGTGCACGGGCGTCATTCTTGAGAACGTTATCAGCTATAATGAGGCCGGGGGCAACGGCGGGGCAATCTACGCTAACGGCAACAAGATAGCAGGCAACACGATACTCGGCAACAAGGCCAACGGTCGCGGGGGCGGTTTTAGTAATTGCGCCGGCGATGTCAGCCATAACATAATCGCGGGCAATCAGGCCATGTATGGTTCTGCTATGGCCGACTGTGGGGCAACGATATACAACAATACCCTCACGGGCAACAGGGTCGAAGAGTCTGGGACGTTGAAGCAGTGCTATAGTTATGTGGAGAACAACATCATAGCTTTTAATGAGGGTCCGCCGGATATGGCGGGTATCTCCGGCGTCAGCTTTAATTCGTACAATTGCTTTTGGGAGAACGCGGGTGATCATTTCAGCGGGGGCGCGGCGCAGGAAGAGGGCGATCTGGTTGCCGACCCGTACCTTGCAGAGAGGGGCCATTGGGACGCCAACGGGACAGTTGGCGATCCAGATGACGACTTCTGGGTGGAGGGCGATTACCACGTACTCTCAGAAAACGGCAGATGGGACTGGGGTATCCAGAGGTGGGTTTACGACAGCAGTACAAGCCCGTGCATAGATGCCGGTTATGAGTATTGGGACTGGAAAGAGGAGTACTGGCCTCACGGGGGGCGGATAAACCAGGGTCGATACGGGGGGACGTCGCAGGCGAGTATGTCGCTCTTGACGGTAGTAGGCAACGTTGCAGACCTGAATATCGACGAGGAAGGATTGATCGATTTTCACGATTTGATGCTGCTTGCTCAGATGTGGCCTTACGATTGGCCCCTGCTTCGTGAAGACCTCGATAGAAGCGGGCGGGTCGATTTTGCGGATTACGCGATTCTTGTCGCCAATTGGCAGCCTAAGCCGCCTCCAAGCCCCAGCCCAATGACCTGGGAGAACGAACCTTATGCAATCTCGACGAGCGAGATCGCGATGAAGGCCGGCATAGCCAGTTCGAGCGATGGGACCGAAGTTGAATACCGTTTCGAGGAAACCACGGGCAATCCGGGCGGCAGCGACAGAAACTGGCACAGCAGCCGGACTCATACCGATACGGGGCTGTCGGAAGGAGTTGAGTATTGCTATATCGTCCGGGCACGTAATACAGGCAACAAGGTTGAGACCGAATGGTCGCAAGCGAAATGTACAGCTACGTGGTCGCCACCGAGCCCGAATCCAATGACCTGGGCAGCGAACCCCAACGCGACGGGCTGGGACACCGTTACAATGAAGGCGACGGACGCCATTGCAAGCGACGGCGGCGAAGTGGAATATCGGTTCGAGGAGATCAACGGCAATCATGGGAGCAGCGACCGTGACTGGGATGTTAGCGCGTATTTTACGGACACGGGCCTTTACGACGCGAATACATACTGTTACAGGGTCAAGGCGCGCAATGCCGGCAATAAACTTGAGACCGGTTGGTCGGGAGAGCTTTGTGTCATAACTCCTACAGCCCCGGCTCCGTCGCCCGATCCGACGGTCTGGTCAACGCCTCCTGAGGCTACTTCCTACAACGCAATTACAATGGTCGCGGAAGAAGCTGAGCCAGGGGACGGCAGTTCTGTGGAATACTATTTTGAGAATGTAACGGTAACAGACGGCAGCCATGACAGGGACTGGGGCATCAGCCGTGTTTACACGGATACGAACCTCTCTATGAGAACCCAGTACTGCTACCGAGTGAAGGCTCGCAACGAACGCAACCACGAAGAGACCGGGTGGTCCTCGCAACTTTGCGCGACTACCCCGTGCAATGACACAACGCCGCCATACTTTCCCTGGGGAGTATATTGGGAAAGGCAACCATGCGAGGAGTACCGTCCCCGCAACCCACCGTCAGAATTTAGTTGGTGGGTCGTAATGACGGCGGCAGAGGCTGAAGACGACAGCGCCGGTCCCCTGGAATATCGTTTCGTGAATACCAACGGCCCGGCGAGCAGCGGTTGGCAGACGAGTCGATACCATAGCTACTTCATTGGCTTTTCACACAAGGGCTATGATTTCTATGTCGAGGCGCGTGACTTATGCGAGAACGTGAGCACGCCGTCGCCTGTAATCAAGGCTTGGCCCTGCCAATAGCGGTCGTTGTCGGCCTATTCATTATTCGGATGAACCGGAGGAATCTGATTATTTCAGGTTTGCAGGGCGTCTTGTATTATGTACAATTGGCATTGGCAGAGTCGTTTACGATTGCGATTAGAAGCGTTCAGGATGTAGCAAGATGGCCGAAGCCGATGCCGATTATGATGGTTCGTCGCGGGCGGAAGATAGGGCCGCCGAGCGGATTGAGGATGACTTTATTCCCGATGACGCATTACCGCTCTGCGCAAAGTGCCTCAAACCGTGTACGCCCCTTCAATACTACTGCGATAAGTGCGGTTCCTACGATGCCATCAATCCGCTCACGCCTTACATAGCCTTTGTGAATGTCCCCTTTAACTATGGCATCTATTGCACGATGTTGCGTAAGATGCTTTACAGCAAGGAGACACGAATACTCACCAAGCTGTTTTATCTATTCCTTACTGCTCTCAGGGTCGGTGGAGTAATTGTGATATTTGTCTTACCGATATTTCTGGTCTGTAAAATCCCTCAAGGGCAATTGCGAAGCATGGCCATCATCGCTTTGGCTGTTATCGTAATCGTACTGTTAGTATTCTACGCGTATTCGGGATGGCCGACAACGAATGTTTCCATTCCTATCGACGTCGGTGCGTAGAGACTCTTCGCAGGGTGTGAAATTATTTTCCGGCAATTGTAACCCAATTCATAGTAATGTCTTACACTTATTTGTCATTCTGAGCGCAGCGAAATCGCAGACGCGCCGTGGCGGAAATCTGACTTGCGAACTGAGAGTTTCCTTTGTTCGGTCAGTAACATCTCATTCTATGGCCAGACGCTTCGCTTCGCCTTGCTGCGCTCAGCATGACATGAGGAAGTTTGCTTACCAGAAAATAATTTCACGCCGTTTTCGCAGCAACATTTCTCCCAAGACTTGTTTCGGCCCGGCGTCTGTGGTAGCATGCTTTAGACTATGCTGAATCAATGTGAAAGGATCGGTCTGATGATGGAAACGGCGAAGCGGGTTTTGTTGGTTGTTGCGGCTTTTTATATTGGCCTATCGGGCGAGTCGGCGCCGGCGGCGGATGGGGTTGATCAGACTCGCCTCAAGCATGTTGCGGCACTACTATCGAAAGAGCCGAAGGGATTTGGCGCACCGATTACCGATAGGAATGCCTGGGGCAAACTAGGGAAGAACGATTCGTTCAAGGGCGTTATTTCCGATGCTGAGAAGCTGCTGCGCGCGGCAATTCCGGAGCAGCCCGACGATTTGTATCTGGACTTTTCCCGGACGGGCAACCGGACGCGGTGGCAGAGAGTTAGCGGGCGTCGGCGAGGCAGGATAAAGACGCTGGCTTTGGCCGAGTGCCTGGAGAACAAGGGTCGATTTATTGGGGCGTTCGAAGAGATCGTGCGGGCGCTTTGTGCGGAGCGGACGTGGGTGATGCCGGCTCACGACCGCAGTTTAACGAATTTCAATGGAAAGGTCGTCGATATCGACCTTGGCTCTTCGATGCTTGGGTGGTCTTTAGCTACGGCCGATTATGTTCTGGCCGAGAAGCTCGGGACCGAGGCTCGGCGGATGATTCGGGCCAATCTCGAGCGGAGGATTTTCAAGCCGTACGAGGATATGGCGGCGGGGAAGCGCAAGGTGAACTGGTGGATGACGACGACGAACAACTGGAACGCCGTCTGTCTGGGCGGCGTAACGGGTTCGGCGCTGGCGGTGATCGATTCGCCGGAGCGGCGTGCGTTCTTCATAGTTGCGGCCGAGCATTACTCGCAAAACTTCCTCAAGGGGTTCACCGACGACGGCTACTGCTCGGAGGGCCTGGGCTATTGGAATTACGGCTATGGGTATTATGCGATGCTTAGCGAGCTGATTCATCAGGCTACGGGCGGCAAGGTCGATATCCTTGCCAACGAGCGTGCGAAGGCTGCGGGCGGGTTTGGAGCGGCGATCGAGATTAGCAACGGCGTTTACCCGGCCTTTGCGGATTGCTCGGTCCGGGCCAGGCCGAGTTCGCGGCTGATGTATTTTGTCAGCCGGCGGTTCGGAATGGGGCTGCAACGTTGGGAGCAAGATGATCCTGCCGGGCCCGGCGGGTCTTTGTATGACAGTATGATGTACAGCTTTGAGAACTCAGCCAGCCGGGCGAAGCTGGCCAAAACCGGTTCCGGCGAACTGCCGATTCGGTCTTGGTTTGACAAGGCCGGGGTGCTGCTGTGCCGGCCAAGGGCAAATTCGCAATCGCGACTTGCAGTCGCCCTCAAAGGCGGGCATAACGCCGAACATCACAACCATAACGACGTCGGCTCGTTCGTCGTCGTCCTGGGCGATAAGGCATTGCTCCTCGACCCCGGCGGAGAGGTATATACGGCCCGAACGTTCAGCAGCAAACGCTACGATAGCGGCGTTCTCAACTCTTATGGTCACAGCGTGCCCATTGTTGCCGGGAAGCTGCAACGAACGGGAAGCAAAGCACGCGGAAAGGTTCTAAAGCGCCAATTCACGGACAGCACGGATACGCTTGCCCTGGACATCTCTTCAGCTTACGACGTGCCCGAACTCAAGAAGCTCGAACGCACGTTTCTTTATTCGCGGTCCGGCCCCGGGTCGTTGACCGTAACCGACGAGGTCGCGTTCTCGAAGGCGTCGGGTTTCGGCACGGCCCTAATAACTCTCGATAAGTGGAAGAAGGTCGGCGCATCTTCGCTGATGATCTACGATTCCGACGAGGCTTTGCGGGTGGATATCGCGACCGGCGGCATCGAGTTCGAGGTCAAGGCGGAGACTATCGACGAGGACGTAAGCGCGCCAAGAAAGCCGATTAGGCTGGAAATCAGCCTGAAAAACCCTGTCCGCAACGCCGTTATCTCGGTCAAGATTGCTCCGATGGAAGAGGCCGGGCTTTGAAGCGCACGTCGGATTCGGTGTGCAGTGCACAGGCTACCGATTTTTGTATGTTCGTGGCTTACCCGCTCCCTTACGGTCGCGGCTGTTTCTGTTTAACCGAATGAACCGAAAATCTTTGGCTTTGGGGTTGATTGTTTGGGGTTGGGGTGGTTAGATTTAATCAGCGTGATAAGCTTTTTGGCCGATGTTTTTTAGGAGGCGCAAGATGCGAGTTATAGATTTCCTGGACAAATCGGGGGTTAAGTACGAGGTTAGCGAGCATGTTCCGGCTTTTACCGCTCAGCAGATGGCTGCTGCCGAGCACGAGCCAGGCGGGTACGTGGCCAAGCCGGTGATTGTCAAGGCGGACGACGAGTACCTGATGTGCGTTTTAGCCGCGCCGTGCAAGATCGACCTGCAAACGCTAAAAGGGCAATTGGGGGCCAAATCGGTCGAACTGGCCGAGGAGAATGAGATCGGCAAGATGTTCGAGGACTGCGACCTCGGGGCCGAGCCGCCTTTCGGCAACCTGTACGACCTGCCCACTATCATCGATAAGGCCCTCGTAGCCGACGATCATATCACGTTCCAGGGCGGGACGCACGAGCAGGCTATACGTATGAGCATGGCTGATTATCGCAGGCTGGTTGAGCCGAAGGTGCTCGAATTCAGCTACCACGTAACGTCCTGAGAAGCGTATTTGCCGAAAGCAGGCGATCTGCGTGTTGCGAACGTGAGGCGGCAGCAGCGGCGCGAGGGCTGTTTATGCCTTTAAGTCGAACCTGATACGGACGTCCGATGCGAATTTCTCCTCGTTGATTTTCAGGCCGAACCCCGGGGCGCTCGCCAGGCTTGCCTTGCCTTTGCTAATCTTATAGCCGTCGGCAATGAGGACCGGGCTGGAGAGCGGGTCGTGTTCGGCCCGGTAGAAATTCGTGATCGCGCGGCCGACGTGCAGTTGCATGTAGTAGCCGACGAGCGAGCCCCAGTTGTGCGGTGCGACTTTCAAACCCTTTGGCCTGCACCAGGCTGCCTCTTTCAGAATTCCCTCGAAGCCGAAGCGATTCATATCGCCCTGGAATATGTCCACGGCTTTGGCCTCGATAAAGGGCTTATAGGCGTCCAGATTGCCTTGGGTTTCACCGTCGGCGAGTAGGGTTTTCCAGTTGTGGTCGCGTATGAAGGTCTTGAATTCGAGGCATTGCTCAACGTTCTCCTCGAACATTTCTTCTGCGAAAGCGATCTTGATATCGCCGATTTGCTCAAATAGTTGCTTGGTTTTTTCGAGGTCGTAGCCGTTGTTGGCATCGACGCCGATGATGATTTTCGTCCCGGCGTGGCTGCGTATGGTCTTGAGCACGGCAATATCGCGCTGGTAGCCGGCCTTGGCCTCCATCCACTTGGCGCCGCGTCCGACCTTGACCTTGAAGGCGCGATGGCCTACAGCCATTCCCATATCGATCTCTTCCTTGAATCGGTCCTGCCATTTGCTGCTGTATTCGTCGAGCAGGTCGCAAAAGTAAATCGAGCCGTCATAAACAGGGACACGTTTAGGCCCGGCTCCGCCTAACAGTTGGTAAGCGGGCTTTTTCAAGACCTTCCCGGCCAAATCCCAGAGCGGCATTGTCCCGGCCCCCAGAGGCCCGGTCATTTTCTTTTCGGCGCGTTGATAAAGGTCGAAAGGATTCTTGCCCAACAGTCGGGTGCATGCCTCCTTGCTCACCCTGCAGTTGCCGATGCCCTCGATGCCCGTATTGGTAAAGATGCGAACCATCCGGTCGCCGGCTTGGGTGCCGTGAACGTCTTTGCCAGAGTTTTTACCCGCCAGCTTCGATCTTCGACTTGTCAAATCGAAGCCTACGATACGAGTTACCTTGATATCGCGCGGCAAGTTTTTGGCCCACGCCCAAGCCGGAAGTAGAACAGCCCCACCTGCGGCCTTTAGAAAATCACGTCGGTTCATAAATTATTACCTCCTTGCACAAGATGAGTTCTTTGTTCCTCTATGCGACATATCACAGCCTCCTGAATCGGCAGGCAACCATACCCGCCTCGGTCATATTACCCTATATCCTACCATTTTGCCCCTCCCGATGCAAGGCCATGCCGCCTGTCCCGGCGGGTTATACGTTTTCTAATTAATTCTCGTGCTCTTTTTGTCATCCCGAGTGCAACGAGGGATCTGGGTTCTCAGCCGTCGGATCGCTACATAGGGCTTGCTGTGTAGAATTTAAGTTTAGTATTTACAATGCGATACATATGACTTATAGTATTGCAAGTGTAAAGGAATTATAGAAATACGCCCAAAATGCTTGCACATGGAGGTCGCAAATGTATCGCACAAACAATCCTTATCAGTTAGAGTTCGAGGACTTCTATCTGCCCTTCGGCGGCAAGCTCAGAAGTAACAATCGCTGGATCATTCTTTCAAAACAAATCCCCTGGCAAGAGATTGAACAACAGTATGCGGCCC
>JAUVXL010000112.1 GCA_030603595.1 Sedimentisphaerales bacterium | reverse complement strand
TAAATTAACCGGGCTTCGCCCGGGACTTTTACAATAGCCTCATCCTGTCATCCCCGCGAAAGCGGGGATCCAAGGACAAAAGACTGGATTCCTGCTTTCGCAGGAATGACAGATTCTCCATATTGCCCATTTTGCCTAAATAACAAATTCCTATACCATTGAATTTAGTGTCAAAAACTTCCGTTCGTTCAGAGATGAGCAGACGCTCAGTCTGGTCGCCAGTGCCGACAAGACGCTCCCAGGGAACTGTGCAGCGCAGGGCAAGCAGAAGTTGCTCAGAGCAGCAGCCGTTTATGGGGCCAACGCATCCGGCAAGAGCAATCTTATCAAGGCTGCCGCAGCCATGCGAGAGATGGTTTTGAACTCGGCGGGGTACAATCCCAACCAGAAGCTTGGGATAACGCCATTTTTGTTAGACGCTCAATCTCAAGACGAGCCGTCTATGTTTGAGATGATGTTCTATCACAATGGCGTGCGGTATCAGTATGGCTTTAGCGCAACGAGCAAGCGCGTCGAAGAAGAGTGGCTTGTCGGCTACCCAAAAAGTGTTGGTCAAAAGTGGTTTGAGAGAGTGTTCAATAAGAAGACCTCAGCCTATGACTGGAAATACAGCACTTTGTTAAAGGGCGAAAAAGTGGCGCTTGCCGATAGGACGCGTCACAACGCCTTGTTTCTCTCAGTAGGCGCGCAGTGGAACAACGCCCAACTTAGTGCTGTGTATGAGTGGTTCGGAAAAAAACTCCAGATCATCGACTCCAAGCACAACCTGAAGCCCATAACTGCGGACATGCTGTTTTCTATGGATGAGAAAACGCCGGAGGAGAACGACTTTAGCAAAGCTGTGGTGGGACTGATGCAGGGTGCAGATTTGGGGATCTCCGGCATCGAAGTCAAGAAAACGGAAATCGACACAGAGGCGCTGGATTTCCCTGAGGGTACTTCAAGTGAGGTACGCGCGATGCTTGTTCGCAATCTCGAAGAGAGATTCGAGGTTGAAGTACTGCACAAGAATCTGGCATCACGTGAGAACATCAGCATACCATTGGAGGAAGAGTCGGATGGGACACAGGAGTTCTTCAAGTTGATAGGTCCATGGCTAACCGCATGTAAATTTGGCATAACAATACTCATTGACGAGTTAGAAGCAAGTCTGCACCCATTGCTTACTCGACATTTGGTGCAGGTCATGCAGGACGAGGAACTCAGCAATAAGGGAGCGCAGTTAGTATTCGCCACTCACGACACGACGTTGCTGGACCCGGAGTTGTTTAGGCGGGATCAGGTATGGTTTACCGAGAAGGATAAGGGTGGAGGGACGCAGTTGTGTTCTTTGTCCGACTATAAGCCGAGAAAGGGAGAGGCAATGCAGAAGGGGTATTTGTCCGGGCGATACGGCGCGGTGCCTGTTTTGGAAAGGTTTCGTTTCGAATGACCCGCCGTATTAGATCAAGAGGTTCGCTAAAGCGGCGCCCTGCGTACATCGAACCGCGTGTGTCCGTTCTGATTGTCTGCGAAGGCGAAAAGACCGAGCCGCAGTATTTCAGGGCTCTCAGACGTGAATTACGCCTAAGTACAGTCGAGGTGGTTATCGAAGGCAAAGAATGCGGCAGTGCGCCTATAAGTGTTGTGGACTATGCTATACAATTAAAGAATGAAAGAGACAGAGACGCCTGCCAAAGTACGGCGCTTGTGAAGTACGATGAGGTCTGGTGCATAATTGATGTTGAGGCGCCTCAACCGCATACTTCACTTGCCGCCGCGATTGATAAGGCCAAAGCACGCAAACTGAAGGTTGCGTTGAGCAATCCGTGCTTTGAGTATTGGTATATCTTGCATTTCGAGAGAACCTCCGCGCAGATGAACGGCAACAAGAAAGCTATGAAAAGACTCAAACAGAACTATCCGAAGTACAAAAAGAATGATCCGGCTTTCTTTGAGGTCGTTTACCCACGAACAGAAGCGGCTATTAAGAATAGCAAAGGGGTCCTCAAAGAGAAGCACTACGACGATGATTTGAGAGAATGTAATCCTTCAACACACGTACATTTGATTGTAGAACGTCTTCCGGATATTTCGTAAAGACCGGCATAGTGCAAAGTCGGGCATCGGCAGATTGGCGAATGTTCGGGTGCAAAGGGTGAATAATGAACCGACCTGCTGTAGTAGAAGTCGATGATCTGACGGTGCGTTTCGATAATCGAGACATCCTGGAGAGGTTCTCGATGCGTATCGAGCCTGGCGAGAAAGTGCATCTGAAGGGCAGGTCGGGTTCGGGTAAATCGACTTTGCTGCGATCAATTCTTGGCTTCGTCGCTTCTGACGAGGGGACCATTCGTATTGAGGGTGAGTTGCTGAGCGGGCGCAGCGCCTGGGCGCTTAGAAGACGGCTGGTTTACGTGCATCAGGAGCCGAACCTGGGGACAGGCTCGGTTGCGGAAGTCTTTGAAAGGCCGTTTCACTACAGGGCCAATATGCACCTCAGAGGTAATCTCAAACGAGTCGAAGAACTCATGGACCGGTTCCTCCTTTCGCGAGAGCTTCTCGATAAGGACGTTACTACCATTTCCGGTGGTGAAAAACAGCGTGTCGCCATCATAACCAGTGTTTTACTCGGCAGGAAAATCCTGCTGCTTGATGAGCCGACGTCGGCCCTCGACAAAGTGGGCAAGAGTGCCGTGGTCGATTATCTGCGGTCGCGAACGGATGTTGCTGTTCTGTTTGCGGCGCACGACGTTGAGGCGTTGGGCGGTGCTGATCGGGAGGTGCAACTGTCGGCAGGGTCGTCTGGGAGGGACGAAAGATGAACATTATCGAGATCGCACCCTGGCAGTTAGCTCTCGGCTATACGCTGCTCGCTTTCCCGCTTGGCATCTTGCTGTGGTATCGCGTGCCGCTGCTGGGCAAGACCGCGCTGGCTGTCGTTCGGATGACAGTCCAATTGGTGTTTGTCGGCGTCTATCTACACCTCATCTTCGAGTACAATAATGTCTGGCTCAACGCGGCCTGGTTGCTCGTAATGATCAGCGTTGCCGACGCCTCTATCATACGCGGGTGCGGGTTGCGGCTGAGTCGGTTCGCTTTACCTTTGTTTGCGGCACTGTTGGCGGGGACGGCGATTCCGTTGTTGTTCTTCGTGGGGCTGATTCTGAGCAAGCCAAACCTGCTGGACGCTCAATATGCTATTCCAATCGGCGGAATGATCCTTGGCAATTGCCTCCGAGCCGACATCGTCGGGATAAAGAGTTTCTACGAGTCCATACGCACGAGCGAGAGGGCGTTTCTTCATGCTCTCTCGCAGGGCGCGACGCTGCACGAAGCTGTTCGGCCTTTTCTTCGCAATGCTTTTCTGGCGGCAATGACGCCGACCGTAGCGACGATGGCGACTATCGGGCTGGTGGCTCTTCCCGGAATGATGACGGGCGTGATATTGGGCGGGGCGGACCCCGTTATCGCCATCAAGTATCAGATAGCAATCATGATCGCGATATTCTCGGGCACGGCGATTACCCTCGTGGTGGCGATTCGCGCGACAATGAGGCGCAGCTTCACGGCATACGGAGTCCTTGACAAGACCGTCTTCAAGAAATAAGGGTCTCGGTGCCCGGGCCAATCCCGGCTACTCGGCCACGTCGGCATTTTTTCGCATTTTTTCTTGATTTCGGTCTGATTTGTGGTTACAATAATTACAGACAATTTAATACTGAAGTTCACTGAACTTGTGGCGCTCTAACTGAAACCGCCAGTTTCAGATGCACAGAAATGCGAAAGGTGTCAGTGCCCCATCTTGGGGCACTGTGAGGCATGTTCTGTGCAGGCTCTGGCGGGCCTCAGTTGGGCATGACGTAGCAGTGCCCTTAATTAATGCGCACTTCTACGAGTATTAAGAGAAAAGGATTTCGAGAAGAAATGAGGAAAATCGAGAATTTTGGGAACACTTTGAGGATTTGCCGCATCATATATAATGCGAAAGTGAAGGTGCGACGGGCAACGCATTATTGTAATTTATCCATCATTTAGTTTGGAAAGGAACGGAAACTGTATTTAAGGAAACAAGGTGTGTTCAGAAAGGGAAAAATTATGCGAAAAATAATTTTAACAATTTTGGCAGCAATAGTGCTGTTTGGAGTTTGCCCGGTTCAGGCGGTAAACATCGAATTTCGTACTGATACTATCATTAGACCTGGAGAAGTTTACGATATTGTCAGCGTCTATGACACACCGCCGGATGCCTCTACTGTCCATATGTTCGGCGGGAGTATAAAAAGTGTGCAGAGCTATGATTCGAGCATTGTGAATATTCATGATGGCGAAGTATGGTGGAGCATCACAACTCGTGACTTTGGCACAATAAATATTTACGGAGGAAGTCTGAATTTGGAATACCTTGCTGTGTCAGATCTATGCACATTGAATATTTATGGCGGTGACGTTTACATTGGAAATTCCCCAGTTTTCTCGGACTCAAGCTCTGTGAATATCTATGGGTATGGTTTCAATTATGATGGAGCTCGGTTATTAACGGGATATCTTTCTGACGATTCACATTTCTTTATGGGGGAATGTTATCCTTCTGACTATGCACTTCTGAATTTGATCGTAATTCCAGAGCCGGCAACACTTTTGTTGGTTGGGATTGGTACTATCTTCCTGAGGAAGAGAGGATAGTAAAGGACTGACAAATCTTGTTTAAGGAGAAACGAAAATGACTTCACGCAAACATGCAATTCTGAGCTTACTATCGCTAATCGCTGCGGCCTCCAATGTGGGCTGGGCAAAATCGGTATATGTTATCAACGACACAAACGCCCGGACACTGCAGGCATACAAGATTGAGGGTGCGAATCTGACTTGGCAGACGGGGTACACTTGCTATTCCCAGGTATCGGGGGGAGCTGTTGGTGTAGCTCTCGACGAATCGGAATATGGACCTTTTCTGTTTGTTACCTTCGAGGATGATAACAAGATCGAATTGGTGAATGCAAAATCAATGCAATATGTGGATACCGTTATGGCTCCAGAAGCAGGGGATCTTGCAGGTGTGGTGGTAGATATAGGCAAAAGAAAAGTGTATGTTATCGACAGGGGCGAGAAGAACCTGTACATCTACTCTTGGGACGCAGGGACAATGGAACTAACGCTGGATTTTCCTGACCCTTACTACGTCGAACTACAAGATTGTTTCGAGGGATATGGGCTTGCTCTTGATGAGGGGAACGGACGGTTGTATGTGGGGGATAACACAGCTATTGTGAAATACTACGATACGAGCACTTGGTCAAAGCTCGGTGAGTTCGGGATATCACATAAGGCCATAGGGATTGCGCTTGATGTGGAAAATCAATTTGTGTACACGGGTAGTGCATGGATGGGGGGCGACACGGACTTGAGCCAGTATAACCTTATCGGTGCAACCGAAGAGACTGTCGATGTTGGCAGTCCGGTGCTTGGCATTGCGGTAGACGAGGATACAAGCTTGGTTTATTTGACAACTTATGGAAGTGGCCTTAGTCCGGACAGGCTCATGATCTACAACTCTGCGCTGGTGAAGCAGCCGTGGGAGTCCGGGGCTATTGGAAACCCAGCCGGTGTCTGCGTGCCGAAAGGAAATGTTTTATATAAGCCGCCTTTTCCTTCTCTGACGCTGGTCAAGGATGATAATGATGTCAATTGTGTGTATCCTTACAATTTCATTGATGAAAATTATCTGGTCTATCACATCAGCTATGACGCCAACGGTTACAGCGGCGGCGGTGGGGTAATTACGGACCATCTTCCTTTCGAGGTGGATTATCATTCATCTGACCCGTGCGGCGTGTATGACCCCTGCCTGCATACGGTAAGCTGGGACATCGGCGGTATATCGCCTTCGGATTCGAATACGTTTGAAATCATTACCGAGGTTGCGTGCTCTGCCAGGCCGGGCAGCACAATCCACAATATCTGCGAAATAGAAAACGACGAATACTACAGCGTTGCTGTTGTCGATACGAATGTATGCTGCTACGGCGGCAATATCATTTACGTCGATAAAGACGCCAACGGCTGCAATAACGGAACATCGTGGGACGATGCTTATACCGTCCTGCAGGACGCATTTGACCAGGCCGGAAGCTGCGGCGGTATTATCGATATCTGGGTTGCAGAGGGGATATATAAGCCGGTTTGGAGGACCGACGCATCTGGCGCGTATAAAGACTATTCATTTGACCTGATTGAAGACGTCGGGCTATTCGGGCATTCGCGGGTTACGAGCAGAGCACAAGCCAGCGTGATTTCGCCGATGCCAACAATGAGACAATTCTCGATGGTCAAATCGGTGAGAATTACGATGAGGCGGTCAAGTATATCGTAAGCGCCGATGGTATCAAAGATTCGATTGTCGATGGGTTTACTACAAGGGGCAGTTACGGTTCCAATACCGCCGGTATATTCCTTGACGACTCCGATGTGGGGATTGCCAACTGTAAGCTGAAAGACAACACCCAATACGGCGTTTATGCCGTAAACTTCTCCGACCCGGATATTCACAACTGCACGTTCATCGGGAACAGCAGCGGTGGTGTGAAGTGTGACTACTCCTGGCCGATAATAAGCAAGTGCATCTTTGATGGGAACGACATAACAGTGCACGGAGTTTTCGCTTCAGATTCGGTCGTTGAGATGGCAGACTGTACAGTAAAAAATCACACTGAGGTGGCAATATATGCACTTTCTAACACAACAATAGACTTGGACAATTGCTGGGTCAAAGACAACGGTTATGGAGTCTGTTGCTCTGTTTCCTCTCCGTCTATAACACGCTCAGTGATGGAAAACAACGGTGGCGAAGGCCTCTGGTGCACGTCGGGCTGTGATGATGTCAGTGTTACCAACAGCGTGATTCGCTTCAATGGCAAGTATGGGATATACCTTGAGGATTCAAGAAAGGTGTCAATAAAAAATAACTGGATACACAATAACGGGGCTAACGATGACAATGACTCCGGAATCTTCATCAAAGAGCAGGTCTCACCACCACTTATCAGGAACAATACAATTGTAAACAACCTTCCGAATGGGGTGTATTCATATTCCGGGCATGAGCCGAATATTGTCAACTGCATAGTCTATGGCAATACCGTGCAGATAGAAACACTCAGCGGCGAACCTTTAGAGAATGTAAGCTACAACTGTATCCAGGGCGGATACCCCGGCGTTGGCAATATTGACAGTGACCCCGGTTTTATGAATATCGACATAGATACCGATGATTTGCACCTTGACGAAACATCGCAGTGCAAGGACGCAGGCGATCCCAACGGTGATTACGGTGACGAAACTGATATTGACGGCGAGGAACGTATTCGATATGAACGTGTTGATATGGGGGCGGACGAATATTATTGGAGTCCTGCCGATTTTGACGAGGATGGATTTGTCAACTTCATAGATTATGCTATCCTTGCGGCTGCATGGCGGAGCGAACCCAATGACGTCAACTACAACGATGTTTGCGACTTACAGGATAACAACAATATCGATTTCAACGATCTTGTATTGTTCTGCGACGACTGGCTGTGGCAAGCAGCATGGCCGGAGAAAGAGATATTACTTGCCACGGACTTCGAGAGTGGTATTCCTGCCGGCTGGACGGTTGTCGATGGATTGAATGATGATGAAACATGGACGACTAATAATCCGGGAGAGCGAAGCAGTGAATACTGGACGGGAGATTTCTGTATCGTTGACAGCTTCTGGGCAGCTAGTGTGGATATGAATGAAGCACTTATCACACCTTCTATCGACTGCTCCGGGGCAGTCGAAGTTATACTTGAATTTTCTCACTATTTCGAAAAGTATAGTAGCGAAAAATGTGATGTCGATATAAGCATCGATAACGGTCCATGGCAAACAGTGCTCCAATACACAGGTTCATCAACCGGCGGAAATATTACTGAGGATATAAGCGCACTTGCCGCCGATCAGTCGAATGTTCGCATTCGCTGGCATTATTACGACGCTAATTATGAAGACTATTGGGGCATTGATAACGTTGAAATTATAGGCAATTTCCGTATTCCACCGATGCAGATGAGTATGGGCGGGGGCAGGGAAGGTTTTGTGCTTGAAGGTATGATCCTTGAGAGTGCGGTCGGCATTGAGAGCGCCGAGGCGGTGCTAACGGGGCGTAAGGATGATTTGATGCTATCGAGCGCAATAGAAAGCCTTGCAGCCAGGCCTGAGAGGTTGCGGAGCAAGAGTGCCAAGTTCTATGCGGTCAATGCTTTCAATACGGTATCGGCCCTGCGGAAGATGGAAGAGCCGGGGAAGGAAATTGAAGAAGTCGATATCAAAAAGCTGCTGGACTGGCTTGCGGAGATATGGCTCGACCCTCAGGTGCGAAAGGTCATAGACGCCGAGGACTGGTTGAAGTTGTATGAATCGCTGAAGAAGGATTTGGAATAGGGGTATCCGATAAGGCCATTATCAAGAAGTAACCTGGCTTCGTGGCCTGAAGCGGGCTATAGCCTGCAATTCTGCTTTTCTCTTCTTGGCTGTCTGCGGCTACTTGCCTGCGATGATTCTATCGATTCGGCCGGAGAGGTCCGTCAAATAGGTTTCGTCTCCGCCGCCTAATTCGGGCGTTATGAATCCGTCGTACTCGACCTCGCCCAGCGCCCGGCGAACCTCTTTCCAGTTCACATCTCCGTCGAGCAGATTTTTCCACTGATAGCCGCTGCGCTTGAAGTCTTTGAGATGAATCTTCGCAATCCGCTTGCCTAACGTCCGAATCCAGTCCTGGGCGTAGCCGTAGATGATCACATTGCCGATGTCGAAGTAGGCCTTGAGCCACGGACTGTCGAACTCATCGACGTACCGCGCAAACTCCAATGGACTGAGCAGGAATTTGTTCCAGACGTTCTCGACGGCGATAATCACGCCGAACTCCTTGGCCAACGGGAGCAGCTTTCTAATATGCTCCTGGGAGCGTTTGTAGGCGTCGCTGTAGCTGACGTTCTCCTTCACAATCGCCGGTACGAGCAGGACCGTCTCTGCGCCGAGCGCCTTGGCGCTTCGCAACGCCGTTTGCATCCCCGCCAGACCTTTCTCGATTACCTTGGGATTCGGGTCGGAGAACGGTGCTCCCCACCCGCCATATACGATGGAATGAATCGGCACTCCAACGTCGCGAGCGAGCTTGCCGAGCTTTTTGGCGGCATCGAGGTCTGCCATCGGATAGCCCTCAATCCCCTCATATCCGCATTTTTTAGCCAATTTGAACTTGTCCGCATCGGAGAGATTCTTTGGCAGCATACCGAGTTGGAGCGCCTTGCGAAGCTTCGCCCCACCGGCCCTTTCCATCGCCAAACCGCTGCGACTGATCAGATTCACTCCAAGGCCCGCTGCTGCCGTGTACTTTAGAAACGTGCGACGTTCCATTCTTCGTTCCTCCAAAAATTTGTCCCACAATATCAAAACGTGATTTCCAGGCCCGCGCAAAGAACAACGCTTTAGGCCAACAACTACCCAACAATATACCACTTGGCGCCGACAATCCAAGTCTAAAAACCGCCGAGCCCCTCGTATCAGCGCCTCCATCCACAAGATACAGCCTCGCACCGGACGACAAACACCACATCCAGCTCGCCCTGCCGCCGACTTGGTCCCGATGGGCGGCCGGCCCGCTTGTAATGGACCGAAAAATCGTCGCTGGCCATACCGAAATGCCTGTTTTTTATCGGCTGGTCCCATAAAAAGATAAAGTTTTTTTTGTCCCTTTGCCGAATAATATAAAAGGGTGTAAAAGTGTTTTTACGGCGTTGAAAAGGCGATTTTCAGGCTGCTGGTACAAGCTGGAGACAAACAATGAGAACCATTGCAATCGTCAACCAAAAAGGTGGTTGTGGGAAGACAACTATATCCATAAACCTGGCAAGCGCGCTTGCTGAAGCAGGCCAGAAGGTTCTGCTCGTTGATATGGATCCGCAATCCCATTGCGCCGTCGGGCTGGCCGTACCTGAGCAGCAGATCGAGCAGAGTATCTACGATGTTCTGATCAGCCGAAGCAGAAATGAGCCCATCAAGCTCACCGAGATACTCTGGCAAATTACCGATAAGCTCGAACTGGCGCCCGCCAGTATCGATCTGTCCGCGTTCGAGCAGCAAATGGCGGGCATCCCCGAGCGCGAATGCTGCCTCAGAGACGCTATTGAAGGGGTCAAAAACGACTACGACTACACGCTTGTCGATTGCCCGCCCGCTGTCGGCCTGTTGACCTTCAACGCGCTGCGTGCCGCAACGGACGTGATCGTACCGGTAGAGACAGGATACTTCGCACTGCACGGCCTCAGCAAGCAACTCGAAACGCTCAGCATTCTCTGCAAACGATGCAGCCAGCACGTCGAAGTCCGGGTGCTTGCCAGCATGTACGATATAAGAACCAAGATGGCCAGAGAGATCCTCGCCGAACTGCGAGAACACTTCTCCGACAAGATGTACACGACAATTGTCAACTTCAATACGAAAATCAAAGAGGCCGCCAGCTTCGGGCAGCCTATCAGCGAGTATGACCCTGCAAGCAAGGGCCAGAAAGATTTCGAGACGCTGGCCCAGGAAGTCGTAGGCAGCGGCGTCAAAGAGCAGCGTCATGAGTTCGTCAACTCTCTGGCCGACCAGCTCGAATCGATCAGCGCGACCGCCGACGAGTTGATACGCGCGGCGGATCCACCCATCCAAATCATTGAAACCACAGCACCCGAGTCCGCCTTTGGCGGACCCGAATCCGACGAGTTCGTAACGTCGCCGGCACAGGTGCAGGCCGCTGCTACGCCTGAGCCGGTCAGGCCGGAAATAGAGCCTCCAATTCCTACTGAGCCTGCAATTGCGGAAATAGAGCTTCCCAACCCTGCTGAGTTCGAGCCGACCGACATCAACGGAAAGCTCGCTGACTATTACGGCGTCAGCCAAATGAGCGATGCCGTCGTCTTTGTCACCCTATATCCGAGAGCCAAAAACGTCCAGATTGCCGCGGACTTCAACAACTGGCAGCCCATTCAAACGCCTATGGAGAAGGTCGGGGGCAGCGGTGTGTGGCAGACCAAGATTAAACTGCCGCAGGGCAAGTACCGCTATCGCCTTGTGGTCGACGGGCAATGGCAGCAGGATCCGTACAACCACAGAACGGAAGTAAATCCGTTCGGCGAGTACAACTCGATCCTCGAAGTCAAATAAGGGGCTCATCCGAAAAATGCGCAGGCGCATTCGGCGTTGTGGCACGGCCATCCTGGCCGTGTTTTTTCCGCCGCAGGCGGATCGCAGGTGGAGAAGTCTGTGCCGCGAGGAAAATCGTTCGGGGCCCCAGAGGCACAAATTCTCCTCCCCGGTGACGATTGGCGTGGGTTTTATGCTTTCTCGTTGATCTTGATCATATTCTCAGCCATGCGAAGTATCCTTTTTCGCAGGGCTCTTGGAGCGACTATCCGCACCTGGTCGCCGTATCCGAGGATCCACCAGCTTATTTCACCGAGCCCATCGACGCGGAACTCGATGGTGGCCGAGCCGTCGTTGTGATAGGTGACTTGTTGTGTGCTGTGCCACTTGACCTCGGTGACATTGCAGGCAACTTTGGGTGTGAATTGCAGTTTGATATTGTAGATTCGGCCTTCCGGTATCATCGACCAAGCCCTGCCGAAGTATTCATGCGCGTCGAAATCCTCGCCGCCGACGAAGCATTTGTCGCTGATTTGCATGCTTTTTATGCGGTTGAGCTTGAACGTGCGAATGCTTTTGTGCAGGCTTGAGCGGCCCAGGACGTACCAGGCCCGCTGGTTATAGAAGAGGTGATAGGGTGATAGCTCGACGTCGATTATTTTTTTCTCGGCCAGCGAGTTGTAGCGGAGGTTGACCTTGCGTTTTCTTGTCAGGGCGTTTTGGAGTTGTGTGAAGACGGCGTCGAGTCCGCCGGAACTTTGGACGGGCGCCTGGGCGCCGATTGTGGCGGAGATGTTTTTCAGGGCGGTATTGCAGTAGCGTCTGATGTTGGGCGGCAGATTGTTCTCGATCTTCAGGGCTGCCAGCATCGCCGATTTGCTGAAGGGCAACTGTATCTCGTCGCGCACCTTGTGTACGAGCATTAAGAGGCTCAGGGCTTCTTTGAGGTCCAGGTCCACGGGGGGCAGGAAGAATTCGGGGTCTATGACATACCCGCCGGTGTCGGAGTCGAAGTGGTACGGCACGCCGATCGCCTGGAGTTCTTTGAGGTCTCGGAAGATTGTCCGCCTGCTGGTCCCGAATATTTTCGAGAGGTCCTCGACGGCATAGCTCTTTCCGGACTGCATTGTTGTTAGAATCTGTATTATTCTGCTGATTCTACTGTTTTTCATGTTACGCTGTCAGCTTCTGCTTAATTTGCCCGGCCGATTCGGGGGGCCCCCGGCGACGCCGGCAATTCTCAAAGAAGAATACGTCTCGACTATATGTCCGATATCCGAATTATAGGGCGGCTATGTCACGGAGTCAAAGGTTCTTGTCGGGATTTTTTTACATTTTGGTGTGATTGGAGAAACGGGCTATTTACAAGGCCCTCGCCGAAAACGGCAGAGGCCGACATTTTTTGGCAAGAAGCTGGAAGTCAAGAGAACACGATTTCCGGGCAGGGCCATTCTATGCGGGTGTGAAATTGTTTTCTGGCGGGTGATTGGGGTGTTCGTCAATACTCGATCATAAGGCACAACACAACCGCTATCGTCATTGCGAGGAGCGCAGCGACGTGGCAATCTCCTACCCCTCGCGCTAAGAGAACCGTTCATTTTCTTAGGAGGCCCCCTTGGGGGCCGTGGCAATCTCCGGCTTTCGAGTCCGCCTCCGGCGGAAGATTGCCGTCCGCCGGTGGCGGACCTACGGCTCCTTCGCAATGACGTAGCGCGTAATCCTTTGTCGGAAAGAGTCTTATAGTGTGCCGGAAAAATTAGCCACACCCATCCATGCGATTTTGGTTGACAGGGCTGTTGTGGTGTGTTACAATAATGATATAGTTTTGGGTTGAGTCTCTCTGTCCCAGGGCAGTGAAGGACTTGGGCTGTGGGGATTAACGGCCTGGTGGGTTGAGGCCGAAGCGCCCGGCATATTGACTTTCTGATAAGGAAGAAATGATGAAAAGCGTTTCTCTATGTAAAGTTGTTCTGGCGATTGTTCTGGCAGTCCTGGTTTTGCTGCCTTTTGGCTGTAACACAGCTCAACTCGGCGAGACTGAAGCCGAGGGCGGCAGGAGGCATCGGCGCGTCCACCGCATCAATCAGAGCGAGTTGATGGCGGATATCGACAGATTCATGCTGTTCGATGAGC
>JAUVXL010000215.1 GCA_030603595.1 Sedimentisphaerales bacterium | reverse complement strand
TGTTGTCTTGCCCGCAACTCATCATGCTGTTGGCTACAAAGCGGTAAATTCCGGGGTCTGGGGCAGAGCCCCAGTTTCATTGGTTTTCACCCATGAGAGCCAGGTGGCTGAAGTCTTACCCACAAATTATTTCAGAGAGCCAATTATAGATATAAGGACTTGCGCAGACGCTCTGCGCAAAATTGATCCAGAACTGCAAATCCTCCGCTGTATAACCGAACCAATCCCCTTATCGAGAGGCGTACTGCTTCGTGTGCTTGTGATGAGAAATCGGATTTGATGCCGGCCTACTTCTCGGTATGGTACCGGCCTCCTGAATGCTTCTATAAGTGTAGCACAGCATTTGCCGAGGCTAATGACGGAGGAATGATTCTCACAAACCCTTTGCTAACAAGGGCTTGGGAAATGGGCGGTACTGGACTTGAACCAGTGACCTCCTGCGTGTCGAGCAGGCGCTCTAGCCAACTGAGCTAACCGCCCCATTAAACACCAGTTTACACTATCGGCGAAAAGGATTCAATAATCAAGGTTCTTTCGTAACATTTTAGTCATACGAGGCGATTGGTTTGAAACCAAATACTATTTTGTTGGTTTGGCCGGCTGGATGCTGAGACCTTCGAGCTTGTCGCCGTTGGGTTTTCTCACGGCAAGACAGAACTGCCAGGTTCCGGTATCCTGCGTAACTTTGAGCAATACGGCATTCCATCCTTTTTGCAGTGTCACGTTGACCTTATGCTCGCCCGGCGTTGCGGCGCCCCCGGCACGGTCTGCATGAACGAGCTTGCCGTTTAGCCACAGCTTATTGCCGTCGTCGGTGCCGAAGTCAATCCTCGCCGCCTGCTTCTTGTCGGAATGGACGTAGGTGCGAACATAACCTGCCTTGCGCTGGCCCCTCAGGGCGGCCTGCAGGTCGAACATCCAGGGCCGGTTGCCTCTCCTGCTGATTGGCAGCGGCTTCCATACTGCAGGCTCGGTGTCGGGCGTTTCAGGGGCGAAGGCCGTATCGAACGTGTCGGCGAAGGGCTTCGAGTACGGGCCGGATGCTTGCCATGCCATGATGTAGTCTTCGAACTTGTCGATGAGCCTTATGATTGCTGCGGTCTGTTTCTTTATCGTTTCGTTCTTTGATTTATTGCGCAGAGTCTGTGCGGCCGTCTGGGCTTCAGCGGGCGTCGGGCCGGTCATATTTCGTATGACGCCGAGCATTGCAAGTTCGGCTTCGGCCTTCACGTCGCTGTCGGCGAGCAAAGGCTCGACTATTCTTATCGCACGGGGATTTGCCGAGCCTGCCAGACAAGCCAGGACCAGCTTCTTTTCTTCAGGCCGATCCGCACCCTTCATTAGCTCGCTGCAAATATTGAGCATGTCGGGCGAGGTCAGTGTGCCCAGGCCCAGTTGCCGGACACATCCGCGGAGCGCTACTATGCGATGTGTTCTGTTTGAGGTTGTTTGAAAGACTTCCAGCAGTGTGCGCGCTGCGGCAGCGTCGGGCCAGTCGGCAAGCGCGCGGACGGCCGTCTCGCGAACGTCGGGATTACTGTCTTTGAGAGCCTGGCGGACTACTACGAATCCTCTCGTATCTCCGATCCCGCCGAGCACACGCAGCAGGGAGCATTTTGTTGCCGTTGAGGAATCGATTACTGCGAGTATCGGCTCGGTGCTTGCCGCTTTGTCGAGACTGCGGGAAACCGCTATGAGGGCGCGTTCGGCTTCGGCTCGGCAGGCATCGCCATTGAGGTTCACTAACAATTTGATAAGGGCCTTCTGGTGTTGGGGCCCGGCCAAATCTGCGAGCGCTTTGAATGCGGCCCTGCGAACATCGGTATCCTTGTCCGAAGCCGCGACCAACAACTCATCGACGGCTTCTGCGGCATCGCGATCGCGCAGAATCTCGATCAATTTGACTCTTCCTTCGGTGCTGCCCGTCTTCATGGATTTGACGATCTGGCCATTGATATTCTTGCCCGACAACCTCCTCAGACTCGACGCTGCGAGATTCTTGTCCTCATCGTTTTTGCCGGTCTCTATTACGTTGACCAATACCTTCACCGTACTATCATCGCCGACGTCTCCCAGCGATTTGATCGCCAGCGCACGCATCCGGGTATTCGAACTGGATACAGCCTTTGTTATGGCAGGCCTGAGAGCCTGCTTTTCGCCCCGTGCAACGAGCGCGCCCATCATCAGCACCTGTGTGGGGGCGTCGAGCTTATCGAGGTCGGCGGAGAAGCGTTCGGTGACGCGACGGCCCTTGAGCGCGACAATCATATCGATCGCCATGCCCCTTATCTTCCAGTCCTTGCTTCGGACGGCCTCGGTGAGCATCGCGACGGCCCTTTCCGGCTGGGCCCTAATCGTTCCTGCAAAGGCGCCCATGCGAACGTGCTCGGGGGCATCCGCCTTGTTGAGTTGTTTATAGATCGCAAGCGCTTCGGGCAAGCTACCTTTGGCGACCAACCGGTCGGCGGCGTTGAGCAATCCATCGGCGGCGGCGCCGCGCATCTTCCCTTTTGCATTCTTATAATAGTTGGAAAGTGCAGTGACAGCCCGCGGCGATGCGGTCCGGCCCAACGCCCAGGCCGCGGCGCCGGCGGCGTCGGCGTCGGCATCTTTGAGCAAGGGCGTTAAAGTTGCGACGTTTTGTCTCTCGCCCCGCATGGCGAGCGAATTGATAATGCCGACTTTGACCTTGCCGGTCGTCTCGCCGAGGGCGTCGCGCAGTGCCTTGTCCGCCTCGGGATAGCGCATATACTCCAGGGCATAGCGGGCTATATGCGAGAGTTTTGCATCCGTTAGCAATGCTCCGAGCGCTTCGACCGAATCGGTTGAGCCGATTACGCGCAGTATTCGGCAGGCATGGTCCTTTTCCATCGTCGGCGCATCGCCTTTGATTGTCTCTATGGCCCGCAGTTCGAGGTTCTTCAGTTCTGCGGGACCTGCCTTTGTCGCGGCGACTACCTCGGTATCGACAGTCTCGGTATCGGCCCATAAGGGCCCTGTCGCAATCATCCAGCCTAATATCAACAACCCACAAATTAACCGGTTACGATTCATTTTATTCTCCTTATGCAGAACTCATTGCCAATCCGCTCTGCTAAGCTTTTCATAAAGCATCTCTTACAGCCTCCACGGCTGACGATAGGCCCTCGAAGCCATTCTATTGGCCTGTTCATCACCGATGAATTCTTCTTTGGCCGGGTCCCATTTGACGGTCCTGCCGAGCCGCCGACAGATATTGGCTGCGTGGCATGCAGTGATCGAGCGGTGCGCGCCCTCTGCAGGGGCGCTCGGCTGTCTTCGAGACTTGAAGCTGCTGAGAAAATCCCTCACGTGGTCGTCCACCGGATAGCCCTTGCCCAGCTTGCGTTTCGATTGAAGCGAGAGGGGGCGGACTTCGACATGGCCTGAGTCATCGACCTCTATCCAGCCCTCTGTCCCCTCGAACCGGACGCCGCAGGAGCCCTGCCCTATGTCGCCTCGCAGAACCAGCTTGAGCCCGTCGTCGTAGTATGCCTCGACGTCCTTGCCGACGAGGTGATAAATCACGGGTGAGGTGTCGTCCTTCTTCGCGGCCCACTGACATAGATCGACGGTGTGGCTTCCCCATTCGGTGTATGATCCGCCGGCGAAGTCGAGATGGCCGCCCCAGAATTGTCGCGAGACGTACTGCGAATTGTAAGGCCTCCACGCGGCCGGGCCGAGCCACATATCCCAGTCCAGAACCTCGCGGGGCAGCTCCGGCTCGGCGGGCAGGATGGTTTCGTATGTATCGTGCCATTTGGGCGCCTTCTCGGCATGGACAGCCTTGAGCTCGCCGAGCAGGCCCTTATGCACAAGGTCGGCTGCGAACATGAACTGTCTCACGTTTCGCCGCTGCGTTCCGCACTGGAAGATTCTGCGATAGCGCTTCATCGTATCGGCCAGGGCGCGTCCTTCGGTGATTGTCACGCTCATCGGCTTTTCGCAGTACATATCCTTGCCCGCCCGAGCGGTCAGGCAGGCCGCCGCCGAATGCCAGTAATCGCCCGTAGCTATCAGCACCGCGTCGATATCGTCTCGCGCCAAGAGTTCCCGCAGGTCGATATAGGCGTCGCAGTCGGTATTTCCGTAATGCCGATTGACCGTTTCTTTCGCGAGTTTGCGGCGATTGCCTTTGACATCGCAAATCGCGACCATCTGCACATCGTCCTCGCGCATGAACGCAGGCATAACGTGACTTCCGCGGCCGCCGAATCCGATTGTCCCCATGACAATGCGCTCACTGGCTGCAGGCTTGCCGCCGGCCCCCAGCGCAGTAGCGGATATGATTGTCGGAAACGCGATCACTCCGCTTGCACCCCGCAGAAACCTTCGCCGACTCAAATGTTTGCGTTCTATCTGTCCCATAGAATCGCCTCCTTCCCAAGAAGCAAATTTAGTGAACTATCTTGACCATAAAACTCAGGGCCCAAAAACGTTCGGAAATTGTACCCCATCCGCCGCAGGACAACAAGCAGTTTGGCCTGCATTTCTCATCAACCGCCGAGACCGCCGAGAAAAGAGCAATTGTATGGCCTTGTCGGATAATCGGCCATAAGTTCTTGCAATACAACAATCTCTGCGCCCTCGGCGTTCTCGGCGGCGAGAAATCCATTTGCGCGATAAATTGGTAATTGGCGGGCTTTTTTCCTTGACATGTGCGCGTTCCAATGGGTACACTAAGTAATATTAAATCTCAGGCCGCTCGGCGGTGAGATGCGAGCGGCGAGAACCAATGAGGTGCGAGAAAAATGGAGAAGCGGCTATGAGCATGGCTTTCTCTACGATGGCGCAACTTTTACTACTCTTGATTTTCCTGGGTCGAGGCATACTAACGCGCATAGTATAGATGGCGACAAGGACTCCTCTGAGGATGAAACAGCCTGTCACCCCTGGCTTGACCAGGGGTCCAGAGAGGCCGGGGAAATGGATTCCTGCTTGCGCAGGAATGACATTTGGACTCCTGAGATGTGGATTAAGTGTGCCAGGGGGCGCGCATTGCTCTTGATCGCAGGCGGTTGGCTTCGCCGTCGTTTTGGAATTGTTCTTTGGCCGGGTCCCATTTCAGGGATCGCCGGAGCTTGTGGGCTATGATTGTCAGGTGGCCGAGTGATGCGGAGCGGTGGCCTATTTCTTCGTGGGCGCTTGGCGTTCTGCGGGTGCGGATGCAGTCGAAGAAGTTTGCGTGATGATTGTTGTCGCCGGTATTGACTTGCCGGGTGGTCAGTTTCATCCGCTCGAACAGCCCATCGCCGCCGCCTTCGATTTGTCCGCCGGTTGACATTGACGTGACCCAGCCCCTTTCTCCGACGAACACGCCGCCGAAGTTGCCTGCTAATCTGGCGTCTGCGGGGACGGCCTTATAGACGTCTTTTACCATACCCCAGTGATCGACCAGATGAAGCAGCGTGCCGTTTGCATATTTGCAGGTTAGGGTCGGGTAAGGCCCGTCGGCCGGGTGAATCAATTCGACGGGGCCGCTTGTTTCCATCCCGATGGCATATTGAATTACGTCGGCGCTGTGCGAGTGGTGCCAAGTCGAAGATGCCGCTCCGAAGTCCTCGTCGAACGACCAGGGTACGACGCCGGGGATGGGATTGATATGATATGATTGATTGAACGGGTGCCAGAGCGCCGGGCCGACCCAGAGGTCCCAGTCGAGTCCTTCGGGAACCGGCTGAGCGGGCAGGGCGAAATCGAGCGGGGTGTAGGAATGCCGGAAGTGCTCGACGTCCATCGCATGGCGGGAACCCTCGAAGCGCGGCGCCCCGAAGAAGCCGCCGAGTTTGGTCCACAATGCGAAGGCTTGTTTTACCTTACCAAGCCCGCCTTCGCGGACAAAATTGCAGACTTTGCGAATAGTCGAGATGGAGCGGTATTGGGTCCCCGTTTGGAAAATTCGGCCATACCTGCGGATCGTCTCGACGAGTTGGCGGCCCTGGCCGATTGTTATCGAGATCGGCTTTTCGCAATAGACGTCCTTGCCCGCTTGGACGGCATGGAGGCTTATGGGAGTATGCCAATGGTCCGGCGTCACTACCACGACCGCATCGATGTCATCGCGGGCGAGCACCTCGCGATAGTCGTTATAGGCCGTGCACGCCTTATATTCTCCCCCGGCACGAGCGGAGTGGATTTGATCGGCCTTCTTCTTGCCCTCGTCCCTGCGAATGCGATCGACGTCGCAGACGGCCAGCAGTTGAATCTCCTTATCGCCGGCCAACCTGCGCAGGTGGCCCCTGCCCATGATGCCGTTGCCTATCAGACCCGCGGTGATGCGGTTGCTCGGCGCGGTATTACCCGCAGCGCCGATTGCCGAGGCTGGGATGATCCAGGGTGCGGCGACTAGGCCGGATGCTGCTGCCGTGCGCTGGAGAAAGCGGCGACGTGTGATGGGATTGGCATTTGTTGCTTTGGAATTTGCAGTTGGTGTCATGGTTATCCTTGTTTGTTACAATCGCAGACTCAGGTTGTTGAAGAACTCGGCGCATTTTGCTACGTCGGGCATTGATTCGAGGAAATTGTACGAGTATTCCAGCCCGAACATCGTGGGGGTGATTCCGAGACGGCGCATTTCTCTGAGGAACTGCTCTGTCCCGCCGACTCCTGTCCCCCAGGGGACATCATGGCCTTGAGGGCTTAGGACTTGTAAATAAATAACCTTTCATTCTTGTTGGTGTGGTTCTATTGTATAATTCCATTGTGGGCAGATATTGTGTCGTCGTATATTAAGCGATTTCATCTCGGCATCACTCACACGAATGCCGGTTTGATATT
>JAUVXL010000331.1 GCA_030603595.1 Sedimentisphaerales bacterium | reverse complement strand
GAATCTGCCTTAATAATGGGTGTGGCTAATTTGTCTGGCACACTATAAGATTCTTTCTGACAAAGCATTACGCGCTACGTCATTGCGAAGGAGCCGTAGGTCCGCCACCGGCGGACGGCAATCTTCCGCCGGAGGCGGACTCGAAAGCCGGAGATTGCCACGGCCCCAAGGGGGCCTCGCAATGACGATAGCGGCTGTGTTGTGCCTTATGATCGAGTATTGACGAATACCCCAATCACCTGCCAGAAAATCTGGTCGCACCCCTTAATAATTGGTGGATTACATTATTGTTGACAAATTTCCTTGAAACATTAGTATTGGCAAGTTGCACTATATATGTGGACTTGTCAGGCGATTCTGTTGGAGAATTATGCCGGAATCAGACAACGGCCAGGAACTGAGCAAAGCACGGTCCTTTTTCGACAGGGCCCGCCAGTTCGCCGAACGAAAGAATTTTGAGTATGCAATCGACATGTATCTTGACGGGCTCAAGCGCGCCCCTGATGCGCTCGAGGATGGTCATATCCCGCTTTGCGAGTTGGCGCTGAAGCGGCAGGGCGAGGGCGGCAAGAAGCCTTCAATGATGGATAAGATGAAGCGTCGCGGTGGGAAAACGCCTCTTGAGCGGATTCAGAATGCGGAATACCTGTTTGCGAGAGATCCTGGGCACTTGGCCTATGCCGAGGACATGCTGCGTGCGGCTGTCGCAGGCGGTTATAACAAGACGGCGGGGTGGCTTGCTAATCTTATCTTCCAGACCAATAACGGCGCGGAAAAACCTTCTGCCCTGACGTATATCCTTCTGAAGGACAGTTACCGGAAACTGGAGCAGTTCGATAAGGCCCTGGTTGCGTGTCAGAGGGCTTCGTTGCTCCGGCCGGACGATAGCGACCTGGCGGACGAGTTCAAGAACCTCTCGGCTGAGCTTACTATGGCGCGGGGGCAGTACGATAAAGGCGGGGATTTTCGCAGTTCTATCAAGAATCGTGAGGAGCAGGAGAAGCATCAGGCCCAGGCGGGGGTTGTCAAGACTGTGGATTATCGTGTTAAGGCCGTCGAGGATGCGCGACGGCGGCTTGCGAGTAACCCTGATATTCCGAAGAATACGTATGGTCTGGCCGATGCGCTTTCGGATATAGGGACGAATGAGGCGGAGAATGAGGCGATCGAGTTGCTTGAGAACGCTTACAAGGCCAAGAGCGATTTCAGCTATAAGCAGCGTGCGGGGCTGCTGAGGAGTAAGCAGCTTAGGAGGAAGATCAGGCAGGCGAAGATTGTTCTTGAGGCCGAGCCAAAGAACGAAAAGGCGAAGACCATCCTCGGAAAACTGACGGCTTATTTGGATAAGACCGAACTCGAACACTATCGACTGTGCATGGCGAACTATCCTACGGACCTGAAGGCGAAATACGAGTATGCGGTGCGTTTGGTGCGCAGCAAGAAATACGATGAGGCGATACCGCTTTTCCAGGAGGCGCAGAAGGACCCTCGCAGGAAGATCGGGTCGATGAATCAGATCGGTGTGTGCTTCTTTATGAAGGGGTGGTTCGCAGATGCTATCGACGTTTTGAACAGGGCGATCGAGGCGCACCGGATAAAGGACGATAGTACGGGCAAGGAATTGCGATACAACCTCGCTCGTGCATACGAGGAAAAGGGCGATGCCGAGACGGCGCTGGAGATATATCGTAAAATTGCGCAGGCGGACTTTTCGTATAAAGACGTCAGCAGGCGCGTTGATAAGCTGCGTGGATCGCAGAATAATTAGAGCAACCAACCTGTCGGTTAAGTTTTTTTAATAGTAGAATAGAAGTTTCAGGAGATTACAGTGGCACATTCGTTATCAGCGAAGAAGAGAATCAAACAGAACGCCAAGGGGCGTACTATCAACCGTGCTCGTAAGAGCCAGGTTAAGACGGAGATAAAGCATTTCGAGTCGGCCTTGGAAAAAGGGGACGCCGAGGCTGCGACGGAGCAGTTGCGGCTGCTCACTAAGAAGCTGGATAAGACGGCTGCGACAAGTACGATGCATAAGAAGACGGCTGCGCGGAAGAAGTCGCGTCTTGCCAAGAAGCTCAATGCGCTTAAGGCCGCGAAGGGATAGGCGTATATCGTATGTAGTATGTCGGATGTTGTGCTGCGCAGGCTTACATTATGGCATTGTCGCTTTACATCGTGGCATTGTTGGCTTACAATGTGGCGTTGTAAATGGGCAAAAAGGCTGGTAAGTCGTTTATTTTAAGGCAGTTAGGCGAAAGTCGCAAAAAAGGCAATTCGAGAAAGATTTTGGTATTATTGTGGAATTGAAAGGCTTGGTTATATAGCCAAGTGTTTTATCCGCCTATGGCGGATAAATACGGGTGGCGCAATGGTATTTGTGATGTTATGCGAAGCAATATGAACAATGTTATGCACAGAATGCAGAGATATTACTGAGACAGTAAATGGCATTCAATAAAAATAGAACAATAGAACTTCTCAAACTTGGGTCGGGTCTTCCGAATGCTTCTTTCCGCGAAGGTCAAGAGGAGGCGATCCGCCATGTCGTGGAAGGTCGCGGCCGACTGCTGGTGGTGCAGAAGACCGGCTGGGGAAAGAGTTTTGTTTACTTCATCGCTACCAAGCTGTTGCGTGAAGCAGGAGCAGGGCCATCGTTGCTCATTTCGCCCTTGTTGGCGTTGATGCGCAATCAGATCGCGGCGGCGGAACGGATGGGCGTGCGGGCGGTCACCATCCACTCTGGTAATCAAGAGGACTGGGATAA
>JAUVXL010000080.1 GCA_030603595.1 Sedimentisphaerales bacterium | reverse complement strand
CGGCCGTATCGAGCCTCGCGTCTTGAAACGCCGCCGACACCGCTACCCACTTATGCAACGCCCACGCGATCAACTACGAGAGAAGCTCGGACAAACGTAAATCTAAGACAGGTAAGGGCTTGGCGACGGCAGTGCCATTCGGGACTGTTCGTTCTTTTTATGATGTTCCGGATGAGGAGATGTTTCGGATTGTCAGCGATATAACGAGGAGCGACGTTGCTCGGCTGTATCCGTTTTGGCTTTGGGCTAAGGTGAGCGGCGACTATGGGAGAATCGAGCGTGATTGGAAGGACTTGCGCAAGGTTATCGAGCGGGGGCCGAATAAGTTCGAGGAGGATTGCCGTAACGGGTATATTGCGGGGCTGATTGCTTACTGCCGAATGGCGAGGATAATGAAGGACGAGGCGGCTGTAGAAAAAGGGTTGGCTAAGGCCCGCGATGCGCTTCGCTCGCGATTGGTTTACGAGTATGGGCATTGGAGGGGCGGCGTTATTGCGCTGGTGCCGGTGCAGCGGTCGATATTCGCTCGATGGCGACATTTGACGCCGGAGGTCGGGCGATTTTTGAGGGCGTATGCGGGACGGACGCACAGGTATCTGATGGATGTTTATGTCGATTATCATCGGCCGACTTGGTTCTTGGCGTGGGGGGTCGAGACGATGTGGCGTAATGAGAGCGCTTTTGCGTTTCCGACGATGGCTGCGGAGATATTCGCCGCCCGCGCATTGATTCTGGATGAGCCGGCGGAAAAGCTTGCGGGATTTGTCGATATTCCGTGGTGCAAGGCGGATTTGTTTTATATCCGGAAGGTTGTCCTGTGTATGGAGACCCACGGCGAGATTGAATGGGGGAAGACTTCCTATCGCCGATGAGAATCCCGATGTGTCTTGGTGCTCTGGGCAAAATCTGGCATTAGCCCTGATGAACCAGCCGGGTCAATGGGTGGATATCCACGAAAGCAGTTGACTTTTCCATTGAGGCGGTTTACTTTATGTAAAAGTCGGCTTTAGCTATGGCAAAGTAGCTGTCAACAAGGCAGGCGAACGGCAAACTTTCAAATACTGAAATGGTTGTGCTGTAAAGATTATGAAAAACAATCCGTTGCCAAGACTAGATGAAAACAAGGAAGTTCGAAAAGAATTACTACCTCACTGTCGCCTCAAACCAGGTGATATTTGGAGCGATCCAGAAGGCAGGCACCGTGTAGGATGTCTCGACGCCGCGAACGAAGAACATGTTAAGAAACTGCACGAGGGAGTGTCCGCAAAGCTTGCCATACATGACCCTCCATACAATCTGATAGCATTTGAAGAACGCCAATTGCAGGAGTTTATTGATTGGTGTGAACAATGGGTCAGGAATTCCGTTGCCCAAATGTCTGACGCTTCTTCTCTCTATATATGGCTTGGCGCTGACCAGAAAAACGGGTTTCAACCACTGCCTGATTTTATGGTAATGATGCGTAACATCAAGGAAGTCACGTCCCGCTCATTCATAACAATGAGGAATCAGAGAGGATATGGTACACAGAAAAACTGGATGGCAGTAAGACAGGAACTGCTTTATTACACAAAGGGCAAATCTCATTTCGAAGTACAGTATACCGATATCCCCAAGATACTGCGAGGGTATTATAAAGAAGTGGGAGGTCGGCTGACTGAAAATGGGGAGCGTAGCAAGTCAAATAACATAAGACCAGGAAATGTTTGGGTGGATATTCAACAGGTATTTTATCGCATGGAAGAAAATGTCTCCGGTTGCTATGCTCAAAAACCGTTGAAATGTATCGACCGAATTATAAAATCGAGTTCGCACAAGGGCGATTTGGTGACTGATTATTTCTCTCACTCCGGCGCAACATTGCTTTCAGCCGAATATTTAGGACGAAACTGCTTTACGATAGATTTGGACCCTATATTCTGCGAGATCACAATTCGTAGGCTTGAACTGTTTAGGCAGACTGGATGTCTGGGATGGCAAAATTCTCATCCGTTTGAAGATGTATTTTCTTGCAGTCGAGAGAACGAAGAAGAACATAAAGATAATCTTGTCGGCATTCAACCAACCTTGTTTTGAGGAAATATCTTGGAGAAACTAAAAGAACAACTTGATGACCTTGTTTCAAGTCTTGAAAACGAGTCGGAATTGCGACAACGATTAGGTGATCTCTTCTCTGTATTTCCTTTCAACGAATATGAGTATATCATTTCGACTTTGCTGGGCCTGCGCAAATTGTCATTAGACGAATACTATGAATTAAGGGATGAGTATATATCTCGGAATATGTTCTTGTATGTTTTCGAGATAAGTGCCCCGAGAGGATTTGGAGAAACTTGGGCGCAGGGGCACCTTAAAGAGCTTGTTCCTGAACTTGTTAAGCCATCTAAGAAGCGAGATCCGGACTACTCTGGACAGTATGACTTCTATCTCGATGAGAAAATAAGAATTGAGGTCAAAGCATCAAGGGCCGTTGACTTCAATAGCCGCGAAGCGCTTCCTGTAAAAGCTCTTTCTTCGGATTCTGAAAAGGAGTTCGATATGAATTTTCAGCAAGCGAAACCGGCATGTTGCGATGTTTTTGTTTGGGTCGGTGTCTGGCGGGATGCGATTAGATACTGGGTCTTAACTTCCGATGAAGTGGCGAACAATAGATATTTCTCAAAAGGGCAACATCGTGGGAATGTAGGGGAGGGACAACTACATCTAAAGCATGACAATATTGACGAGTTTGCTAAGAATGAAGTGAAGTCAAATCGTTTGCTTGAATCGCTAAGGAATGCTTACACACGCCAAACACAAGAGTGAATGACTTGCCTCTATGCAACAGCACAAGATTACTGTGTTCTTGGTCTCTTTTTCTCGCTCTTTTCACATTCAATCGCATCGGCTTCTCTCCAGAGTCTTCATTACCGATACAAGTTGTTCTCTCTTTTCTTACTTAAACAGTCCTTCTCGTATCGAAATCCCTGTTCCATGGAACCGTATTTTTCGGGGGTTGTCCGCTCCCTGACGGTCGCGGCTTGTTGGGTTTGGTTTTGCGGGCGCGGCGAGGCCACACCTGCGGTGAAACCAGGGGCTAGATAAATTTTGCGAGCGAGGCGGGAGACTTTGTGTTGGTTATTGGTTTACATTTATGAGTTTTGTAACGCCGTAGTTTCGGCTTATGAATTTGTCGGCTGCGGGGAGTTGGTCTCTCGGGATTACGATGAGGGGATTATCCATCTCGAATTCGATCACATCGTATTTGGAATCTGGCCTGAACTTTTGGGCTGTTAAGATGTCGGCTATGGAGCGTATGGCCATTCCGTTGAACTTGCTGACGACGATTTGGCCGAGGTCTTTGTAGCCGAGGCTGATGGGGGAGGGCAGGACGTAGCTTAGGATGACGATGTCGCTGCGCTCGGCGCTCGGCTTATAAGCGAGGTCGCGGTAGTAGTGATAGAGATGCGGGGAGACCTTTCCGGTCCAGTCGTTTCCCCATCGCGTGAGGTATTCGCGTGTGAGCTTCTGGAAGATGAAGCCTGCTGTAATGACGTATTCGGGCTGACGGTCGTATTCGTGGTATGGAATGAGCATTTGGGCAGGCTTGAAGTTCTTGACTTGGGCCTTGATCGTCTTTTTTTTGCCGTCCCTCCATAGGGCGAATGAGATTTTGTCTCCGACGTTTTTGCTCGTGATGAGGTGCTGGAAGTCGAGTTGCTCGTACTTCTTGTGCTGGAATCGGCCGTAGGAATCGAGGGTCCGGCCATCGATGGCGAGTATTACGTCGCCTTGTTGAAGAACGTCCGAACCTGTGCCAAGCGTATAGACATCGCGGAGATAAACGCCGTCCTTGAGAGATTCGGGCATCTTGAGGAAAGCGCGCATAGCCGGGTCGAGAAGGTTCGAAACGGCGAAGCCGACGGCCCCGAAACCTTTGTACTCTTTCTTTGCGGCGGCGGCGAGAAAGGCGTTAATCACTTCGCCGGAGATGAGGCCGGCCTCTTTACTGTCGTTGGCCCAGCAGGCTATGCCGATGGCTTTCGAGCCGATGCAATATACCTGGCCCGTGCTTGTCTGTCGGGAGGTATTGCCGACTATATAATTCAGGCGTTTCTCATAGGAGGCGTTCGTTTGCTGGACCCTTACGCGATCGAGATAGGCTCGTCCGTTGTATATGCGGTTGTCCGATGAGAGCCAGTAGAAATCGACCTCTGCGCCTTTGGGATAGTCCTCGGAGAAGACGAGGGGCTTGAGAGGCTTTGTCATTGCGTTCGGGTCGAGGTCGATGAGGCATAGATTGCTTTCGTAATCTACGAGCTTTATCTTTGCAGGTATGAATTCGTTTTGTCCGAACCTGAGGGCCTTGACGTGGGTGAGGTTGGCGACGGCCCAGGCGGTTGTGAGCACCTGGTATTCGCCGACGGCGCAGGCGTGGGCGTGGTTCTGAGTGAGGTCTTTATGTCTCCAGGGCTGTATCTGCTCGTAGCCGTAAAAAGAGGTTTCGAGGGAAACAACGGACTGCTTCATCGCTTCGGTTAGTGCGTTCTTGTCGGCGGCGATTGCCGGACGAAGCAATGCAGCGAGAAGAGCGAATACAATTGAGAACAGGACTATTTGCTTCTTCATGATTTTCCCTCCAGTCTCGCTTCTGCGGGTATTTGGTACTTTTTCAATATTTCCTGGTGTCTCAGGGCGGCCTTTTCTGCGTCGATTGGTAAAGTTCGATTGTCGCCCATGAATTTGAGCGCGTGGTAGCCGTCGGCGGGCTTCTCGAATGCCTTTGGAACATCGTCAAGGCTCCAGATGGGGACGCCGTTGATGGTCTCGACGACGAGGCTCTTGAAACCGCCGGAATAGGAGTTGATTTCATCGGGCATTATCTGTGAAAGGACGACGTACTCCTTTCGCTGTCGGTCGGTATTGAGTTGCATTGAGTTGTTGAAGAGGTATCGCAGGTAGTATGGTATGTCGGTGAGCCAGTCCCGGCCCCATGTTTCGAGGAAATTTCGCGTTGCGGGCACGAAGGTCAGTCCGGCGAAGCAGACGTATCGGGGAGGATTATCGTATTTTCGCTCGTACTCAAAGACGGGTCTATTGAGTGCTATTGCAGCGGTTTGCTTCATTTTCTTGCCGCGGCGATAGAAGGTCAACTCGGCGGCGGCGCCAATCTGCTTTGTCTCGATGACCTCGGAGAGATGCAGCCTCAAGCCGTGTATCCGGACCATGCCGTCGTTATCGATGTTGTAGTCGTCGATTTGCGTTATCACGTCGTTGGGTTCGAGTATCGATTCGACGGAGCTGTGCATGAGCGTGGAGATCACCACGATGCCGTCCTGGTCCGGCGGGACTTTGAGATAGTCCTTGAAACTGACGCTGTGGAGTCCGGGGTACAGGACAACTCCGAGCGAGCCGAAGCTGTCATACTTTTGGTCCTCTATATCTTCGAGAAAATGATTGATAACGGTGGTGGGGATCATGTAGCCGATGTTGTCGGCCATTTGCAGTCCCTGGAAAGCGACGCCGACGACTTTGCCCTGCTGGATAACCGGCCCGCCGCTGTTGCCGGGGTTTATTGCGGCGTCGGTCTGGATGACCAAGTGGGAATCGGCGCCGGTGTGGACGTAGCTGTCGGTCTCGATGCGTGAGACTACTCCCTCTGTGACTGAGACGTGGTCGCCGCCCATGGGGAATCCGTAGGTTGAGACAGTGCTGTTGACCTTGGGAAGTCCTGCGAAGTCCAGGGGGATTGTGTCGTCGAAGAAGGTCTGATCTTCGAGAGTTAGTATCGCGAGGTCGCAGTCGTGGCCTACGAAGGCGACCTTGGCGGGGTAGCGCTTGGCGACGTTCTCTTTTCTCAGCTCGATGAATCTCCAGTTGCTGACGTTGTGGGCGTTGGTGAGGATTCTCTTGCCTGAGATGATGAGGCCAGAGCCCGAACCCTGCGTCATCGCCTTTTGCTTCCAGGGCGTGGCGTAGTCGAAGTCCTGCTTTACCGTTCTAATCATAATGACCGACTTTTCAAAACTCTGCTGCTCACCGGCAGTCGTAGCAGCGAGGCTGCCGGCAAGGGCAATAACGGCCACGCTGAAAAGGAATATCCATTTTCGACAACACATTGTCCGTTCTCCCAAAAACGTATCATTCGTTTTTCTGAGCGAATCGCCGTCTCAACCTGAGCGGCCCAGACCATATTAGGCAAGAAAGAGGGAAATTGAAAGAATAATTTGCTGCCATCAAGCCAGCCATGGGTCGTTGTTTTTTCGCAGGCGCTTTTCGAGTTCTCCGGTCAACTCCTTGACCACATCGGGCTTCTCGGAGGCTATGTTCTTTAGCTGGTAGGGATCGCCGGCGTTGTCGTGGAGGGTGTATTCGGTCGATTTACCTTCGGTCTTGCTGATCATAAGAGTGTATCTGTGGGTGCGGATGCCTCGGCGTCCCCAAGCGGGCTTTCCGACGGGAACCCACATATACAGTTGCGAGGTCGGGCGCTTGCCTTTTCCGGTCAGGAAGATCGACGCGCGGCTTACTCCGTCCACTTGCTTGGGCGTATCCTCAGCATAGCCCATCAGATCGAGCAGAGTCGGGTAGATGTCGGGCGTAGAGATCAGCAAATCATCACGGCGAGGCTCGATCTTGCCGGGCCAGCGGACGAGGAAGGGGACGCGCATTGATTCTTCGTAGTGGACGTTTTTGGTGGGGTGTTCGTGGCTTCCGAGGCAGTTACCGTGGTCGGAGGTGAATACAACGATTGTGTTTTTCTCCAGACCTTCTTCTTTAAGGGCCTTTAGGACTCGGCCAAACTGGTCGTCCACGCCGGTGACCATTGCGAAATAGTTTTTTATATGCTTGCGCGCCAGCTTGCCGCCGGGAGTATCGTCTTCCTTGTTGACGTTGGGGCGATTGATGAGGTCCTTATACGTTTTGCCTTCGTACATATCGACGTACTTCTTGGGCACAAGGTGGTACGGCGTGTGGGGCGGGTTCATCGAGATTACCAGGGCGAAGGGCTTGCTGGGCTTTCGATATCTACCGCCTTCGTTGCGGATGTATTTGGTAGCGAGGTCGGCCTCGTGCTCGGGGCCCCACTGCTTTATCTTTATGGGCTTGTCCCTTGTCGAATCCGTGGCCCAGTACATGGGCGTGAAGTGATAATCGTATGTCCCATAAGAATACCAGAAGTCGAAGCCGTGGCGGCGGTTCGGGGGGCACCATTCGTTCCAGGCGAAGTTGGGGCGGTTATTTTCGCATTTGACATAGGGCTTATGAGGGGCGTCGAGGTGCCATTTCCCGATATAGCCGAGGCTGTAGCCGCGGTCTTTGAGGCAGTCGGACCAGCAGCGGTCCGATTCCTGCAACTCGCAGCCGAAGGGGGCGCTGTTGCTGTTGCAATTGCTCAAGACCTTGTTGGCGTGGGGGAGTCTGCCGGTCATTAGCATCGCTCGAAACGGGCTGCAGACCGGATAATTGCTGACCGCCTCGGTGAGGACGAGACTCTGGACTGCGAATTTATCGAGGTTGGGCGTTATGACGGGGTCCTCGTTCATAAAGCCGAGTGCCTGGCCTCGCATCTGGTCGGGGAAGACAAATAGGAGATTCGGCGGCTTTTTCGACGACTTATCAGCGAGCATATTGTCGGTAAAAGACAGTGTTGCGAGACCGCCGGCGACGGTCTTTACGAATTGGCGGCGAGTGGGATTGGCGTTCATAAGTGCTTTGCCTCCTTGTTTGTTAGTGTATTGTTGTGTCAACTTTGATTTTGTGAGTCGGAACCTGCGGTGAAACCGCAGGCTAAATACTTGTGGCACAAATATAATGCTCTCGGCACGTGGAAGCATCCTTTCCATTTTCCGCCCTTTAGGTCGAGCAGTCTTTCGCCCCGCCGATTCAAGTAGCCGAACCACTCGCCGTAGTCCGGGTCGGGGAAATGGGTCCATGTGTAGTCGTGCACCTTCTCGAACCACTCGGCAGCCTGCGGGCGGCCCGTCAAGGCGTATCCGATTGCCAAGGCGACGAGCGCTTCGAGATGCACCCACCATAATTTCCGGTCCCACTCAAGCTGCAAAAGCGGGTTGTTGCGGGCATCGAGAAAATAATATATTCCGCCATATTCGGCGTCCCAGGCGAATTCGAGGGTGTTGAGGACTACGTCAAGGGCTTTATCTATAAGGTCGCGGTCGTTTCTTCGGCGGGCGATGTCCATGATGAACCACATCGCTTCTATGCCATGGCCCGGATTGATGAGCCGGCCGTCGAAACAATCAGGATGCGAACCGTCCGGAGAGACGTTTTCATACAGCAGATTCTCGCCTTCATCGAGAAACAGGTTCATGACCTCATCGAGACACATATCCAAAGCCGCCCGCAGCGCATCCTCCGAGAGAATCGGCTCCATCTCCAGAGACAGGTTTGCCAGAATCATGGGCAGTCCCAATGATCGCAGAGGCCGATTCTTCGCGATTGTCTTATCGTACTGTCCCTTCGGATTCGCCTTACGGCTCAGGATGTTCCGGTATGTGCGGCGTGCAATTTCTTCGGCCTTTTCATCGCCGCCGGCGAGGGCATATTGGCTGAAGGCCATTGCTGCGAAACAATCGCTGAAGATATTGTATGGCCGGACGAGGGGCCTGCCCTGCCGGTCGAGCGAGAAATACCAATTGCCTTCGCTGTCGGTGCCGTGTTTGGCGAGAAAGTCGGCGCCGGATTTTGCTATATCCAGCCATTGCGCTCGCTTCTCGATATTGTTATACAGCATCGAGAACGTCCAGACCTGCCTGGCCTGGAGCCAGACGAATTTATCGGTGTCATAAACGGCTCCGGTGCGGTCGAGGCAGGTCAAATATCCGCCGTATTCTGCGTCGATTGAGTGCTTTTCCCAAAATGGAATAACATTTTCGAGCAGCTCGGTTTTGTACAGCCCTGCGTATCTTGTGATGTCGTTTTGCGACATCGGTGACGATCCTTATAATGGGCGATGCCGAAGGTCGGCCCGTTCGAGCGGTGCAAGGTTGTTTGAGCCGGCGCAATACGAGAAAGCCGGCGAGAGGGAAAAGCTCTCGCCGGCTGTTTATGCGCTCAAGAACACCGCGTTTACTATTTGACCTTTCCGGTAGCCGCCCACTCGACTCCGCGGACGATTATCTTGCGTACGTTTGGAGTCATCAGGGCCTTGCGGTCGTGACCGAAGGCGTTGTGGACCGTTCGTCCCTTGCCGTAGTTCAAGGTGAATACGAGCGGCTCGGTTTTCTTGCTCCAATCGGAATCCGCCGTGACCAACACGTTGATCTCGCCGTCGCCTTGCAGCTTGGCGTACAGTTCGTCGTCGCACACAAAGTCATCCATTCCTGCGGTTATTGGATGTTCCTTGGCGGTTATTTTGGCCTCAAATGGAACTCGGGGGCCGTGGCCTGAAGTTCCCATCACCCATTTTCGGCCGCAGAGCTTGCCGAACTCATCCCACTTGGCGAACGAGGCGCTGGCCAAATGCTGGACGAAGAAACCCTTTCCACTCTTGACGAAATTCATGAGGTTTTTCTTGGCCTGTTCGGGCGGCATGGGCATGCTTCGCGTGTAGATCATGAATACGATCACGTCGTACCCCTTCAGCGCGGTTTCAGATTCGAGGATCAGGGGGTCTTCGCACACCTTTACGTCGAACTTCTTCGAGGCAACCAGTATTTCCCTCGTCGTCCCGGACATCTCGCGCCAATTGTGTGCGCCGACATCGTCGCCTGTAATCAGCAGAACATTTATCTTTCCGGGCCCGCGCGCCGCATCGACTGCAACGCCGAAACCGGCCACCACAATACATACCAGAACCAAAACACAGATTGAACGCCGCATCCCATTTCTCCTTTCTGCAAAAAATAATAGGTATCCACAGCAGATCGTCCGCCTCGCCTCACATAGAAGCAACGGCCGAACGAATCCACGTTGTTCGTCTGTCAGAAAGCCTTATCAGTGTTTATTTTGCATGGCTTTCTTAGTGGGCGATACAGGACTCGAACCTGTGGCCTCACGGGTGTGATCCGTGCGCTCTAGCCAACTGAGCTAATCGCCCTGACCGGCCATATACAACCATCAATCATTTCGTCTGTCAAGCTTCAATTACGGAATCTGAAGCGTGAGGGTGTGGCCAGGTTTTCCGGCAATCCAGTTCTATCGTGCCATGCTGAGTGAAATGAAGTCCCGGCGTGCCGAGAGCGACTTTGTTGTCATTCTGAGCCGAAGGCGAAGAATCTGGGCGAGCAGCGGACGAACCATTCGACTATGAAACACTCTCCCGCCCGACAACGCAGATCCCTCGCTGCGCTCGGGATGACAAATGAGTGTAACGCCTTGTCATCGAAAAGGTTGCGTGGTGCCAGAAAAGTTAGCCACACCCGATGCGTGATGCCCGCGATATACATGCTGAAGACGACAGGTCGGTGATCAGGAAGCGGGATTGGGGTCTGTTGCGACGAGATTTATTTTTCCGAGCTTCACGCCTTTGAGGCTCAGCAGTCCCTCGGCGACCTTATTGATTTGGCCGACCGCGCCTCGCAGGACAATCACTTCGAGGCAATCGTGATGGTCGAGATGGACGTGGAGCGATGATATTGCCTGGAGGATGTGCGAGTGCTGGATGTCTATGAGTTTCTGGGAGACCATTGTTGCGTGGTGGTCGTAAACGAGACAGACCGCGGCGACCGCGCTAGCCTTGGGATTGTTCAGGCTCTCACTGCTCAGCCGTTGGCGTACGAGGTCGCGTATCGCCTCGGAGCGGCTTTGGTAGCCTTGTTTGGCAATAAGATCGTCGAATTTTGCAAGCAGTTTCTTATCAAGCGAAACGCCGATACGCTCAACCTTATCCATTTGCATTATCCTTTATGAAGTTCGTTTCAACTTGCCCGGCGCAGCCGGATATAGCCGCTGCGCTGCGAGAGCTTACGGCCGCAGCGACGTATCGTTTTTGCTTGTGACGTAAATCGCCTGCTCGGCGAAGAGATTAGCCATAAACTTCACCGGGCGAAGCCGTTTCTGGCTGAGCGGAATCTTCTTCTCGATCTTTACCGACAAATCGGTGCAAAACTCATCGAAATCTCTCAGTGAGAGAAAGTGTATATTGGGCGAGTCGTGCCAGCCGCAGGGCAATTGCTTTGTAACCGGCGCCCTTCCGTGGAAGAATAGGTGGCCCCTGCATCGCCAGTGCGCGAAGTTCGGGAAGCTGACAATCACCTTTTTGCCGACGCGGAGCAGTTCTTCCAAGACCTTTTTGGGATCCTTGACCGTCTGCACGGTATGTGAGAGTATCACGTAATCGAAGCTTTTGTCTGCGTAACTTCCAAGCCCTTGTTCGATGTCGTGTTGGATTATGGGCAGGCCTCTGCAGATACAGTCAAGCACAAGGTCCTGCTTCAACTCAATGCCTTCTCCCTTTATTCCCTTGTCGGTGATGAGGTTTGCCAGCAGGACGCCGTTGCCGCAGCCGATATCGAGGACGGTGCTGTTCGGCTCTATGAGCGACTCGATCAACTCGTAGTCCACGCGTGCCCGGTGTGCCTGCTCAATGTGGCTGAACGCACGGCCCATCCCCGCAGAGCATGAACACGGTTGTTTTTCCCCGTCGGGGTCGTATGTTGCCTTCAAGAAGCAGCAGATAAAGGCGCCGAGCGTCTCCGACTCCAGGAGAAAGGCGTCGTGGCCGTAAGGCGAGGCGATATTGCAGTAACTAACATCCTTTCGGTTTGCCGTCAGAGCATCGACTATGACCCCGGATTGCTCCGGCGTGAAGAGCCAGTCGCTTGCAAAGCTGACGACGAGGAATCTGGATTCGACGTCTGCAAATGCCTGCGCCGGTGAGCCGTAGTCTTTGGCCAGGTCGAAATAGTCGGCTGCCTTGGTTATATAGAGGTAGCTGTTGGCGTCGAATCTCTCCACGAAGCTCCGCCCTTGATAGTCGAGATACGTCTCGACGGCGAATTCGGAGTTGAAGTCGTAGCTGTATTCCTCTGCGCTTCGGAGTTGGCGTCCGAATTTTTCGCGCATGCCTTGCTCGGAGAGGTAGGTTATGTGGCCTATCATTCGTGCGATTGCCAGGCCTCCATCCGGGCCTTTGGCTCCGTGGTATTGTCCGTCGGTGAAATTGGCGTCGGCCAAAATTGCGTTTCGCCCGACAGCGTCGAAGGCAACCGACTGGGCGCCGAGATGAGTGGTTGTGGCGATCGGGATGGCCGCTCTGACAAAGTCGGGATACTCGATGGCCCACTGGAGGACCTGCATCCCGCCGATGGAGCCGCCGATGACCGCCAGAAGTTGGCCAATTGCGAGCTTGTCGAGCAGGAGCTTCTGGACTTTGACCATATCGCCGATGGTTATGATGGGAAAGTCCAGACCGTACGGCTTGCCGGTTTGCGAATTTGTCGAGGATGGGCCTGTGGTTCCGCTGCATCCGCCGAGAAAATTCGAGCAGATTACGAAGTATTTGTTCGTATCGATCGCCTTGCCGGGGCCGACCATCACATCCCACCAGCCGGGCTTCTCGTCGTCAGGGCTGTTATAGCCGGCAACGTGGGCGTCGCCGCTAAGTGCGTGGCAGATCAGAATCGCATTATCCCCGGCGTCGTTGAGCTTGCCGTAGGTCTCGTAAGCGACGTCTATCGGGGCGAAAGTCTTGCCGCACGCCAGCTTCAAAGGCTCGGACTCGTCCACAAGCCTCATAGTCTGCGTCTGGACAATGCCAACAGAGTTTTCATCAATATTCGCCATAACGCCAGGTAAAAAGGCTTCTGTAAAATTACAGAACTCATCCAAGTAAGTATAGCTAAACAAAGTCTATTTGTAAACCCCGACGCGCAAAAAGCATCGTATCCGAGTGCAACGGGCTGTTGTTCTCTGCTGTCATTCTGAGCAATAGCGAAGAATCTGCCCTCGCCCGCAAGGCATCTTTGGCTATTGAACGGACTTCCTATTCCTGACGCAGTCGCTTTCCCGCCGCCGCAGGACTCAGCATCACACGAGGAGATTCCTACGTCGCAAAATCTGCTCACACACCTCAAGTCAATCATAACGCAAAAATGCTCGACATCTGCTCGGCAAAGCGTTAAATTGCAGCATATCGGCGCATGGAAGTGAGGAGGGGGTGCTTAAGAGCGCCTAACAAAATGAAGAATTCCCCTCTGTCATTCCCGCGAAAGCGGGAATCCAGAGAACCAAAGGCGTGTCAAACGTCATTTTGTTACCGGCTTTAAGGTTCCAGGCCAAGTCCGCATGATAACGGCAAAGAAGATAATCGAAATGTTCGGGATGAAGCCCCTGCAGGGCGAGGGCGGATACTACGTCGAGACCTACCGATCCGGCGACCAGATTAGCCGGGCACACCTGCCGGACCACTACGCCGGCGATAGGCGCCTTAGCTCGGCCATCCTCTACCTGCTCACGCCCGATACGTTTTCCAGCCTGCATCGGCTAAAGAGCGATGAGGTCTTCCACTTCTATTTTGGCGACCCGGTAACAATGCTGCAACTGCACCCCGACGGCTCGCACGAACTGATCACATTAGGCCACGACATCGCAGCGAACCAGCAAGTGCAGGTTATCGTGCCGAAAGGCAGTTGGCAGGGCTGCTTCTTGAATAAGCCCGGCAAATTTGCCCTGATGGGCACAACACTAGCCCCAGCCTTCGACTTTACAGACTTCGAACCCGCCGACAGAAATACCCTCCTAAAAAAATACCCCGCCCAAAAAGACCTAATACTCCACCTAACCACCGACCAATAACGCCACACCGTCTCCTGCGATCCGCGTGGGAATCCGGCAGAAAGACCTCAATCGTCTATGATTGCCGGAGAATCCTGAACCCGTCTGAAAGGCCAGTAGAGAGACCCTCAGAGGTGATTTGGGGGCGGTTTACAATGGTACGGTTGCCGGCAGATGGCCCGAAAATGCAAAAATTTGCACTTTCAGCCGAAATTTCTCTTGCAGATGCCCGATGAAATACGTATAGTATAGTGTACACAATGTGTGGACATCATATATATCACATGTGCGACGTGCAACAGAGCAACGCAGGAGACTAAGAATGGCAAATGGCGCGATGATACATGCGAGGATCGATGCAGAGACAAAAAAGGAGGTTAAGAACGTTCTTGATACACTTGGGCTGAACATGAGCGAGGCCATTGTGCTGTTTTTCCGGCAGGTCGCGCTGCGTAAGGGTATCCCTTTTGACATAAGCATACCGAACGACGCAACGGCCTCCACACTCCGCAAATCCAAACGGGGAAAGGAGCTTCACGAGGTCTCGGATGTAAGGCATCTGATGAGGGAGCTATCTGACTGAGAGTACGCTATACAACCCGTTTCAAGAAGGACTACAAGAGAATGATGCGCCGTGGGAAGTCACCGCAGGCGTTTGAAGATCTTGCGGAAAACCTGATCAACAAAAAGCTCCTGGACCGAAAGTACAAAGACCATTCATTGCATGGAGAATTCAAGGATTCAAGGATTCAAGAGACTGCCACATAGATGCTGACTGGATTCTCATTCCTGCGCAGCATTGTCATTCCTGCGCAGGCAGGAATCCATTTTAGGCTTGTGGATTCCGGCTCAAGGCCGGAATGACAGCGTGCGGCCATGTTATTGACGATGTTCATTTCGTTATTCAAAGTTCTCGCTACTCACTTCTGGCTTTTGCCTTTCTTAAATCTTCAATTTTTACACCGAGCAGGGGCTTCGCCCCTGCACCCCGCAAAGAGTAAAAGAAAAAAGGGCAAAGGGTTATTGGAAATCCAGAACCAGACGAAAACCGATGAGGCTGCTCCGGCTGAGCGGCCCGTAGTCGATCCGATGCGCAGCGCGGCAGTAGTTCGCAGTGCGGTACCAACCGCCGCCGCGAAGAACACGAGAGGAGCCATTTATCGGACCTGCCGGATTGGTTGTCGGGCTGTAATCGTAGTAGTCGGAATCCCACCAGTCGTTACACCACTCCCAGACATTACCGGTTATGTCGTAAAGACCGTAGCCGTTGGCGGCGAAACTGCCCACAGGAGAAGTATAGGGCCATACGCCGTCATTCCAGGTCGGATGATAACCCTCCGTCGGGCTTACATCGTAGGGGTAATACGGACTGCCTGCTTCCCAGTAACTGCGATAATTGGCCTGACTGTGTGAGATGGTATCGCCCCAGGGGAATCGCCTGCCGGAAAGACCGCCTCTGGCTGCGTATTCCCACTCCGCCTCTGTGGCAAGCCGATAGCCGTGCTTGGAGAAATCACAATTCCACGTCGAGAGATTATAGCACTGCTCCTTTCCATCCTGCTGGCTCCGCCAGTTGCAATGGGCAACTGCCCCGTACCAGCTTACCTCGACCATTGGGTCATTTGACATGGTTCGTCCATTTTTGGTGCGGACAGAGAATACGCCGCCGCTATACGCTATCTGGCTGTCCGAATCCGCACTGGAGGTATCGCAATACGGATAGCTCGTTCCGGAACCGGCCTTATACACCACCCCGCTGCTGACCGTTATCAGGCCCTGAGATTCCGCAGAATTGAGATAATCGCAATACTGCTGATTTGTGACTTCACACCTTCCCATATAGAATGAATCCACCGTTACCGTATGGACGGGCAATTCATCGGAATATCCGTCGCCGAGGTTATCCCCCATTTGGAACGTCCCGGCGGGGATAAGGGCCATATCGTCCGGAATACAGGGGTCGCAGGGGTCACAAGGGTCGCCCGTTAGCCACTGCGCCGACATTACAGCGAAATCGTCAAAATCGACAAAGCAGTCGCCGGTAAGGTCGGCTGATGGACAGGCGGCAAGGGCGAAGTTGCCTGAAATTGCAATCACAATGAGAGAGATGAGAATAGATAAAGTTTTGCACCACATGTTCTGTTCCTCCAATTATAGGCTTCATTTCGTACTTACTATCAACTCAGCGGCGTAGCCGGTCGCTTTGAAACGCTCCTTGCCTGCCACAAATCCCATAATACCAAATTTCCGGTAAAAATGCAAGCTTTCCGCAACTTTTTCAGGGCAATCGCATTGAAATTCTTTTGATACTCTTTCGCCAACCGAGACTCTGCGTGCTCGCCATTGTCATTCCTGCTCGCCGTTGTCATTCCTGCGCAGCATTGTCATTCCTGCGCAGGCAGGAATCCATTTTAGGCTCGTGGGTTGCGAGGTCTCGGATTACATCTATTAGGGCTTGGGTTCCGTCTTTTCCTCTGCCTTTGGCCTGGAGGGAGGCGAGTAGCTGGTTTGCCAATGTCCAGATAGACAATTTGACCTTTTTACTCCGATAATATCATAAAGGAATCTGTGCTCTTGCCAAGCAATAAGTGTTATCAGAGTTTGGATGCTTGGAGGCGTGAAGGTTTGGATGGGCCACAACTCCAAACGCGGCAAGCCCTTGCGCGGTTAAGAGGCAAGGGCTTGCGGTCTGGATTTGACAAGGCCGGGAACTGTTTTTCCGGTTTGACGGGTTGTTATTGACCGGAAACCGTCCGTTTTCTGCGTTTTCCGAGTATTGTCAGTGAGCCTAATCCCAGCAGGGCAACAGTTGCCGGCTCAGGGACAGGACCGTTAACCTCTATGTAAACATGGTTCTTTCCGATTTTGTTTGGCGAATCGTGGACGACGGGTATGGCCAAATCGCCGAAGCCGTTGTGTTGAAAAATGGCTCCGTCAATCAGGAACTCGTATGTAACCTCGAATACCCAGTCGGAATAGGCCGGGTTTGCAGTGACGTAGTCGTTGTCGGCCACGGGAGAGTCTTCGGTCAGTACGTGGCCCAGTGTGTTGAAGTTGTAGTCGAGACTTGTACCCCAGGCTAAGATGCTGCTGGCCGAGCCGGTGTTCATTTTGCCGTCACCACCAGAGACTCCGAGCGACGCATAACCGCTTGAT
>JAUVXL010000255.1 GCA_030603595.1 Sedimentisphaerales bacterium | reverse complement strand
TTCGACCTTCTGTCAAAGCTCCTTAACCCGAACATTCCGATACCATACAGCCTTGCCGTGGTCCTGGAATCCGAACGCCCCGACCCTGGCTGAATCTTTGTATGCAGTGTTGAACTTATTCTTCGTCCCGTCGAAGTTCTTGTTCGCCTCGGTCCAATTGTCCAAATCAATATCGATAATCTGCTCATCGTTCATCACGATACTGATCTTCGAGCCCTTGGCCATAATCGTCATCCGGTTCCATTCGCCCGCGGGCTTGACCGTATTAGCGCTCGGCTCCTGAATATCGTAAATCGCCCCACAGTCGTACTTCGTCGCCTTTTCCTTGCCGTGCGAATCGTATATCTGCACTTCAATCCCCGTCTGCACAGGGTCCTTGATGTCAGCGGTGCGGAAGAAAACGCCGCTGTTGGTCCCCTTATCCACCTTGAATTCCAGATCGAGGATAAAGTCCCCGTAATGCGCCTTGGTCCAGATACTGCCGCCGCCCTTTCGCGTGAGCACCCCGTCCTCCACAGCCCAACTGCCCTGACTAAACTCGCAGTTCAACAAATCATCCGCAACCACATCCTCCCATCCCGAAGAAGCCGGGTGATTAGTCAAAGGCCCCTTGGGTCCGCCGGAACAAGAGGCCAAAACCAATACCGCACCAAACGTCAAACCAATCAATACTACTCTTCTACACGACATAACATGCCTCCTTGAAAAACAATACTTCCAATTAGCACACTTGAGTACAGTTGTACCCATCGAGCCCGATTCACACAAGCTCTTTTTCGACGCAACAATCCCTTGGAATCGCCTGCATCCTCTGATAGACTACCGGCCAAGAGACTCAACCAATGAAACCAAAAACGATCAAGAGACTAATAGCAGCCGTAGCCATTGCCGCAGTCTTGACAACTGCTCTCATTCTTCGCCGGCCCTCGATGGCCGAATACGAAATCATCGACCTTGGCTTCTGCGGCAGAACAGGGCACGTCAGCGCCATCAACAACGCCGGTCAGGTCGTCGGCTGGTGCCGCTATTATTCCGGCTCTCCTGAACGGGACATTGCCTTCGTCTGGGACGCAGTCAATGGAAGGATTGACCTTCAGACACCCGAAGGGAAAGAGAGCTTCGGAAATGACATAAATGATAAAGGCCAGGTTGTCGGAGGCCTGTTCGAGACTGCGACCAGGCAACGGCGTGCGTTTATCTGGGACGAGGAAACCGGCATGACCGAGCTGGGCACACTCGGCGGCAACTCAAGCGAAGCCGAAGCCGTCAACAACAAAGCCCAGGTAATAGGTTGGGCGGAAACTCCAAGCGGCCGAAAACACGCCTTCTTATGGGACAAGACCGGCGGAATGCAGGACCTCGGCACTCTTGGGGGGAATATCAGTGTTGCGATGGACATCAACGACAAGGGCAAGGTTGTCGGCCTTTCATCCCTGGCAAACGGCCAGACACGTGCGTTTGTCTGGGAACAGAGCGCCGGGATGACCAATATCGGCACACTTGGCGGCCCAACCAGCTATGCCAACGCTATCAACAATTCAGGTCAGGTGATCGGGGCAAGTGCGAAGAAAGGCGGCGAACGCGCTTTCATCTGGGAAAAAAGCAAGGGCATCACAGAACTCAATTTACTACCCGGCCGGCAACACTACGCCAGGGAGATTAACGATCAAGGCCAGATTATCGGTGGTTTTGAAACGCGAAAACTCCTGTTCTGGAAACTCCACGCCGGGTGGTATCTCTGGGATCCCGGGCGAGGCGCTATCGACCTGGACAACATAGCGCAATCGAAGACCGGCCTACATTGGGTAGGCAACATAAACAACAAAGGCCAGATAGTCGCCATCCAGCCTTCCAAATCCGGCCAGAACCACATCATAATCATGACGTCAAAAACAAAATCGAAGACGAAAGACGAGTAAGTCGAGGCACACGATGAAACGAAGAACCGTCAAGAGACTGATATCAGCCGCTATCATCGCAGCGGTCTTGGCAATTGTTCTGATTTTCCGTTCGTTTGCCCCGCCCGAATACGAAATCACCGATCTTGGCTATATTAAAGGGGACGGATATGCCGCTGCGATAAACGACGAAGGTCATGTCGTCGGCTGGACATATTCAGCGGCAGACGCTCGGTCCACAGCCTTTATCTGGAGCCCCGAGAAGGGGAGAAGGAGCATCCCGGCCCTTGAAGGAAAAAAAAGCCGCGCTTACGACATGAACGACAAAGGCCAGGTGGTAGGCCACTTCGACGAGCTGGGTAAGAAAACGCCTGCCCGTGCTTTTATCTGGGACGAAGAAACAGGCATTACCGAACTCGGCACCCTCGGCGGAAACTCAAGTTTCTCCCATGCGGTTAACAACAAAGGTCAGGTAGTAGGCTATGCAGATACTGCAAACGGCCAACGCCACGCCTTCATTTGGGACAAGACAAAGGGAATGCGAGACCTGGGAACTCTCGGCGGGAAATCCAGTCGAGCGCAGGACATCAACGAAAAGGGACAGGTCGTAGGCTACTCGGACCTGCCAAATGGACAAAGGCACGCGTTCATCTGGGAGCAAGACACAGGGATGGTGGATATCGGAACACCTGGAGGCCCGTCCAGTTGGGCCACAAGTATCAACAGTTCAGGCCAAGTGGTCGGGATAAGTGCGAAAAAGGGCTCCGAAAGGGGTTTCACCTGGGAAGTCAATAGAGGCATGACCGACCTTGATTTACCAGGCGAGGCAAGCTGGGCGGGGAGCATTAACGACTCAGGCCAAATCCTCGGCGGCTACTTCACTCCCAAATGGCTCATCTTCAAGGAGCATTATTCTCTCCTCCTTTGGGAAGACAATCGTGGCGTTGTAGAGTTGAATCTTGGGTCAGAGAATGGCAGTTTCATTGTAGCAGCCGACATCAACAACAAGGGCCAGATTGTAGTTACCCTTCTAAAGTCACGACAGAATCAAGTCATCGTTCTGACGCCAAAAATCAGCCGGCGGCCAAAAAACAGCAAACCCTGACCTTATAATTGCCGATGTAATATCGGGCCTTTCTCTCCGGTCGTTTTGTTTGTATAATGCTCGCCCGGAAGGCCAAAGCTACTTGATCGTTCACAATCTGAGGATTGCTGCTATGCAAGCAACGAAGACGAATCGACGCCAGTTTCTAAAAGCCATCGCCGCCGGCGCAGCGGCCCTGGCCCTGCCGCGGTCGCTCTCTCTCGCCCGCCGGGCAGGCGACAGGCCCAACATTCTGTTCATAATGGCCGACGACCACGCCGCCAACGCGATCAGTTGCTACGGCTCGCGCCTTAACAGCGTCGCCAAAACGCCTAACATTGACCGCATCGCCGCCGACGGCGCCCGCCTTATCAACTGCTTCTGCACAAACTCAATCTGCGTCCCCAGCCGAGCCACAATTCTCACAGGCCAGTACAGCCACGTCAACGGCGTCTATACCCTCGCAGACAAGCTCGACCCCGATAAGCAAAACGTCGCCAAGCTCCTCCAATCCGCGGGCTACCAGACCGCTCTTCTCGGCAAATGGCACTTGAAAACCGACCCGACCGGCTTTGACTACTGGAACATCCTCCCAGGACAGGGCCGATACCACAACCCTGCCATGAGAGAAAAACCGCCTGAAAAGGACCCTGATCAACCCGAGAAACCCGACACAAAAACCGACGACCAGAAAGACGGCGATCCCAACCAGCCAATCGATCCTAACGCGGTTATCGACCCAAACCAAGTTATCGACCCTAACCGGGTAATCGACCCCAATGAAGTTATTGACCCTAACCGCCCAAGCGACCCCAACCAGCCAATCGATCCTGAGAAGGGGCCCGACAAAAAAGAAAAAAACGGGACCAGGACCCACGAAGGATTCTCCACAGATGTCATAACCGATCTATCCCTCGAATGGCTCAGAAAGCGCGACAAGAACAAGCCGTTCTTCCTGATGACCCACTTCAAGAACTCCCACGCCCCGTGGCGCTTCGCCGAAAGACACGCCGATCTGTACAAAGACGTCGAAATCCCCGAACCAGAGAGCCTCTGGGAGAATTTGAAACACCGCTCGCCCGGCTCGAAAGACTACGGCCTCTGCATCGACGGCATCCAACTCGAGCGAATGCAGAAAGAGGACTACCCCACCGGCCAACTCGACACCACAGGTATGGACCGGGAGCAAAAGACCCGGGCGACATACCAGAAATACCTCAAGGACTACCTCCGCTGCGTCGCGGCTATCGACGAAAACGTCGGCAGACTGCTCGATTTCCTCCGCAAGCAAAAGCTCGAAGACAATACGGTAGTAATATACACCTCCGACCAAGGCCTCTTCCTCGGCGAACACGGCTACATCGACAAACGATGGATGTTCGAAGAATCTCTCAGAATACCCTTTCTCATTCGTTACCCCGTCCGGATAAGACCGCAAACCGTCAACGACGATATCATCATCAACGCCGACTTCGCTCCAACCTTTCTCGATTACGCAGGCCTCCGCGCGCCCGCCGAGATGCAAGGCCGAAGCTTCCGTGACAACCTGAGGGGAAGGAAGCCGACCGACTGGCGAGATTCGATGTACTATCGCTATTGGCAGCACGGAAGCAGACCGGCCCACTATGGAATAAGAACTAAGCGATACAAGCTCATCTTCTTCTACGGACTGCCCCTCGACATGAAAGCTGCCGAAAACAAACCCACAAAAATAGGCTGGGAACTCTACGACCTAAGACGCGACCCCTTCGAGTTGAACAACATCTACGACCACGCCGCATACCGCAAAGTGCAGGCAAACCTTAAGAAAATGCTGAAGGACAAGAAAGCAGAACTCGGCGATACCGACGATAAATACCCCGAAATGATCGAACTGGCCCAAAAATACTGGGGGGCATGAACAAACCCAAAAGGCCAAAACGTTATCACAAATTAACCGCTTTCGGCGCAACTTCATTAAGGCAACCGCTCACCGCCACCCCGAGCACAGCCTCCCGTCACCCCGAGCACAGTCGAGGGGTCTATTAAAACAGATTTCTCGACTTCACTCGAAATGACGATTTGCGCATATTGCCTATTTTCGCTATTATTACAAATCCCTATGTCATTAAATTAACCGGGCTTCGCCCGGGACTTTTACAATAGCCTCATCCTGTCATCCCCGCGAAAGCGGGGATCCAAGGACAAAAAACTGGATTCCTGCTCCCCGATCAGGGTCGAGGACAAGCTTCGCAGGAATGACAGATTC
>JAUVXL010000237.1 GCA_030603595.1 Sedimentisphaerales bacterium | reverse complement strand
CGGCCGTCGTCTTCGGAGACGGCCATTCTGATCGGGTACAGGCCTGAGAACATTATCAGCCTCTTGACGCCCTTTTTGTCGATGACTCGATGTATTGTGGGGACCTCTTTGGATGTCGCCCAGTTTTCGGGTGTTGGCAGGCGTTCGGACCATGTCAGGCCGGCGTCTGTGCTGCGCTTCATTACAATCGCGCCTCCGCCGTGGCCTTTCGGATAGACGGCTATCATTGTCTTATTGTCTTCAAGCAGGACGGTTGTGGGGTGGCCGAGGTATTGGCCGGGCTCTTTGTCGATTATTACCTGGCGGGCGGTGTCTTTCGAGATGTCTATGACTGGGATTGAATAGCCCGGAGGCTGGGCGGAATGGGCTGTCCGGCTGAGGCCGGCCGGCGTTAGAAGCAGTATTACCGCTATTATTCGCTGTGTGAATGCCGTCACGGTTCGCTCCTTATGCGTGGTCCTTCTTGTCGTAGCCGAACATGTCGGCCAGGAGGGCCTGGATTTGATTATTTTCGTCCAATTGCGCTCGGTCGAAGATGTCGTGGAGTTCGCCGTTATCGAACCATAGGCCGTCGCCTTTTGCGCACTTGTCGATCAGCAGGGTCGGCTTGGATTGGCCGACGATGATTTTCTGCATTTTTTTGTCGCAGATGGGGCACTTGCGGGGCTTTTCGGTGTTGTTGGGGTCGGCTTTGAAGGAGGCGAGCAGTTGGGCGGTCTTCTCCGCTTCGCCGAGAAGCTCTTCGAGTTCGCCTGCGTCGAGCCATATCCCGCCGCAATCGGTGCAGTAGTCAATCTCCACTTCATCGAGTTCGAGGGTTATCATCGCGTTTGCGCAAACCGGACAATCCATAATGCCTTCTCCGTTAAAGACTACAGAGGTCAGGAAACAGAGGTCGGGAGCCGGATGTTAGACTACAGACCCTGGACTCTGGTCCTGGCGTTTCTATGCATAAAGACGCGAAAGCTTGCGAAATAATCAAAAAAAATCTCGATACCGAATAGTCAATTCTTGATTTTCGATGGCCGGTGCGTCCGGGTCCTGTCGATTCTCCTTTTTTCTTTTCTCGACGTTGATGTCAAATTGACAATAATACTACTTGTGCGGATCGGGGACGTCAAGGGGGAATGTGGGGCCGTTGAAAAACCCCATAGCAATGACCGGCCAATGGCACAAAAGGTGGTTTTTGGTGTCTGGACACACGGCCAAACGAGTTTGACCGTGCCACCCTTTTGTGGCACCTGCGTCAAAAGCGGAAAAGAATGAATATGATCTTCGTTTTTATCCCCTCCCCCCCCCTGGGGGATAGGCTTACGGTCGGGGCTTGTAATTTGGACTTTTGACGCACGCATCTTTTGCGGTGAATATGAACTTTTTCAACAGCCCCAATGTGGCAATTGAAAAATTGCCTCGTGGCCTGCTATGATTGAAAAAATGTTGTATCTATCTGCAAGAATTAGACTTATGTGCAAGTTCTTCAGATTGCTATAAGCCCTTGTCTTTTAATCGATGATATAGTTTTGTGCAATTATCATAGGCCACCAGGGGAAATTGGCGCGGGTGTAAAAATGATGGTGTGCTGGTTTGGTGGAATCGTTTTGTGAGGTGTCTAAGTGTGGATTATCGGGCCTTGCGGATTGCTGTTGCGAGTTGGCGGAATATGTCTTGAAGGCGAGGGCGTAAGGGCTATAATTCTGAGATTGGGGTCAAGGGTGGACACTGTAATATTGGATTTATTGAAAGGGATGTAATTATGGTCGCAGGGACGAATGACGAGACAGGGACAATCGGGCGTGCATTTGATCGTATAGGAGTCTTGCTGCGGTGTGTTGTGGTTGGGTTTCTTACTTTGCTTGTCTGGATGGTGGTCACTGATGAAGGCGGCGGCTATTCGATGTGGGTGGCCGGAGCCGGGGCTGTGGTCTGCGGGGTTTTGATATATTCGCTGCACGTCTGTGTTCTGGCGCGGATAATTTGGCGGCCGCTGATTGTGCATCTGCACATTATCAGGGATAAGCACCCGTGGGTAAGCAAGGAGCAGCGGAAGCTGGCGAAGGAGGGAATGGACAGGCTGCTTCTCGAGTTGTCGGTGGGCCGATTGAGGCGGCGGATATCGCAAGACCCCGAGACCGGGAGCGTGCAGAAGGGCCTGGACAGGTGGCGGGGGATGGGCAGCTTTTTGTATTGTGCCGGGTACTCGATGATTGTTGTGCCGCTCGTAGCGATATGCCCCAAATGTGAGGTGGAAGGGTCGGCGTTGCTGAATCATGTGATTATCTTGGGAGTAGTCACGCTGATTGCGGCGGGGATTTCGGACTACATAGAGACGTGGCGTGAGCTGTGGGCGGGGGCGACGTATAAGACGCCGAAGGCGACAAAGCCGCGAAGGGGAACGAAATAGTGCGAGGTTGTTTTGACTGGCGTTTGGCGGTCTTTGTTTGTAAAGACTTTGTTTCTTGTAATGATCGGCGGGTGTATTGGTTAGCGGCCGTGGCGGCCGCTGCTAAACTTGGGGCAGCGCGGCGCTGATGGGCCGTGCGGGGGGGGGTGATAGAGCGAAGTGGAGGTGGGACGGAGAATATTTGTTCTTGACGGCTGGAGGGGAATTGATTATTGATTACTGGTTTTCCGAGCGATCGGGATTGTGCCGGGCTCAATATTGAGTATCGAGGGTAGTTGGATGATAGTTGACTGTCATACGCATGTGGATTTTTCGGCTGAGGATGTCGGCGTTTCGGAGCACTTAGTTGCGGCTGAGACTGTTGATGTGTGCTTTGTTCTTGGGCGGGGCGAGGGTTCGAGCGATGAGGTTAATAAGAAACTGGCCGAGTACGTCGAGAAGCATAAGGCCAAGATGGTTGGTTTTGCGGTTGTGGATCCGGCGAACGATAAAGTGAGCCTGGCCAATCTCAAGCCTGTCAAAGAAAAATCAGGGCTCGAAGGTGCGGTCCTGTATTGCGCGGCGCGCGGTGTTCATCCGACTCACAGCAGGGCGATGCGGTTTTACGAGTCGGCTGTCGAGTTGGAGATGCCGGTTTTCTTCCATAACTGGGAGGCTGTGTGTTCGCATGATGCGATCCTGGAATACGCTCAGCCTTACCTGTTAGACGAGGTTGCCAGGGCGTTTCCGCAGTTGAAAATGATTGTGGGGGGCATGGGCGCGCCTTTTATGGAGCAGACGTTGGCGTTGGTGGCCAAGCATGCGAATGTGTATGCTGATTTGACGGTTAGGCCGAGCAGTGTGTGGCGGATATATAACACCGTCGTTGCGGCGAATGAGTGCGGTGTTATGGATAAGCTGTTGTTCGGCAGCGGTTTTCCGCTTGGGACGGCGCAGCAGTGCATCGAGACGCTGCTTGGGTTTAACAAGCTGCTTGCCGATACGAATCTGCCGACGGTTCCGAGAGACAAGATAAGGACTATAGTCGAGCGGGAGACTTTGGAACTGCTCGGAGTGGGCCGGAAGATCGCCGAGGGCTCGGCGCAGAAGGTCGAGGAGCCGAGCGTCGATGAAATCGGGGAGCCCGGACCTGCGGAGAATTGAACAGCATTAAGTTAGGCAGAGGCCTTCGGAGCAAGTTAGAAGTGGATCGGACAGGCATCTATGGCTGAACTTCTGGAAGAGCAAAGAGAGAGCTGGGGGACACGTAGCGGTTTTATTTTGGCGGCGATAGGCTCTGCCGTCGGGCTGGGTAATCTATGGGGTTTTCCCTATAAGCTGTACAGCTTTGGGGGCGGGGCGTTTCTGATTCCGTATATCCTTGCCCTTTTTGTTGTCGGCATCCCGATTATGATTCTTGAGTTCAGTATCGGGCACTATACGCAGCGAGCGGCTCCAGATGCGTTCAAGCGAGGGCATAAGCGGTTCGAGATAGTGGGGTGGTGGGGGATTGTTTTAGCTTTTGTAATAGTCACTTATTACCCGGTGATTTTGGCGTATTGTTTCAGTTTCCTGTGGTACAGCATTGTTGGAATCTTCACCGGCGGGGAGTTGCCGTGGGCGGGCGAGGGGATAGAAGGCGTCGAGAACGCAAAGGTCTTCTTCAATGAGACATATCTGGGCAAGGTCGATATTGCGGACGCGCGTTTTTACCTTGGCTCTATTCGGTGGAATATAGTTTTGCCGTTGGCCGTGACGTGGGCGGCGATGTATTTCTGCATATTTAGAGGTGTGCGGCTGGTCGGCAAGATTGTGTGGCTGACGGTCCCGCTGCCCTGGCTTATGCTGCTGATCCTTACTGTCCGCGGGCTGACCCTGGAGGGGAGTATGCAGGGGCTGGCGTATTATCTGGACCCTGTGTGGTCCGAGTTGGCGAAACCGGTGACGTGGCGATATGCTTTCGGGCAGGTGTTCTTCTCGCTGAGTCTTGCCTACGGCATAATGATTACTTATGCGAGCTTTCTGCACAGGAAGAGCGATTTGAATAACAACGCCGGCATTATCAGCATAGCGGATTTCGGTACGAGTTTTGTAGCAGGTCTGGCGGTGTTTGCAACTTTAGGGGGGATGGCTTTTGTGACTCAGCAGGCAGGCCACGCGGTTCCGGTGGAAAAGGTCGCTGAAACGGGTCCTTCGCTGGCCTTTGTGGCGTTTCCTTACGCCTTGGCGCAATTGCCTTATTCGGCGTGGTTCAGCTTCATCTTCTTCTTTGCACTTGTTACCTTGGGCATAGACTCTGCATTCTCTATGACCGAGGTGATCGTGGCGAGTATCGTCGATAAGACCGGATGGCGCAGGAGCATTGTTCTGCCGGCGCTGACGGTGGTCGGATTTTTATTGGGGCTTATTTATGTGACCGAGGGGGGATTCAACTGGCTGGGGACTATCGACGGATTCGTCAACGGGACGTGGGGGATAACGTTTATGGGGTTGTTAGAGTGCGTTGTTCTCGGCTGGTTGTGGCGGATTGGGACTTTGCGGCGCCATGCCAACAGCCGAAGCGACTGGAAAGTGGGCAGATGGTGGAATTATCTGATACGTATGGTGATTCCGGTGGCGCTCGGCGCTCTTTTCTTCTGGCAGCTTTTCGACGATATCACGGGCGAAGGATTCTTGCGGACGGCTGAAGGCGAGTGGATACTTCCGAGTTGCGTGGGGCTGGGGATTGTGGTGTTTGTGCCTGTTGTTGCTATCATTTTGAGTATATTGAAGGGTCGCAGCGACATTGGCGATGCGCACCGGCCGGAGCAGGGGCTGGTTGTTGGAGGCAGGTTCGAGGGGGCTGTAGCCTTTGTCGGGGCGTTGGCTGTGACGGGGCTGCTTGTCGTTTGCCTTACGGTTCCAATGGGCGAGGGCGCCAAGCAAGTGATTCTCTGGGGGTCGTTGGTCGGGGGGATAGCGGCGATGCTGTTGAGCAACTACGTTTTGGACAGGCATCATACTTCCACGAGCCAGGCGTCGTGGTCGGCGAGGTGGGCCGGGATACTTGCTGCGATGGATGCCAGCGCTGCTATTGCAATGATGTTGATCGGCCTGGCGGGCGAGGCAAAGATCGAGGATACGGCGGCGCCTATTCGGGATAAACTGAGCGGCGTTTCTTACGTTATTCTCGGGGTAGTTCTGCTGATCATAATAGGCGGGTTAGGATGGAGCTTCTACCGGGCCTTGTCGGCGGGTAAGGATACGGGGATTCAGCACCCCGACGAAGAGTAGTCTTAGGGTAACGCTTGCCCTGCATTTTCCATTAAGCGATGATACCGCAGAAGACGGGCTTGAAGCCCGTGCCACAAAGAGATTTCACGCCGCTAAACACTTACCTGCCGGAGCCAGGGGCTATAATGGTAAGGACTTGTAAATAAATAACCTTTCATTCTTGTTGGTGTGGTTCTATTGTATAATTCCATTGTGGGCAGATATTGTGTCGTCGTATATTAAGCGATTTCATCTCGGCATCACTCACACGAATGCCGGTTTGATATTT
>JAUVXL010000034.1 GCA_030603595.1 Sedimentisphaerales bacterium | reverse complement strand
TTTTCCGCACTTTCGTTTTACCATATCTGGCTTCGGCTGGGGGGTGTTTGAAAAGACTAAAACAGCTTCGCCGAAGTCGCAGACGCGCCTCGGCGGGGCGATTCCTTCTGTTGTTACCCACAAATTATTTCAGAGAGCCATATTTTATGACCATTTTGCGTTCAATTTTATTTGTAAGAGACTAATAAGAAACCTAACCCCATCGGACCAAAACCTCGAACCGGAACCCAAACAAGCCCGAAGCGTGAGCGCCGGGGCGCCCACAATACCAAAACCATCCCCCGTACCCAATCAAACCCCCATGCCCTTATACCCCCGTGCCTGTGAGGCACCGAAAAACAAACCCAATGCCGGCACGCCGGGACCACCACAACCTCTTTTACCCAAAAGACTTACACCAATATCCCGCCCCGACCCACACAAAAAAACAAACCCAATCCAAAGCCAAACTCCAGGACAAATCGAGGCGGAGCCGAGATCCCGATGCACATCGGGACCCAATCCCCCCCGCAATATTGAGCGCAGCGAAATCCCGATTTATCGGGAAACCCAATCAGACCCAACCCTTTCTGCATTCTCAATTCTCAATTCTCAATTTTGCCCTCCCCCCTCCGCCAGCCCAAGAATATCTGTAACTTCTCCCCGCTTCGCGCAATTCCACAAACAGAACAAAGACGCATATAAATACGCCGCCCAAGTGAGTAAAGGAGCAGATAATGAATAACCAAGAGAAAAAACGGGACATTGACAGACGCGGATTCCTCCACTCAGCAGCCGCAGCCGGTGCAGGCATGGTCCTCTCAGGTATGGCCTTGGGCCAAAAATCCGGCAAAAAACCCGACGATATAAACGTAGCCCTCCTCGGCGCCGGCGCCCAAGGCCGGGAATTGAGCAGCGCTTGCCTGAAGATTCCAGGGGTACGATTCAAAGCCGTCTGCGACATTTGGACTGAATACAATCAAGGTAACATGTCTCGGCTCTTGGGAAGACTCGGACACAAAAACAATGCCTATGTTGACTACCGCGAGATGCTCGAGAAGGAAAAGGCCCTCGACGCAGTGATAATCGCCACGCCTGACTTCGTGCACGCCGAGCATACGGTCGCGTGCCTCAACGCCGGCCTGCACGTCTATTGTGAGAAGGAAATGTCCAACACACTCGAAGGCGCGCGAAAGATGGTTAAGGCCGCTCGGCAGACCGGCAAGCTCCTCCAGATCGGCCACCAGCGCAGGAGCAATCCACGTTACAGATTCTGCAATGCCGTCCTTCTGGGCGATGCGAAGCTGCTCGGCAAGATTGCAGCGGTGAACGGACAATGGAACCGCTCGCCTCAACCGCCAGAAGGACTCGGCTGGCCTGATAAACACCCGATAGATCCGAAGAGACTCGATAAATATGGGTACGAATCGATGCACCAGTTCAGAAACTGGCGGTGGTGCAAGAATTTGGGGGGCGGCCCGATTGTCGATTTAGGCTCGCACCAGATTGATATCTTCAGTTGGTTCCTCGGCGCGAATCCAAAATCGGTAATGGCCAGCGGACGCAACAACTACTACGACAAAAAGACCCACGAATGGTACGACACCGTAATGGCAGTTTACGAATACGAGACTCCCGCCGGCTCAACGACCGCCTTCTATCAGACAGTGAGCAGCAGCGGGGCAGGCGGGTACTTCGAGACCTTTATGGGAGATCAGGGTTCGATGATCATATCGGAGAGCTGCAGCAGGTGCGAGATATATCCCAACATGAAGCTAAACCCCAACTGGGATAAATGGGTCAAGGACGGGTATCTCTATAAGCAGTGCGAATGTGAAATAAAATACATCGAGAAAGCCAAGGAGCAAAGCGTAGCAGAGTGCGGATGTGAGCAGATAACCGAGAAGGATAGCGGTGAGGTACTCGACATTCGTGAGAGCGTACAGCCGCCGAGGTACGACCTGCCTATAGCGATGGCCAAGAAATATCACCAGCCGCACCTGGAGAATTTCTTCGATGCGATTCGCAGCGGCGGCAAGGTGAAGCTCACCTGCCCCGCCGAGGTCGGATATGAGACTGCTGTCGCCGTGCTCAAAGTCAACGAAGCAGTAGAGGCCGGACGAAAACTTGAGTTCACACCGGATGAGTTCGAGGTTTAGACGGACGTATATGGAAATTACGATACGGATAACCAATCGTCGATTGATAGTCGGCGGCATTGTTGCTTTGTCGTTGGCGGGCGTGATGCTGGTTCGACTTTCTCTGCCCGGCCCCAATGCTGCGATCACACGCCCCACCTGATTGTCCGAATTTGCTTGACCTTCTTGGAGGAATCCGCCATAATCGGCCGAAGTTTTGTTTTAGGTAGCACTCGACTATGGCCGACAAAACCAAAAATACGTGGCGCGCGAAGATGGTAAGGACCGTTACCGCGTTTCTGCCCGTTTCAAAGAATCGCACGGGCCAATGCACCGCCTGCGGCTCATGCTGCAAGCTGCCCGTCGTCTGCCCGTTTCTAAAGTACAACTCCGACGGGAAATCACATTGCACCATATATGCGATTCGGCCTTTGAATTGCAGAAAATACCCGCGAACAAAATCCGAACTTATCACCGCAGATACATGCGGTTTCAAATTCGAGTAGAGCAAATCCAGGCGACGAACGGATCTTGCCTGCCAATTCAGGACTAAGCTGCGTCTATTGCGTCCTACGTTCCGCCGCCAGCGGATCTTCGATTTCTAAGCAAAGCCAGTCCGCCCAAAGTCAGCAAAAGACCCGTAGCGGGCTCCGGTACTTCCGGGGGATCAGGGGGATAGTCGGGCGGATCATCAGGTGGGGGATCGCCTTCTTCTGTCGGCGGTGTGGGATCGCCTCCGGGAGGTGAGCCTCCGCCTCCGCCACCGCGGGAAGCCGACGGGCTTAATGACGAACCGGCACCGCCGCCTGCGCGGCGAACAGCTAAACTCTGTCCGACAATTAATTGATCGTCGTCAACTTGTTGAAAGACCGCCACAATGACTTTCGGTTTGTCAAGAAGCGCCGTCGTTTTGCTCGCCGTGGGGTCGAGCACGTCGCCCAGCCAGTAAACGAAATTGTAACCAGGTCTCGGAACAGCGATCAGGGTTACTTCGGCGTCGGCATCATAGTGATGGACGCCTATGTCTGGACTTACTGTCCCGCCCTGCGAAGGCGTCTGTTGCAACAGCAGCGCAACACCTCCCTCCTGGCAGTAGGCCGGCCCAGTTGGGAAAAGCCCAAAAACTAACGAAGCAAGAACAAGTGTTCCAATAGATATAGGACTAACGCTTTCCATCACACTACCTCCTCCATGTTGCCAAAGGCCTCGATTTTCCTTGATACAAAGGCCCCATGCTGCCAAGTTTCCGTAGGCCCTTATAACCCCATTTAACCAAACATCCTCTCTTAAAGTCAAGTTTTTTAAGGATTTTTCTTGGAGATTCCGAAAAAAACACAGGATGCTTCTGGAAATCGCCCATTAGGCCCTGATATTGGCGATTATAGGGCTATTGATACGCGGATTATTTCTGACACCTTCTCAGAAAATAGGACGTTTTGAGCCGGAACTGCGCTCTGGGTTTTGGGGTTTGAAGCGTGCGGAGACCGGTTTCTGCTGAAGTTCGGTCCTATTGGAGTGCGATTTTAGCGGTTTGACTTGGCCTTTCTTATCGGTTTTTGCTGGACGAATCGGCTGATATTGCGGATCGCCTGTCGAAGGCGCTGCTCATTCTCGACCAGCGCGATGCGCATATAGTTCTCGCCGTTCTCGCCGAATGCCCGTCCCGGAGCGATGGCGACCTCAGCATGCTCCATAAGGTCCATCGCAAAATCGATGCTGCCTCTGCCCTTTGAGTGTTCCTCGGGGACCCTGGCCCAGACGAACATTGATGCGCGCGGTTTTTCGACCTCCCAGCCGATCCTTCGAAGAGCGTCGCATACGACGTCCCGGCGAGACTGGTACTTGAGGTTCTGGGCGATGATGTCGTCCTCGCAGTGGCGCATGGCAATGATTGCCGCTATCTGGATCGCCTGGAAGATACCGTAGTCGTAATAGCCCTTGATCGTTGCCAAGTAGTCGATCATATCCCTATTGCCGGCTATAAACCCGACTCGAAAGCCCGCCATATTATACGGTTTGCTCATCGTCGTGAACTCTACGCCGATATCTTTGGCTCCTTTAACCGATAGCAGGCTCGGGGCCTTGTACCCGTCGAAGCAGTTCTCGCCGTAAGCGAAATCATTGATTACAGCTATGCCGAAGCGTTTTGCAAGCTCAACCACTGGCTCGAAGAAGCCTTCATCCACAGTCATTGCGGTCGGATTGTGCGGATAATTGAGGATCAGCAGCTTCGGCCAGGGGTACATATTCTCTATTACCGCAGTGATATTGCTGATGAACTTCTCGTCGTTGCCCAGAGGCACCGAGACGACGTTTGCGCCTGCCAGGGCGACTGCATAGTTGTGAATGGGAAAGGCCGGGTCCGGAACAATGGCAGTATCGCCCGGGCCCATCATCGCCAGGCACAGGTGGCTAAAGCCCTCTTTCGAGCCTATGCACGCCAAGACCTCGGCTTCCGGGTCGAGTTTGACGTTCCACTTGCGCTCGTATTTCTTTGCAATCTCCTTTCGCAGGCCCTTAATACCCTTCGACGCGCTGTAGCGGTGGTTGCGAGGATCCTTCGCGGCCTCAGCAAGCTTATCAATCACAATCTGCGGCGCCGGGTCGGCGGGGTTGCCCATCCCTAAGTCGATGATATCGGCGCCCTGCCGGCGCTTGGCCAGTTTAAGCGCGTTCAACCGCCCAAACAAATACGGCGGCAACCGTTTGATCCTCTGTGCCGGCTCAATCTTATCTTCGCCCATAACCATGCTCCTGCCAATATCAGAAGATGCCTTACAAGAATACAATCGGACAGTCTAACCACAACCCATAAATTTTCAAACCTTTTATGCGTTTTGGCCGCGCACACCACTACTATTCTGTCAACGTTGATTTTAGAAGTTGTCATTGCGAGGAGGCCGAAGTCGAAGACGCGCCTTGGCGGGGCCGACGCGGCAATCTTCCGCCGGAGGCGGACTCGAACGCTGGAGATTGCCACGGCCCCAAGGGGGCCTCGCAATGACGCCTATAGTTTCAATCTTGACAGAGTACTACATCGGCCTAAAAAACCCCAGCCAAGCCCTGGCGTTTGCAGGGTTTGTTTGATACGATGCTCAAATGATTCTCGGTCCGGACCGCATTGCTGAGCGGACTTGGCCCTTGGTGGCTGGATTGCAGTCCAGGTAAGGGGGAATCAGGCGTCAAATCGGGAAAGGAAAGATATATGGAACCAGAGCAGGCAAGTATGAAAGTCGAATACGGAATAGACGTTACCCATGTACAACTCGTCGACCGGAGGATCCTCGATGAAGGGAAGATCGCCGAACTTCGCGAATCGTTGGAGCCGGTCATTGAGAAGAACGGGGACGGGCGGATGCTTCTGGATTTTGTCAATGTGGAATTCATGACGTCCGCCATGTTGGGGCTCCTTGTAAGACTTAATAAAAAGGTGCGCGAACACGGCGGCAGGCTCGGATTGTGCAATGTGGACCCCAGTATTCGAGAGGTCTTTGAAATTACGCAACTAACGAAGATCTTCGACATATCATAGAACATAGAACACAGAGTCGGCGGGCTCATGGCACAAAAGGTAATTCTTGGTGTCCGGACACGGCCAAACAAGTTTGACCGTGCCACCCTTCGTGGTGAATTTCAACTTTTTCAACAGCCCCTCTGTAACCCATTTCTATATATGCCGTTGGGTTACACAGCCTATTTGCCTCCAGGCCGAATAGGCGAACGGCTGATTTACATCTACATTTACCTGCATCGGCCATAATCGCAGAAACGATCCTCAGCCCTCGATGCATGATTCTCCCCCGATAAGTCGGGATTTCCACTTCGTTCCAAGATGCCGGATGCTGAGCCCTCAGTGCGGTGTGCAGCGAGCGACGGCTTCAGCTTGTGGCTCCTGAATGGTGGAAAGGGGCGTTTTATGTGCAGAAAACCGCGTTTTTCTTCGAAATTTGTCGTCACAGGGAAAATTTTTCAAAGAATCTTTACTTTTGTCTTGTTATCTCTACAGTTGTAGAGTATTCTTGACAAAGTTAAAGATTCTTCCGGCAATCGATTGTCATTCCCGCGCAAGGGGGAATCCACATTATTCGTGGCTTGCCTGAACCCCTGTTTTCACAGGGGCGACAATAGTCGGTGGCCGTTAGAGTTTCGATGCTGGATGCCTGCGGGAATGAAAAGTCGCAACGAAGGCGGGTGTTAGTGATAAGAGTAATTAACCCAATTGTGAGGATAAACTGATGGCGAAGCAAAATCACGAATTAACCGAAGGCGAATGGGCAATCATCCAGGCGGTTTGGGCGAAGGAGCCTTGCGCCGCTCCTGACGTTCAGGAGAGCCTTGGGGCCGAACTGAACTGGAGCCACAGCACCGTCAGGACAATGATGAACCGCATGGTCGCGAAGGGCCTGCTGACTACAGAGCGGCTTCGCAACCTGATCCTCTATCGCTCGTCCATCACGCGGGCCGAGGCGCAAAGCCGGGAGGTGATGGGTGCTATCAAGAGGGCGTTCAACGGCGCGATGACGCCGATGATGCAGTTCCTCGTGGATAGCGGCGAGTTGTCGTCCGAGCAGCTTGGCGACCTGGAAGCCATGATAAAGGACAGGAAGAAAAAAGTTGAAACCAAACAGTAAGCAAACGGCCTCTAAATAAGAGGAGTCTTTGCCATGAACGCCATAATAGAAAAGACTAATTCAATCGGCTACGCATTCATCGAGTTCGCCGTGCCCATGCTGATTCAGGCGAGCTTTTTGATTATGCTTTTGCTGCTGGCCGACCTCGTACTGCGCAAGCGCGTCCGTGCGGTGTTCCGGTACTGGATATTGATGCTGATTTTGGTCAAGCTTATCCTGCCGACGTCGCTATCCGGGCCGTTCAGCCTGGGATACTGGTTCGGCGATGAAATTGCATCTGTCGATATCGACCGGAATATCTACGAGCCGCCGCTCGCGGTATCAGAATCCCCGGCGTCTGTCTTGCCGTACATAGACGTCTCAAATGTTCGGCCGGCCGTATATTCGCCGCCCACAGCGCCCTCAGTGACTGAGACCGAGGCCATGGGCGCCGAACCGATTGTTCCGCCGTCTGTATCGCCGGTTCAGATCCAATGGCAGGGCGTTGTGTTTTTGCTATGGCTGGCAATTGTGACCGCTCTTGTGTTGCTGTTGGCCCAGCGGGCGATCTTCGTGCGAGGGCTCGTAGCGCAGGCGAAGAATGCGAATCGGGCGATGTACGATGCCCTTGATGACTGCCGTAAGGGTATGAAGGTTAAGATGAGGGCGAGTTTGAAGGTCTCGCCGAACGCGACAAGCCCCGCTGTCTGCGGATTATTCCGCCCGGTGATTCTCGTGCCGAACAATCTATCGACCGCTTTGGGCTCGGAGGATTTGCAGGTGGTCCTGCTGCACGAGTTGGCCCATATCAAACGCGGCGATCTGTGGGTCAATCTCGCCCAGACTCTTCTGCAGATCATCTATTTTTATAATCCGCTGCTGTGGCTGGCCAACGCGGTTATCCGCAGGGCCCGCGAGCAGGCGGTCGATGAAGCCGTTCTCGTGGCGATGGGCGAGGAGGCATCGCGATATCCCGAGACGCTGGTGAGCGTCGCCAAACTCGCGTTCAAGCGCCCTGCCCTTTCACTACGCCTCATCGGCGTGGTCGAATCCAAGAGCGCGCTTACCGCCCGAATAAAGCGCATCCTCAGCCGCCCAATGCCGAAAAGTGCAAAACTTGGGCTTCTGGGCCTGTTGGCAATAATAGTTGCCGCCGCAATTCTGCTGCCAATGGCAAGAGTAGAGAAAAATCAAAAGCTGTTAAGTGGAATAGATGAAAAACTGAAAGTAACGGATAAGGCCGGCGAATTAACGATCAATTCACTCTATATGCCTTCACCAAATGGGAAGGGATTGATAGGGACAAATAAGGTCACTGTGTATGTGGATGTGACCAACAATTCCGAAAAGGATCTTTATCTGGGCCTTGAATACTACACTGATTCCGGTTATATAGCAAAAGTCTTCTCTCCGGGAGCCTCGAGTCTCGCTCAAATCAAGAAAGTCCCCGCAAACTGGCAGGGTAAATTGGAGTATCCGATTCGTTACAATCGCTTCGTTAAAGGCGGCTATGTAAAAATTACTTTGGCAAGGTGCACCGGCAAGCAAAACACAGAAGAGAAAATACTGGCGTTTTTGCCTCCCGAAGAGGAGATTATTTACGAGAAGAAATACAATATCGCGCCGATTGACGGTACGCAACCGGATACAGACGCTTTAACTGATTCTTCCTTTACCGCCACCCTGGCCAACGGCGTTACGGTTGAGTTGGTGGGCGTTTGAATGCCAAGACAACCAACGGCGGAGCTTTATTCAGCACCGGCAAAAAGAATAGAAAAGAAAATGTGAAATATTCGGACGGCTCGCTGGATGAAAAAACAGTATGGATGGGTGCGGCTTTCGATGAAGAAGTAGGCAATTGCGACATGAGAATCGGCGTGTGTTTTGGGGATTGGAAACATGATTACAGATATGAAACCGATCAGCCTAACGATGCAGTCGAATGGGCCGCCTTCGAAAACATCTCTCTCCGGACGAAGTTGAAAACCGATATGCAGATTAAACCAGATTCGGCTCACTCAGCAACATTGGCAACCAGCATCATCCAGATAGATCTCATGTCGCTCGAAATATTTGGCGGGCGGCAAGTGGACTGGGAGACTGCTGTCACACTCAAAGATACTCTGGGTGACAAAGTAGCTCTTGACGGCACGGATCCGGCGTTGAAGAAGTCCTCGCTTACCGCAGGGGCGTTGCTGCGGAAAGCGGTTGCAGCCACTGAGGTGGTTGAGGACACACCTGGGCGGAATAAACGCGTCACGAAGGAAGAACTCAAGGCCGTGGTCGATACGCTGGTTTCGAGGGGCTACCTGAAGATTCTGACGAACCCGACTATTCAAGTCCTCAGCGGCAAGACGGCAAAGGTCAGGTCTGCAAAGGCCTCAAGCATTACAGAAGACTCCTTTGAAGTCACTCCTCGTGTCCTTGATGATGGTTACATAGACCTTCAGACAAGAGTGGTCCTCGACGAAAAATTCACACCCGCCGACCAAAACAGCCTACTGCTTGTCACCAAGCGTGAACTGTCGGGCACGTTCCGCATTGGATCCGGCGCCAGTTGCATAGCCGGTGGTATAGAGAAGTCAGTAAAACGACGCGTGGTCGGTGATAATCCAGAGACCCTTGAAGAGCGAACAACAGAAGTACTGCTCGTTCTTACAGCAACCATAATTGACGCCCCCTCCAATCCTCAGCCAAAGTCCGATGTGCAGGTTAAGGGGGCCGCGGGCAAAGACGATGGACGGGATAAGGAAAGAGCAGCGGATAGCGACGCGGAGAAGAGAATAAAAGCCGTCATAAACGATTTTTGGGCGGCGATTGACTCCGTCGTCTTTGTCTATGGAGAACGTATTCCTGAAGTGCAGGTCGATATCGAAGCTGGCCGCCTTGGGAACCGCACTTGAGCAGCATGCGGCCGAGAACGAAACGCGGTGCCCCAACACCCTGCAACCCCCGCCGCGTCTGCGGCGGCATTGTCTTGCACAAACCCACCCACCAGCTATATAATGGTTTGCCTTCGTATTCGGGAAAGACAATGAAGAAACGAACACGCATAAAGGTAGTCGTGCTTATCGCCGCTGTAATAGGCGTCCTCGTCTGGCTCGTTGTTCGCTGGAACGCTGCGAGTCGAACAGGCATCGTGGTTACGACTACGGGACCTTTGGATATTCGTCTGTGGGGTATTCGGCCCAACGCGGGCGATGCGATATACGACCCGAACGGTAAGGAGATTCGCCGAACTCTTGGAAGCGCCCGATGGGGCAATCCGTACTGGGCCGACAGTGATCAGCGATTCGACTTTATTTTCGAGCTTGGCGATAGCAATGAGCCGCCGCTTATGGGAACGTTTCCACGTCTTGAGGTAAGCGGCACAGGAGGTAAGCGGCACAGGCACAGTTTTAGGCGGTGGTTTCGGCAGCCGGATATTCGATTACAAAGGCAAAAGACTGCTGTGGCTCAAAGCGATTTTCGGCCGCACTTTCAGAAGGTCGATTCTCTTGGGACTGCGGATCGTAGAGGCCGGCGTCGACACAATTGACATTACGCTTCTGTACTATCACGGTCCGCGACGTGCGGCCATTGCCACTTTCAAAGGGCCGTTCAAGCGCGGGGGCAAGTTCACCGACGAAACAGGCCGCTATAAAATCTCCTTCAGCCAGAACCCAAAGACCGGTTCCGGGGGATATCCCAGCTTCGAATTCAATACAAAACAATGGCGCGACACCAATATATCGGCCTTGCTTTACGACGCTGCCGGCAAACGTCGCGTTGCTAAAAGCAACGGAGCGTCTCCGGGAGTAGGCGGCATGAGTATCAAGTACGGCATGTTCGACCCGACCCTTAAAGGCATCGCGATGATAACCATTGGTGAAAAGCCTTTCGAGGCGACGTTCAAGAATGTCAGGCTCGATCTTCACGCTTCAAAGCTTCGCTCCGGCGCCGCCTATCTGGATAAAATGGCCGCTAAGCTCGACCTTAATCTTACCGTGCGTGAACTCGCTCGTTACCGGCTCAAAGACGTTAATGAAACACTCGACGTGATGAATATTATCCGCGGAAAGCACATCTTCTCGGCTTGCAATGACATCTTGAATGGGTATGGCGGCAAGTACAAAAATCGGCCTGACCTAACTGCGCTCGATGGCGAGCAGGCACAGGGGCTCAGGCAGACAATTCTTGGTTGGACCGAGGCGATGGATCCTCTGATCCGCGGTCATGCGGTTAGGGTGGGTCTGCGCTGTAAGTGGCCGGAATTTTTGGAGCCGGCCTTCGAGTTGGTCGAAGAGCCGGCGGATTATGATTATTATTATATGTGGGATGCTCAGCACAAGGCTGCTGCTGCGCTGCTATCGTACCGAGATCATCTCTCCGAGAGGGACATAGACCGCATCAGGCAAATTCTCTTGCATCAAGAGCATCGGGACATGTTCTCGACTCTTAGAAGATGCCTGGAAGGTCCGAAGTCAGAAAGCCGAATCAGGGCGCTTTGGGAATTGGCTGCGGACGACCGGTCCTGGTTGTGGTGGGGTGCGGTGGAGAAACTCGCGCAGTGGAAAGAGTTCGAAGGTAAGTACGATTCGCTGCCGGAAAAACTCAAGCTGCGTCTGTTTATAATAAAAGGCGCGTACGGCTTCTCGGACGCCGAGCAAATCGCCCCCAAAGCCTCTGACCTGCTCGACGGGCTCCTGACTCTGCAATTGCTGGCCCTCGATGTGGCAACCTTCAACAGGGTTCTTGATAAGATCATTCGAAACCCCGACCGCAAGTTCGCAACGGCCGCCTTGATCAACTACCTCGGCCGTATCGAAGGTCCCGACAGTTCGGCCACATTTTCAATCACCATAATCGTAAGACACCTCAATCTCTGGCACGGCCTCGATATCGGCGGCCTTGGAACCGACGTAACGCAGATTAGCCGCGATACTCACAACCACAACTGGCCCGCAATCACCGCCGAGGCGATCAAGTGGTATGAAGGCACACAGGACGCAAGCGACGCTAACTCCGGCAGCCCGTAGGGGAAGCCGGATAATCTGTTGATAAGCATTATCTGATAGGTTGTCATTCCGCACCCGTTCGGCTGCGCTCAGGGCGGAGCTTGATGCGGAATCCAGTTTTTTTGGCTTGCTGGATTCCTGCTTCCGCAGGAATGACAGACGGTTATTGATTCACAGGTAAAAGAACCTTAGTCCGAGAGGATGCCATGAGATATCCATATTACCGCCTTCTCATAATCGTGCTGAGCCTGGCCTCAGCTTCACAAGCGCTTGAAATCCCGCTGACCGTCACCGAGCCTGCGGGCATTGCCCGACTAAACGAGCCGGTGAGCGGGGGCATTAGCCTTCCGGCCGAGACGTTCAAGCCGGGAACGGTCGAGTTGGCTCTGTATGAGGGGCAGGAGCAGATTCCGTTGCAGGTCACGGAATTGGTTGTCGGGCCGAAAGGGTTTGTGCGGTGGGTGCTGCTTGATTTTCAACTCGATATCGAGGCCGGCGAGACTAAGAAGCTGATCTTAAAAACAGGTCCTGCGATGGCGCCGAAACATCGGCTGAAGGTCGTCGAGACCGGGACAAATGTGAAAATCGATACCGGCGGTATTGCATTTGATATCCCAAAAGACAGGCCCTTCGGTTTGGTCGAAAACGTTACCGCAGGCGGAAAAGCCGTTATGACTAAAGGGCGAATCAGCTATATCGACGACCTCGCGGACAAGCGCTATACAGCCGATATCCCCGATGTCCTAAATGTTCACTACGCCGGGCCGATGCGGGTTACGATAGAAGTCCGCGGCAAGTTCCAGGACGACAATACAGCAAAGCTTCACTACTGCACCTATATCACCGCCTGGGCCGGTCGCAGCGACATCCTGGTTCGCCACAGCCTGATTAACAGCAACGCCGACCGCTTCTTTATGACAAAGGTCAAATCATCCCGCATCGAATTAAGGCCGGCCACGGTTCACAAAAAGACCACAATAGGGGCCGACAAGCCTATCGAAACAAGCAAACCCGGCCCGACTGTGCTTCATCAGGGCCTCGAAGAACAGAGGAACAGACAACTGCCCTCCTGCAAGCTGACTTGCGGCGACCAACTCCTCTGGGAAGGTAGAAACGCTCAGGGCTGGATTTCGGCAGGTTCTGTTTGGGTGGCCGATAGGCTCTTTCGCACCGACCCGCCAAGATCGCTCGGCATCTCCGATGAGGGCGCCATCATACTTGAGGCAGCGCCGAGACTCTTCGACGGCCAAAGGCAGCAGAATGGAGTCTTAGGCCGACCTTACGCCTCCCAGGACGAGCACCGCTGGCTGTATGATTGCTCGCAGCACTCCAGCGAATACAGGATCGATTTCGCCGCGCCGCAGGATGCCGATGCTCTTACGAGAGAAGCCGTTTCTGCTTCGGCCCGTCTTTGGGCGTTTGCCCCCGGCTCGTGGTACAGCCAATGCGGCGTCTTAGGCGTGGGGCGATTCGGCACGCTCGACGACGAAAAGGCCTGCCACGCCGAATGGCAATGGCCCGCGCAGCAGGAGCCCGACCGTAGGCCCAACCCGACTCGATTCGTCGCCTGGGAAGACAATCACTATGAAAGCGAAGCGGATTCTGCCGAAGGATTGCTCCTGCAATTCCTCAGAATCGGCAAACGCGGCTTCTTCGACGAGGCCGAGGCATGGGTCCGCTATCATACCGACCTGCAGACCTGGCGCACCGAGGCCTGGCAGTGGAAAGACGGCGGGATATGGTTTCCGCAGGGCGGCCCGCCCGGCAATCGCCCGGTCCGCGAAAAGCGAAATATCAACTATCAGAATTGGAACAAGGGCACCGATACCGACAGGACCCTTTGGCGGCTGGCGATGGCCAAGAGTTGCTACTGCCACTTCTACGGTGCCGGGCTTGTGGACTGGTTCTGCCTCACCGGCGACCGCGAGGCGCTCATTGCCGCAATCGACAACTGCGAAACCAAATGGGACGAATTCACGCACTTCCGCAACTTCCAGCCCGGCAAGAGCCACATCGCCAGCACCCGAGGCTTCGGCAGAGGATTCTACGTCGCCGTGCGCACCTGGATGGTCCAGCCGAAAAACCAACTCCTCACGAAGCTCATCGGCCTCTGCCGCGATACATTCGTCAACCTGCCGGCCGAAGACCTCGACGAGCGCGGCGTCTATGCCGTAACAGCCAATAAGCGCCCCGACAAATACCTCACCGACGGTATAAAGAAGTTCATGGCCGAGGAGGACATCACCGTCGATAAGTCCGGAACGTTCAAGGACAAGGCCGGCAGCGAGTGGAAATGGAGGGACGTCGGAGGCACATGGATGATCGCCTACATCCAGCATGCCTGCAATCTGCTCGCCGAGAACAGCGACGATGAGGATTTGATGGACTATGTTATCGCTTCGGGCAACTTCACAGCCAAGTACATGCAAAGCCCCATCGCCAGGCAGACCTGGTACTACACCGCCCTGGATATTCCGCAAAAAGGCGACATCTGGGACGAGTGGAAATACGATGGCCTCCAGCGTAATGAGTTCGGCGAAGGGCCCAAATACTCCGGCTGGTACACGCGCTTCTTCCCCGATTGCTGCGCCCGAGCCTACAGTTGGACCGGCGAATCGCACCTGCTCGAAAAGGCAAAAGAATTATGGTCGTTCGGCAACCGCCGAAGATACCAGACCACCCAGCTCACCGACAAGCACCACTTCGCAAACCATAATCCACCAAAAGACGATTCTGTGCTCTCGACCGTAAGGCTGTTCTACGAAACCTCTCATCCGCGAACCGATGTCGAGCCACCCGCGGCGATTAAGGACTTGACCGTCCAGCGTCTCGGCGACGGCAAAGCCAGAATCCGCTTCACGTCGCCGACCGACAAAGGCGGCAAGGTCGCAAAATACCAGGTCAAGGTCGCCGATATGCCAATCCTGCCCTACGAAAAGTGGGACTGCCGCATGCACGCCGGCAAAAAACGCAATTGGTGGCGAGCGACAAACTGCACCGGCGAACCCGCACCAAAGCCCTCAGGCCAAAGAGAAGACTTCATAGTCACCAATATCCCGCAGACACCGGACAGCCCTCTCTTCTTCGCCGTGCGAGCTTACGACGATTCCAACAACCGAAGCCCTATAAGCAATATATATCGTACGAAATGGAATAACGCCGAATGAAACGGCGAACAGTCATAACTATGGCTTTGCCTGCAACAGCCTTATGCATCTGGCTTATTGTCTATCTTTGCACGGCCGGGGCTGATAGCCGATTCACCGTTGTCTCCAACGGGCCTCTGGACATCCGCTTGTGGGGCATCCGGCCGGATGCTGGGGATACGATATACGATCCCAACGGCGTGGAGATTCGAGATACGGTGGGCACAATGTGGTCGGATTCGCCGTACTGGGGAGAGGACCGTCAATGTTTCGATTTCCTTTTCGAGTTGCCGGCCGACGGAGATTCCGGGCGGTTTCGCAGGATGCCGGAGATGGCAGTTAGCGGCTGCAATCATCATTTGGGCGGCAGCTTCAGGCAGAGCTACTTCGATTACCGAGGCAAGAAGCTGCTCTGCTTCAGGGCTACCTTTGGTCGAACTTTCAAGCGTTCCGTTCTAAGGGGGTTTTGGGTTTCCGATACTGCTTTCGATTCGATTGATATTGCCCTGCGATACGAGCACGGATCTATCGAATCGCCCGGCTTCGTGTTGAAAGGCCTCTTCGAGCCAAACTCGACTGTAAGCAGTCCGGATGGAATGCTCGAATTTGATTTCGCTGAGTCTGAGAACTGTCGAGGCCGGAGGGATTCCAGCATCGTTGTGAGAGCGCCGGAATACTGGGACGAGAAAGAGCCGATCATGATTTACGATTCGTCCGGCAATATCTGCGCCGCGATAACGGGGACTATTAGAGGGAACTCCCTAAGCGACGGAATCGGCTTCGGCGTTGAGGGCAGACCATTGGATCGAATTTCAGCTATCGCGTTCGCAAAATCGGCTTATCGCGTTGTATTTCAAAATGTCAACCTCAATGTGTCCGGTCGCAAGCGTCGCCCTCATGCCGACTGGCTCTTTGAAATGGGCGAAAGACTGGGTTTGGCCGGCACCGGGAAAGAGTTGGCCGAATACAAACTTCAAAGCGAAGCTGAGGTGTTGGACGTTATCGATGTTGTCCGCGGAAGGAGTCTTGTGCAATCCATAGGTACTTTGCGAGGACTCAGCCGGGGCGGCCGGATTCGGCTTGATGCATTCACGGACGAGCAGGTCGCTCGATTGCGACGGGCACTCAGTCGATGTATCGAGGCTGTCGATCCTCGGATTCGGGCTCTCGGCGTTGAGTTGGGCTTGATGTGTAAATGGCCTGAATTCCTCGATGCAGGCCTTGACCTGCTCGAACGTCCTGCGGCAGGCGCTTACGAATCTACGCGCGAGGCCCGGTCGATTGTTGCGTCGGCATTGCAGCGAAGTGTCGACGAGCTTTCGGACGAGCAGATTTGCAGGGTCGCACGTGTGCTTTCGGTTGAGAGATGGATTGGGATTCGCCAGACTCTGAGGAAATTGATCCAGCGACTTGATGTCGGGGATCAAGTGGATGAGTATCTGGATTGGGCCGATTAGGAAGCCAGGCGGATTTGGATTGGGTGTTATCCGAAGTTGTAGTGCTTTGTCACCGCTTCGCTTACGTTCCAGGTGCATTCGAGGTCTTCTGGGAAGACGACGAGGTCGCCGGGGCCGAAGCTTACCGAATCGGCCCCATCGGAGACCGTCACTTTTCCTTCGAGAAGAAGGCATGTTTCCTTTTCTGTGTAGGCCCAGTCGAAGGTGCTCGGCTCGCACTTCCAGATCGGCCAGACCTTGCACTCGGCGGCCTCGGCGTCCGACGGTTTTTTCACTATCACATCTTTTACAGTAGGCATATCGCTTAAGCTCCTTTGACTATTTTCGATCAACACTGTATTATACACCCACCGAACGGCTTTGGAATATCCAAACACGATTTTTCAGAGCATATCTCTCGAATAATTTACTCGAAAAGAGGCCAAAACACTCGTGCATCAGCAGCAGATCGACAAGCTAAAAGCCTGGTTCGACGATTATGTGGCCGGATTCTACAGCGACGACCAGTATGTCAATGCCAATATCAAGCTAAAAGAAATGCACAGCCGGCGCGTTTGCGGCGAAATGCTCTATCTCGCCGATGCGTTGGCCCTTTCGGATAATCAAAAGGCCATAGCACGGGTCATCGGGCAGTTGCACGATATTGGGCGGTTCGAGCAGTTCAAGAGATACCGAACGTACAGCGACACCAAGAGTGTTAACCATTGCCTGCTGGGCCTCGAAATCCTTCGGCGAACCAATGTCCTCGGCGATTTGGACCCTGCCGAAAGGCAAATAGTCGAAAAAGCGGTCGAATATCACGGCCTCAAAGAACTGCCCGGCGGCCTGACCGACCAGACCCTGCTGTTCGCACGAATGATACGCGATGCCGACAAGATCGACGTATTCCGTGTCGTCGCGAAATACCAGAAGCTGTACGAGCAAAACCCCGACAAGTTCATGCTGGAGGTCGAGTTGGCCGACGAGCCGCACTGTTCGCCCGAGGTGATCGACGCGATCCTGAGCGGCCAATTGATCGATTACAGCCGACTGCGAACCCTCAACGATATGAGGCTCATGCAGCTTGGATGGGTATATGACGTCAATTTCACGCCTACTCTCAAACGCATAAGACAGCGAAAGTTCCTCGATAAGCTCCTGGACTGCCTGCCCCAAACGCAGGAAATCCGCCGTGTGGGAGAGAAAATCCTCACATACGTCGATTCCAGACTAAAGAAGCAGGAGTGATGTAATTTATTAGCAGCAATATCGAGCTATAGACTTGACCGCTTCGCCCCGCGCGTTTACCATACCGTCTTATCCTAAACTTTTATGGAAAGGAACTGCCATGGAGACAGTACTGCAGACCAATATAACCGATATCGAGCCGGCCAGGGGCAAAGTTCGCGATATATACGACCTGGGCGATAAGCTGCTATTCGTTGCCTCGGACAGGCTGAGCGCTTTCGACGTCGTTATGGCCAACGGTATTCCGTATAAGGGGATTATCCTGGCGCAGATATCGCTGTTCTGGTTTGATTTTCTAAGCGATGTGGTCGAGCATCATCTCATTAGCGCCGAGATCGCCGATTTTCCCGAGCCTTTTTGCGACCATCCCGAATTGGCCGGGCGCAGCATGCTGGTCAAGAAAGTCAAAGTTCTGCCCATCGAATGCGTCGTCCGCGGCTACCTCGCAGGCTCTGGCTGGAAGGAATACTCTCAGGACGGAACGGTCTGCGGCCATAAGCTGCCTGCCGGTCTGAGGCAGTGCGAAAAGCTGCCCGACCTGATCTTCACGCCAGCCACCAAGGCCGAGATGGGCGACCACGATGAGAATATCAGCACCGAGCGGGCCGCTGAGATCATCGGCAAAGACAAGGCCGAGTACGTCCGCGACCGCAGCATCGAAATCTTCAAAAAAACCGGCGAATACGCCGAGACAAAGGGAATTATCCTGGCCGACACAAAATTCGAATGGGGCGAGGTTGACGGCAAAATCATCCTGATAGACGAGGTCCTAACGCCCGATTCCTCCCGATTCTGGCCCGCCGACAAGTACGAGGCAGGCAGAGATCAGGAAAGCTACGACAAGCAGTTCGTCCGAAACTACCTCGAGTCCGTCAACTTCGACAAATCCGGCCCCGGCGTCGAACTGCCCGACAACATAAGACAAAAAACCGCCGAGAAGTACATCGAAGCCTACGAACAACTCACCGGCAAGAAGTTCGAGACCTAAGCTGGTGCAACTTGGATAAACGCCTTGCCATATATCAATGGGCCCAGCTATTGGTCCTCTCATCGGTGCACTTCACGGTCGATATGCTCGGCAACATGCTGCCCTCGATACTGCCGGAGGTTCGCAGCGAGTTCGCGATAAGTCTCTCGCTCGGCGCCTTCGTGCTGGCCGCCCTGACGATCACGGCCAACGGAATCCAACTGTTCACAGGCCGCCTCCGCTCCGAACAGACAAGGCCCCTCTTTCTCCACCTCGGCATGACCCTGGCTGTCTGTATATGCCTGCTGCCCGCCCTGCCCAAATCCGCCCTCGGCGTCTTCATACTGATCTTCCTCGCCGTCATCTGCGGCGGCGGAATCGGAATAGTCCACCCCGAAGGCCTCCGCGGCATCCACACGCTCACGCGCATCCCACCGGCAATCAGCACCGCCGTCTTCATGACAGGCGGCTTCCTCGGCTTCGCCGCCGGCGGCGCAATCTCGACCGCCCTGGTATCGCGCTTCGGGCTAAGCGGCCTGTACCCCCTGCTTCTATGCCCCATTTTTGGCATCCTGATGGTGATGCTGCTGAGAATCCGCTTGGCCGTCGAGTCAATTCCCACTGATGCACCTGCGCCGAGACCGGCGAAGAACAGCCTCGATTTTCGCCTCCTGCTGATTATGGCAATCCCCGCAGCCGTCTCGACCACCCTCATCGCGATGCTCTTGCCCACGCAGCTCGAGGAACTCGGCTTCGCCCTTACCTTCGGCGGCTTCTCCGCAACGATGTTCGGCCTCGGCGGCGCCCTCGGGTCCTTCGTGTGGGCCGCCATAGCCCATCGAAAGGGCGAGTTGCTCTGCTCGACCCTCGCATTCCTGCTTGCAGGTCCCTTTGCCTTTGCATATCTGCTGCTCCTGAGCAACACCTGGGCGATATGGATAGTCTTCGCCGCCGGCTTCTTCGCCTTCGCCGCCTATATCCTACTGATCACCTTAGCCAGATACGCCGCCGGCACCGGCCTCGGCTCGCGAATGGCCTGGATCGTCGGCGGAACATGGCTCTTCGCAAGCATCGTATTCATGCCCATCGCCGCCGCCGCAGACCGCTTCGGCACCGCCCGAATAATGCAATACGCCCCCCTCGGCTACCTCCTGTCAGGCCTCTTCGGCATCTATCTGATCTTGAAGACCCAGCCAACATCGCCCGCCCCAAGTTGCAAAACGGATTGAGTCATAACGTGAAACAAGACTGGCACGCGATAGCGCGTCCAGTGCATGCAATTGTTGGGCCTATCACTTCTCAATCAAGAACAGGAATTCTCGATGGGGATTCTCGGCGTCCCGCAACCACTCGTTGGTCCATTTCATGCCTGCCATAACGTTCTTTTTGTAATCGATTTCAACTACGTCCAGAAGCTTTCCGTTGTTTTGCAAAACGTCGTTCAGTTCCTCGGCCGTCGCCCGGCCTCCAGAACTGTATGACAGGATGATCCAGCGGGCTTGCGTTGCTTTTATGAGCTTTTCAATTGCTTCGAGCGCAAGGAAACGACCGCTGCTGTCGCGTCGGAACTCTTCAAATACCGATGCGGCGACCTTGTCCGATGTGTCCTTGCGACGATTGGCCTTGCCGAAAAGATCTGGTTTGTCGAAGAGGCATACGCTTGTCCACACATGGTAGTAGGATGCATACCGTACTCGTGAGGGTGGCATCTTTTCGTTGTTCGACCCGTACGGCGGATCGAAGTACGCCAGGTCAACGGACACCCGGCCGACGAGATCAAAAATGTCGCTTCGGAATACCTGGTGTTCTCGTGCTGACATGAAGACCTTTGGCGTCTTGAGTATAAGGTCCTTGTATGATCGAGGGGACCAGTCCTTCAGATAAGAAACGAAATGTCCAAGGCTACTGTCCACTTGATCCAACGCCAGTATGAGGCTGGTGAGGGCCACGGCTCTGTCAACAAGGTCGAGCCCGAGTGTCTCTATCTCCTCACGGATCGCATCAAGCTTTCGTGTATTGTGAATTTGCCACGGTTTCTTCAGCCCATCTTGCTGGACTGCAGAGCCTCCGTTTGGTTGGCCGCCATAATACTCCGTAAACCAGCCGTCAACCGGAGAGACGCCATTGAGATGGTCTATCAAATCCTGGTATTCGGCGGGTCGCTTGTGGTTGAGGAGGTAGCAGGCGCCGAATACTTCTGAGAAGACCGCACGGTCGTTGCAAAGCACTTCATATCCAGACTTTGCCAGCGCTTGAGATACACGCGTTGTCCCGGAGAACCCATCCAACACCGTGCGGGCATCAACACGCCTGGCGAGTTGAAGGATATGCGGAATCAGCTTCAGTTTTGAACCGGCATACTTAATGCCCTCCGTAGGAGGAGCATCGAGTAAAACGCCATCGAAAAGGGGAAGTGTTTGCATTGCCGGTTTAATCCTGATTTCTGTCTTAGCCTCACAATGTAAGGCTGCAATATCACGATGTAAAGCTCCAGTTTCAGCAGGTAAGCGCACAATACCAGGATTTTCGCTCAAGATCGAGCCTAACAGCCCAAGAAGCCGGTTTGCGCCCGTGCAATATCCCTCCGACACATTTTTTGCGAGATTTTTTTGCACGAAACGTGCGCACCGCGGTTACTATTATATGAATACCGAACATGTTCGATCTAACGTTTTATGATTAATGTTTATGAAAAACCGGAGAGTGCTAAATGGAGCATTCCAAGCGATTAGAGCTATTTGAAAAGGCAAGAGCCCGCTACTCGGTGTTTCTAACGTCTGTGCTTTGGAAACTGACCGCAGATAGGGAAATCTTCACCGAAGCGATGCAGTACGCCCTCTTTGCGATGTGGCGTCACCGCGGAAGAACTAAAGGAACTCGAAAACTAACCACCGCAGGAAATGACAGTGCAACCACCAAGGCCGAGCCGACTTAAGGCTCGGCCTTTCTCATTAACCGCAAAGATCGCCGAGACAGGGAGTCGCCCTACGTCCTTACATGAAAAAACTCTGTGCTCTCGATGCTCTTGGCGGTGAAATATACGCCTTAAAGCCCCCAGGCCTTTGCGAATGCCTGGAAGCTGCGGTCGTAGGTCTTTTCGACGTCGGGCGGGAAGCAGCAGCCGGGAAGCTGCCTGCTCGCCAAGTGATAGCTTATGCAGTCGCAGCACATGCCCTTCTTGTCGCACCCCGGATAAGTACAGCCGCAATTGGCCAGGTTCTCTTCTTTCTTACATTCCATATTCGACTACCTCCTTCTATGTCATTCCCGCGCAGGCGGGAATCCAGATTCATTTCACAACCATGTGTATCCGAGTCCAATCTACAATCGCCATTATACAACCGCCGTCGATTCTTAGCAAGCGGTCACTCCAACGGCAGTTCATAGAGACTAACGCTGATGGCGGGTATTTTCAAGCTCTTGACCGCTCCGTCGCCGAAGACGGTTTGTTCAATCCTTATCCTCGCCCTTTTGCCCGGCTCGTTGTGGGCCATCGGATCCGTACCTCCTATATGCCATCTTCGCCCACCGCCGGTCGTTAGCATCGCCCCTTTTACCTCCAACGGCAGCTCAAGTTCGTTCTTTGTCGGATTAACGATACCGATTGTCAGCATTTTGCCGTCGCTGCTAACGGCCGCAGCCATATCCAGAGGAAGACTCGCGCCGCTTATCTCCACCGGCAATTGGCCGAAATGTTGCCGATACATTTTCAGCACCAGCCCCGTAGTATCGAACGCCGCCGCCGTCTTGCTTGTTTTTATAGCCCCGATGACATTGACCGTCTGCGCGTAGTTGGCCATAAATACGATATCGCTGCTGCGAAACATCTCGTGCAGACCGGCGGCGATGCCCATGGCATCCTTCATATTGTAATGCCGCGGGCCGTACCAATAGTTCCATTCGTCGATGGCGATGCGGATGTCCTTGCCCTTGAGCGAATCGAGCCGGCTGCGGTAATCGCGGTGCGCATTCACTTTGCGGCGAACGTTATCACGTATCATAGAGACGTATTCGGTAAGGACTTCCTTTTCCCTGTTGCAGTAGAAGTGCTCGCTGATCAGGTCCATATAGCCTGCGCAGCTTTTGAGCATCCCCTCGGACCACGCCCCGGCATCCCCAACGCCGACGATTTTGATGGATGGATCGGCCTTTCGCATCGCTGTTGCGAAGCGGTTATGCTTCTGGACGTAGTGGCCGAGTGACATGTGACCAAGCTGCCAGTCGCCGTACATCTCATTGCCTATACCCCACCACTTGACGTTGTAAGGCTGCGGATGCCCGTTGGCCGCCCGCTTCTTGCCCATAGCCGTATCAGCCGGGGCGTTAACGTATTCGACTTCCTTGGTTGCCGAGTGCGCATCGCCGAATCCGCTGTTGACCGCTATATAAGGCTCGGTGTTCAGCAGCCGGCAAAAAGTCATAAACTCATCGATACCGAAATCGTTGGACTCTAATTGACCGGGCCAGGCCAGCCTCGGCCTCGGTGGACGCCTGTCCCGCTCGCCTATCCCATCGCGCCAGTCGTACCCGCTGACGAAATTGCCGCCGGGCCAACGATATATCGGCGAATTCAACTCCTTCAGCAGCCCCAACGTATCGGCCCGCATACCCTCGACATTATCCGCAGGCATAAGCGACGCCGTCCCGACGAAACACGCCCCGCGGTCAATGACCTCGATTCGCAGCGTCGCGCGGTCCGTGTCGCTCACCGCCCGAAAATGCAGCGGCGATTTCACGTAGTCGTTGCCGGAGCAGGCGATGCCTTCGCTCTGGCGCTCCTCCGGCTTGTCGCCCCAGCAAAGGGAGACCCGCACCGTGGTCTTGCCGTCGGCGGGTTTGAGCCAGACGTAGCCGACGTACTCCTTGCCCTTTCGTATGGCCAAATTATGCTGAGCGATGCCGCCGCCCACTGCGATCCACGGCGTTTGGTCGCCGACGAAGGAATCCTCCTTTTGCATCACCACGGAGCCCCTTTCACCGAACGCTTCCCACGGCGATTTCTCGACACCGACGGGATAATAGAACTTGCGGTCTTCGAGCATCTCGGCCCATATCCCGCCGTCGATACATCGGCCGAGGTGCTCGATGAACTGCCCGTAAATATACTTCGAAATAGGCTTGCCCTTCTTGCCGACGTCAACAGTAACTACGGCTTTCGACGGCCCCTCAGCCGCCCCACAACAACTCCCCGCCCCAATCCAAACCGTCAGGACAACGATGCAAACAGAACTTGCTCGGCTCATTTCGATTCTCCTTATCTTTTTTCCAGTAATGCTTCTGCGATGCCGCCTCCTTGGTCTTGCCCGCATCGATCTCAAGCTACATTTTAGAGGACTTCGCCGAAAGCGATTCGAGCTTCACGTCGTCGTACCACGCCTTGCCCTTGGCCAATCCCCACCCGCCGAACAGGCAGTTGATCTCCACCACAGAATTCGTCCCGGAATTAAACACTATCTCGACCTTAGTCCAGTCCTTCGTCCCCGTCACCGCGTTCGTCTGCAAAGGCTGAATATTATGCACGTTCAGCAGCGCCCCCTTGGCTTGACGGCCGCCCGTGCTCTCGACGTTCTCCGTCTTAATCCATGCGCTCAGCCTATACTGCGAACGAGGCTTAACAGTCACGGAAGTCAGCCAGCCGATATCCGCCCCGCTTTCCGAGGAGAGCATTACGCACTTCTTGCCTGCCCCCTGGGGGCCCGTCCGTCCGTCATCGACATATTTGAATTCGCCCGCGCCGCCATAAGTTGATTTCCTCCAACCGACGGGATTGCCCCCCTCGGCCATCTCGAACGAAGGGTTCTGAATCGTGCCGGGTTTCGTCTTAGGCTGCGCAACCGTCTCGTCGCGCGCCAGCCAGACGGCCATATCTCCCTGTCCGCGATGCGCCCAGGCGTAATAAGGAATCGCCGTAAAAGCCTGCTCCTTCTTCGCGAGCTTGCCCTCTCCCCCGTCACTAACCGCCACCGCCTTACCGCTCACGACCGTCACCCCGCCCAATAGGTTCTTGCGATGTTCGGCCTTGAGCTTGGCATTGTCCGTCAGAACGAGATTGTGAACCCCGCCCGGATTGTCCGGCCACTCGGCACAATACACAATCGGCCCCCGCTCGATAGCAACCCGCCCCCGGTTCGCCTCCACATTCTCATGAGCAACGACCCGCCGAACCGGCATCGGAAAATCCAACTCGATAACATCGCCTTTCTCCCACCTTTGATCGATATAGGCGAAGCCGTCTCCGCTGCTGAGAGGGTGATGAACGCTAACGCTATCCTCGGGCTCATGATTTTTGTACTTGAGGTTTATTATGTGGCGGCGTTCTTCTACGTAACGATACAAATCGCTCGGTACCGGCTTGTTCTGCGTCCATCCAGGTGTCCGAACCGCAATTGTGAACTTCGCTGGATGTTCCGGCTCGATAGTCAGTTTTACCTTGCCGTCCCAGGGATACTGTGTCTCCTGCCTGATCTTGACGGCATTGCCGCCCATATCGACCGTCCCGCTCCCGGCAACGAAAAGATTAACGTACAGTTTATCGCCCGCCTTGGCATAGACGTATCCCGGAACAGAAGCAACAAACCGAGTCATATTCCCCGGACAGCAAGCACAGCCGAACCAGGGGCTGCGTTTGTGCTGGCCATGGGACGCCAGAGGATTGGGGTAGAAGAACAGTTTTCCATCCAGTGACACGCCCGAGATCAGCCCGTTATAAAGCGTCCTCTCCATAACGTCGATGTACTTCGCCTGACCACTGCCGAGAAACATCCTGTGGTTCCACATGACGTTCCCTATCGCCGCGCACGTCTCGCAATAAGCGGTCTCGTTGGGCAATTCGTAGTTCTTCCCGAACGCCTCTCCCGACCCCGTCGCTCCGATCCCGCCGGTAAGATACAGCTTCTTGCCCACTACATTCCGCCATATTCGCTCGGCCGCCTTGAGATAACTTTCATCGCCCGTCAGAGCAGCGACATCCGCCATCCCGCAGTACATATACGACGCCCGCACCGCGTGGCCGACCGCCTCCTTCTGATCGACCGGCCTTTGATGCGACTGATTATACGGATTGCCGCCCGGCCCACGCGCATCGAGATAGAACTTCGCTAATTTCAAATACTTCTCGTCCCCGGTGGCGCGGTAGAGCTTAGCCAACCCCATCTCGATCACCTGATGTCCCGGGGTCTTCTCGAGCTTGCCGGGCCCGAAAACCGTGCAAAGAAAATCCGCGTTCTTGACCGCAACATCCAGCAGCGTCCGCTTGCCCGTCGCCTGGTAGTGCGCAACGGTCGCCTCGTAAAGATGGCCCATATTGTACAGCTCGTGACTGCCGCCTAATTTCTCCCACCGCTCCTTGCCGTACCAGTTGACCAGATTCTTCGCATTATTCGTTCGGCAGGTAAACAGATACCCGTCCTCCTCCTGTGCCGCAGCGATCAGAGCGATCAAATCGTCGAGGTACTTATCGAGCTTCGGGTCCGCCTGGACGCTCAGCGCGTATGAGGCGCCCTCGAGAATCTTATAAGGGTCCGTATCGTCGAATGGAAAGCCGCCCCTGTGCTCGCCCTCCTTCAGGCCGCCCGCTATCGCAAAATTATCCATCCTCCCGTTCTCTTCGCACTTGCCGAACGCGTAAGGTATCGAAACCTTCCGATTAGTCTCGATCCGAGGCGCCCAGAATTCATCGCTTAGCTTTACCTCCGTAAACGCCACAGGCTCAATAGGATAATCCCGCATCTCCTTCGCGGCGCCAGCCCTCTCC
>JAUVXL010000071.1 GCA_030603595.1 Sedimentisphaerales bacterium | reverse complement strand
TTCCGCACTTTCGTTTTACCATATCTGGCTTCGGCTGGGGGGTGTTTGAAAAGACTAAAACAGCTTCGCCGAAGTCGCAGACGCGCCTCGGCGGGGCGATTCCTTCTGTTGTTACCCACAAATTATTTCAGAGAGCCATTTATTATTAACGTCCCAAAGTTTTCGTCGTGGCCTGCTATGATTGAAAACACGTTGTATCTATTTGCAGGAATTAGACTTATGTTCAACTTCCACAAATTGCTATAAGTCCTTGCCTTTTAAGCGACGATATAAGTTTGTGCAATTATCATAGGCCACCAGGTTGATTCACTTCAGAGATTTTTTTCCGAGCCCCTTCTCGTTCTCCAATCTTCTCCTCTATCGCTCGGAGTCTCTTCGCACATCCTCGCGATCCCTGAGTACTTCGCGTTCTTCCCGCTCGCCCGCTCGCCGTCTTTCCTCGCCTTCCCGCCGCAAAGGGGCAATTTTCCGATTGCATTGATGCGGGATTTGCGATAAAAAGGCGTATTTCCGGCGCCTTCAGAGGATTCCGAGAGGCATTTGGGGGTCTGGTCAGCGTGGAATTATATAGAAAAGTGCTTTTTAGAGGACTTGTGCCATGGCCGAAGTCAAGAAATATATCGCAGTGGACCTGGGCGCTGAGAGCGGCAGAGTGATGATTGGCTCGGTATCGGCCGAGAAGCTTATCTTAGAGGAGATTCATCGCTTCGCCAACGGGCCCATAGACGAGGATGGGTCGCTGAAGTGGGATTTCGAGAAGCTAATGAGCGAAATCAAGGCCGGGATAGCCAAGGCCGCAAAGGCCGCACGCACACAGATATGGGGAATAGGAGTCGATAGCTGGGGCGTGGATTTCGGCCTGCTGGACGCCGCAGGCGAGTTGGTCGAGAATCCTTACCACTATCGCGACAACCAGACCAACGGAATGCGCGAAAAGGCTTATGAGCTGATGCCCAAACGTGATATCTACGAAAACAGCGGCATACAATTCATGCAGCTCAACAGTCTCTATCAACTCCTCGCGATGCGCATGGCCAATTCGATCTCATTAGCCAAGGCCAAAGACCTCGTCTTCATCGGAGACCTGGTCGGCTACTATCTGTGCGGAAAGATATTCGCCGAATACACTCTGGCCAGCACATCTCAGTTTATGGATATGAAGACCGGCAAGTGGTCGAAGGCGATTATGGAGGGCCTGTCTCTGCCGATGAATATCCTGCCCAAGGTCGTGCCCCCGGGGACTGTCGTCGGTCAGTTGGGCGCCAAGATCGGCGTCGAACTCGGTTGCGGACCTATTCCCGTTATCGCTATCGGGGCCCACGACACCGCCTCCGCCGTCGCCGCCGTCCCCGCCTCAGAGGGAAACTGGGCCTATCTTTCGTCGGGAACGTGGAGCCTGATGGGTGTCGAGATACCAAAAGCAATCGTCAGCGATAAGACGTTTGAGTACGAGTTTACGAACGAGGGCGGCATTGAGAACACGATTCGCCTGCTCAAAAACATAATGGGCCTCTGGCTAATGCAGGAATGCAGAAGGCAGTGGCAGAGGGAAGGCGAGGACCTGACCTACGACGAACTGACCGACTTGGCAAAAGAGGCGGAACCATTCGCAGGCCGTCTAACTGTGGACGATAGCGCCTTTCTCGCACCGGGCGATATGCCCAAACGCATAAACGAGCATTTGGCGAAAACCGCGCAACAGACAACCGAAGACAAAGGCCAAATCATCAGGATCATATTGGAAAGCCTCGCCCTGAGATACCGCACCGTTATGGAATACCTCGAGGACGCCACAGGCAACAAAATCGACGTCATCCACATAGTCGGCGGCGGCATACAAAACGAGTTGCTCTGCCAGTTCACCGCCAACGCACTCGGCAAAAAAGTCATCACCGGCCCCATAGAGGCCACCGCCAGCGGCAATATCCTCATGCAGGCAATCGCCACAGGACAAATTAAGTCACTGAGCGACGCCAGAAAAATCGCCCGCAAATCCTTCGAACTCAAAGAATACCAGCCCCAGGACGCCGCAGTGTGGGAAGAACAATATCGAAAAACCAAAAAGTGAAAGGGGGCATCCATTTTCTCAGGAGCGAAGCGAGGCAGCCTATTTAGCCTGCGGTTTTACCGCAGGTTTGACTCACAGAATCATACTTGACGCGCGACCAAGTGAAAAGGAACAGTGCTTTGACTATTGAAGAACTCGAAGGTCAGTTAGACAGCTTTGAAGCCGTTGAGCGAAAACGCGCCCTCGCCGAGCTTTGCGAACTGGCCGAACTGGGCAAGATCGATTTGCCACAGATCGGCGCCATCGTCAATATTCACTGCCACACATTCTTTTCCTATAACACGTATGGCTATTCGCCGAGCAAATTTGCATGGCTTGCCCGCAAGCGTGGCCTGGCCGTCGCCGGAGTGGCGGATTTCGACGTCCTCGATGCCCTGGAGGAGTTTCTCGATGCTGCTCGGCTGTTAGGCCTTAAAGGTTGCGCCGGGCTTGAGAGCCGCGTATTCGTCCCGGAATTCGCCACGCGCGTGATGACCTCCCCGGGAGAGCCGGGGATAACGTACCACATGGGAGTCGGCTTCCCGCGGGCAAACCTGACAGGCCAGGCAGACGATTTCCTCCAGTCCCTTCGCAGGATGGCCCAGCAGAGGAATCGAGACTTGATGGGCAGGGTCAACGAGCATCTTCGCCCCGTCGAGCTGGATTACGAGCGGGATGTCCTCGTCCTGACGCCATCCGGCAATGCGACCGAGCGCCACATGTGCCTTGCATACGCACGAAAGGCAAAGGATCTCTTCGACGATACTGAGGAGTTGGGCGCCTTTTGGGCACAAAAGCTGGGCGTCGAAATAGACCCTGCCTCGCTGCCGGAGAACAGGGGCATCCTGGATGCGGTTCGGGCAAAGACCATGAAGCGCGGCGGAGTCGGCTATGTCCCGCCGGGCAAAGGCGCCTTCCCGCTTATGGCGGATATGAATCGATTCGTAGCCGCAGCAGGCGGGATTCCTGTTCTGACCTGGCTGGACGGAACCAGCGACGGCGAAAAAGATATCGAAGAACTGCTCGAAGTCTCCATGAGCACCGGGGCCGCCGCGATAAACGTAATCCCCGACCGCAACTATACCCCCGGCGCCAAAGACGAAAAGCTCGCCAATCTATACGCCGTCGTCGAACTGGCCGAGAAGCTCGGCCTGCCCGTCGTAATGGGCACCGAGATGAACAGCCCAGGCCAGAAATTCGTCGACGACTTCGGCACCGATGAATTAAGGCCCCTGGCCCCCATATTCCTAAAGGGCGCCCATATCGTTTACGCCCATTCCGTCCTCCAGCAGAAGTGCGGCCTCGGATACGTAAGCGATTGGGCAGCGAAGAACTTCGAGAACGTCGAGCATAAAAACGAATTCTACCGAAACCTCGGCGCCTCCCTCGACCCGCGAGACGAAGATAAGCTCAGCGGGCTAAGTGAAGGATCTACGTCGAGAGAAATCTTGGAGATAGTAAATTCGTGAAGCGCATCCCGCAGTAGGGACGAGAGACGAATGTAGAATATCGAATGTCGAGATACGCCGCCGTGCCGGCGGCGGCTAAACGCAATACGAAATACGAGATACGAAATATGACAATACCCCAAACTCAGTGTGCAGTGCAGTTGGTCGGGCCTGACGAGCTTGTCTTGAACGAATCGAAGGAGGTCTTCGAGCCCGGCCCGTTTCAGATTCTGGCGAAAGTCGAGGCCGTCGGCCTTTGCTTTTCGGATTTGAAGCTCCTCAAGCAGTTCGCCGGCCATGTCCGCAAGAGCGAGGTGGTCACCGGGATCGAGCGGGAAGTCCTCGCCGAAATCCCAAGCTACGTGCCCGACGATGCCCCGACCGTCCCCGGGCACGAGACCGTCGTCAGAATCGCTGCGGTTGGAGAAGGCATCGAGGACTTTAAGGTTGGGCAGCGTTATTTGGTCCAGACCGATTACCGCTGGCTTAAGACCGCGACTATCAACGCGGCCTTCGGGTACAACTTCGAGGGGGCGTTGCAGGAATACGTCCTCATGGATAAGAGGGTAATTACCTCGTCCGAGGGCGAGTCTATGCTCCTGCCCGTCTCCGAAGAGCTTTCACGCTCGGCTATAGCCCTTATCGAGCCTTGGGCGTGCGTCGAAGATGCATACGTCTCGACCGAGCGGACCCGGATCAAAGAAGCCGGGCGGACGCTCGTGGCCTCGGATGCCGAGATTCCCGAGGAAGGTCTTACGCATCTGTTCGAGCGATACGGCAAGCCTGACAGCATAACTTGGATCTCGCATTCGCAGCCGTCGGCCCAATTCGGGGTTCAGATCGAGAAGGTCAACGAAATCTCATCTCTCAAAGACGCCGGCTTTGACGACATTGTTTACTTCGGCTCGGACGCCGAGACCGTCGAAACGCTGCTTGGAAAGGTCGCCCTCAACGGGATACTGAATGTCGTTCAGTGCGGCGGCAGGTTCGGCAGGAAGATTGTCACGATGGTCGGCCGAGTCCACTACGGTGGAATTCGGATAATCGGCACGACCGGCTCCGACCCGGCTGAATCGATGGAGATTATCCCCCCGACCGACGAAATTCGCCCCGGCGATAAGATAAACGTAATCGGAGCAGGCGGACCGATGGGAATGATGCACGTCATAAGGAATATCTGCCAGGGCGTCGATGGCGTCAGCGTTTATGCCAGCGATGTGGACGACAACCGCATCGAGACCCTAAGCAGAATCGCAGCCCCCCTCGCCCAAAAGAACGCCGTGAAATACGAAACATTCAATCCGACAAAACAAGAGACCTCCGAGAAGTTCGACTATGCCGCCATTATGGCGCCCATACCGGCCCTGGTCGCCGCATCGGTCCACGACGCTGCAGAGAACGGATTGATAAACATCTTTGCGGGCATTCCGGCCACCGTATCCGGCGAGATTGATTTGGATGCCTACATCGAAAAACGCCTCTACTTCATCGGGACCAGCGGCTCGACCCTCGAGGACATGAAGCGAATGCTGGAGAAAACCGAATCGGGTCGGCTCGATACAAATGTTAGCGTCGCCGCCGTCAGCGGCCTCGACGGCGCCGTCGAAGGAATAAGAGCGGTTGAAAACAGGAGAATCGCCGGTAAAATAATTGTCTATCCGGCCTGCAAAGGACTCGGACTGACCCGGCTGGAACAGTTGAACGAAAAGCTCCCGGAAGTCGGAGCGAAATTGAAAAATGGATTGTGGACAAACGCCGCAGAAAAGGCCCTGCTGGCGATGTATGAAGGTTGACAGGAAACGTTTTTTTAGGGAGCCAAATTATGAGATGGAACAAAGAACTAATCACTGCCAAATGCTGCACCCTTAGCGGAATCTGCGCAGCTCTATTGGCGTCGCTCCTGCTAATCGGATGTAACGCAGGGGCCAAGACGTCCGGCTTCAACGGCGTGACGACGGACATGGGCAGCCTGCCTCGATTGTCCGACGCTAAGACGCGCTCGATCAGCCCGGAGAGCTTCACCGGAGAAAAGGGCAAGGGAGGAATGGCCACCGAAGGGACCGGCCAAAACGCCGCTCGCGAGTTGGGCCAGGGCTGGAAGGTCTCCCCCTCGGTGAGGATCAAGGCGGGCACCACATTCCTGATGGCCGATATCGAAGGCCCCGGAGTGATCCAGCATATATGGATGACCCCCACAGGCGATAATCGCATGAACATCCTGCGTATCTACTGGGACGGCGAAGAAGAGCCGTCCGTCGAGTGCCCCGCAGGCGACTTCTTTGCGTGTGGGATGGGCCAATATACGAAGGTCAACTCGTTGGCCGTCTGCGTCAACCCCAAGAGCGGCTTCAACTGCTATTGGGCAATGCCCTTCCGCAAGCAATGCAAGATGACGATGACAAATATCGCCGACAAGGACATGACGCTGTACTACCAGGTGGACTACGCCCTCACCGACATTCCTAAGGACATGGCCTATCTGCACGCCCAGTTCCGACGCGTCAATCCCCTGCCCGACAAAACAGACTACACAATCGTCGAAGGCATCAAGGGCAAGGGCCAGTACGTCGGCACCTACATGATCTGGGGCTCGAATAGTCCCGGCTGGTGGGGCGAAGGCGAGATAAAGTTCTTCATGGACGGCGACAAGAAGTTCCCCACGATCTGCGGCACCGGCACGGAAGACTATTTCTGCGGCTCCTACGGCTTCGACAATCCAAAAGGCGGCGGATACCTCGAATACAATACCGCCTATACCGGCATGCCCCAGGTCATCATGGGCGAGAAGCCGAGGTTCGGCCTCTACCGATGGCACATTACCGACCCGATCAGATTCGAGCAAGACCTCAGAGTGACGATGCAATCGCTCGGCTGGCAGAGCGGCGGAAGATACCTGCCCCTCAAAGACGACCTCTCGTCAGTCGCATACTGGTATCAAACCGAGCCGCACGTGCCCTTCCCAAAACTGCCCGATAGAGAGGCGTTGAAGAACAAATAAACCGTTTATATTTAGCCTGCGGTTTTACCGCAGGTCTTGACTCGCAAGGAGATTGATCAAGGATGAGCGATTCGCAGAAGATTGAAAGCGCATACCGGGCCGCGAAAGACCGCTATGCAGAACTCGACGTGGACTGCGATGCTGCAATTGAGAGGCTGAGCACCATTGCGATTTCACTGCATTGCTGGCAGGGAGACGACGTCGGAGGTTTCGAGGTCAAAGAAGAGGGCCTCGACGGCGGCGGAATAATGGCTACCGGCGCATATCCAGGCAAGGCCCGCACAGCAGACGAACTGCGGGCCGACGTCGAGAAGGCATTGAGCTTGATACCCGGCAAGCATCGGCTCAACCTCCACGCAAGCTACGCCGAGACAGACCGCAAAGTCGAACGCGACGAATTGGAGGCAAAGCATTTCGCCGCTTGGATCGACTGGGCGAAGGCGAACGGCCTGGGCATGGACTTCAACGGGACCTTCTTCGCCCACCCAAAGGCAGAGAGCGGATTTACGCTATCGAATGCGGACGAGGCCATCCGCAAATTCTGGGTCAAACACGGCATCGCCTGTAGAAAAATCGGTGCCGCAATGGGAAAGGCCCTCGGCACGCCCTGCGTAACGAACACGTGGATCCCCGACGGCTACAAGGATATACCCATCGACCGCAAAGGCCCGCGGCAACGTCTGAAAAAATCCCTCGATGAGATGTTCGCCGAGAAGATCGACAAAACCCAACTGCTCGACGCCGTCGAGAGCAAGCTCTTCGGCATCGGCTCGGAGAGCTACGTCGTCGGCTCGCACGAGTTCTACTTGGGCTATGCCGTCGCCAACAACACCCTGCTCTGCCTCGACACCGGCCATTTCCATCCCACCGAGGTCGTCTCCGACAAAATATCCGCCGTGATGACGTTCGTCGAAGAGATACTCTTGCATGTCAGTCGCGGCGTCCGCTGGGACAGCGACCACGTAGTCATCCTCTCCGACGAGCTAAAGGCCCTCGCAGCCGAACTGGTCCGCGGAGGGTATCTCGACAGGACACATATCGGCCTCGACTTCTTCGACGCCAGCATCAACCGCGTCGCCGCATGGGTAATAGGAACGCGATGCATGATAAAGGCACTATTGATCGCACTGCTGGAGCCGACCAAACTCCTGAGAGATGCAGAGGACCGGGCGGAATTCACAACACGACTGGCAATGCTCGAAGAAATCAAAACCCTCCCCGCAGGAGCAGTCTGGGATTTCTATTGCACCAAACAAAACGTCCCACCTCAGCAGCAATGGCTAAAAGAGATAACCGACTATGAACAAAAAGTCACGAGCCTGAGAGGATAATCTTTTGAAGGACCCGCCAAAAAGAGAACCTCAAATTTGTCATTCCCGCGAAGCTTGTCCTCGACCCCGATCGGGGAGCGGGAATCCAGAAGCGCTCGTTTCCCTGGAAATTCAGTTTGTTACAGGTACTTAGTTGAAAGGAAAAAGTATGGCCGGCCAGAGCGAAAGCACCGCTATAAAAGGATTAGATGCCCTCTACGAATTCGAGCGAGAGCCCGTCTCCCAAGACAAGCTGCATTCCGGCAAGCACTTTGCAGGTATCTATGCAGGCGAGCACGTCGCCGGAACCGAGTTCGTCATCGGCGCCTTGTTCGTAGCCTGGGGGGCCACGGCGTATAATATATTTGTCGGCCTGCTGCTCGGCAATCTGATGGCCGTGCTGACCTGGACGCTGGTCTGCGCTCCGATAGCGGTGCGCACGCGATTGACCCTCTACTGGTATCTTCGCAAGATAGCAGGGCCCGTCACAACAACCATCTACAACATCCTCAACGCCGTGCTGTTCTGCATCCTGGCCGGATGTATGATTACCGTCTCCGCTTCGGCAGTCCGCATTCCTTTTGGAATACCCGAACAGACAGGCTGGATACCGACGGACATCAGGTTTGTTCTCGTGGTGATTTGCGTCGGCGCTGTGGTGGTGACCTTGGCGATCCTCGGCTTCAAGAAACTCGCCCAATTCGCGGAAGTCTGCTCGCCCTGGATGTTCTTGATGTTCATCGCAGGCGCCGTGGCGATCTTCCCAATACTGGCGAAGGAGGTGCTGGGCGGTCAGATGGGCAGTTGCAGTGATTTTTGGAAGATTGCCAATCAGGCCGTCTGGACCGGTACAAACCCGGACGGACAGGCGGGCGTGAGCTTTTGGCGGGTCGCGGCGTTTGCCTGGATATGCAATCTCGCCATGCACGGCGGTCTCTCGGATATGGCGCTTCTGCGATATGCAAAGAGAGCTTCGTACGGTCTCTATTCGGCCTTCGGGATGTTCTTGGGGCATTATTTAGCGTGGATATGTGCCGGGATAATGGGCGCTACGACGGCGCTGATCTTGAAAACCACAATGGGCCAACTCGACGCCGGCGGCGTGGCGTATCAGGCGCTCGGAGTCACCGGAATCATCGCCGTCGTAATAGCCGGCTGGACAACCTCGAATCCGACTCTTTATAGAGCCGGCCTGGCGTTTCAGGCGGTCACTCCCGGCTGGCCGAGATGGCTCGTCACACTAATCGCCGGAGCCGTGACAACCGCCATTGCCTGTTCGCCGTTCGTATTCACAAAACTGCTCGATTTCGTAGGACTCTACGGGTTGCTGCTTATGCCGGTCGGCGCGATTGTATTCGTCGAGCACTGGATATTCCCAAAACTCGGATTCACACAGTTCTGGGTATCGAAGAAGAAACTCGCGGTAAGCTGGCCCGCCCTGGCAAGCTGGGGGATAGCGATGCTCGTGGCGGTCCTCATACAACTGGACAGCCCCCTTGTCGCCCTCCTCAACTGGATGCGCCTTGAGACAATCGCCGCCGCACTCGCCAAAATCGGTTTCCTGCACCTGTTCTTCCTGTTCATTCCCGTCTGGGTATTAACGGCCGTTCTATACATTATCTTCTCCTCAATGGCCGGCGCTCGCGAGAAGTTTGCCGATGATCTCGAAGATTCAAACTCACAGCAGACCGCCGATGACCCGACGGAGCCCCCCATTGAATTGCCTAAATGGGCCGAGAAGCCCAAGAAGGCCGATCCCGTCCTCTGGATTTGCGCGATTGCTGCGATTGCCTCGCTCGCCGCCTGCCTGATACTGCCCTTATGGGTCTATAGGACAGGCGGAGAGGATTACGAGCAGAACTTCGCATGGTTCAAGCAAATACTCATCGTCCCAACTCTTATCTACTTCCTCACCGGGACTATCTGGGCGGTGAAGAGAAATAAAGTCGATTAAACAACCGTCAGAAGAACAGCAGGACTGCAAATGGCTACTCGTTTTGGCATTCCAAGTGCAGCCGAGGAATCTATTTGAACAGCCCCCTTGGGGTTCCTTATTTTGAAGTCAAGTTTTTTGGGAGCCGCTGGGTGTTAGCCAAAACCTACAAGTAAGAAGGCAAACAATGAGTGAAAAAAGACTACCCAGCAAACTGACCGGGCTGACACCCATCATCCGCGGACTCTTGGCCGACGCCACCGGCGACCCCGATGTCCCCTACGCGCCGGTTATTCTCAAATCGCTAACGACTGACGAGGCGATAGACTTCGCCGCATCCGCCCGGAACGCCGAGTCCACCGATTATCCTGAACCTCTGGCCAAAGGTGATATGCCGCCGTTATTTGTCGATGGCCTGGATCGGGACTGCTCGGCCGACGCTGCTCGCAAGAAATTGACCGACGCCCTCGATGACTATTCGAACAAGCACCGCGCCAAGCCGACCGTTGTCTGCCTTGCCAGCCTGGGACTATTATATGTCGAGCAACCAGACGATGTGGCATTGCCCCTTCGCAACAAAGTCGCCCTCGTTACGGGGGCCGCCGGGGCTATCGGCTGCGGAATCTGCCGGGGCCTTCTGGAAAACGGCTGCCGAGTCGCCGCAAGCGACCTCCCAGGCGAAAAACTCGATTCCTTCACAGAGGACCTCAAGCAAATCTCCACCGACCACGTCGTCGGCGTCGCAATCGACGTTACCGATCCCCAATCGCTAATCGCCGGTCTGAACCAAATCATCCAAACCTGGGGCGGAATCGACATCGTCGTCGTCAACGCAGGAATAGCAATGGTCTCCAGGCTAAAAGAGATGGACCTCGAAGCATTCCGCAAGCTCGAGAAGGTGAATATCGAAGGCACGCTCCTGACGCTGCGAGAAATCGCCCACCACTTCGTCCTCCAGGCCACCGGAGGCGATGTTATTATTATTTCAACGAAGAACGTTCCGAGCCCCGGCGCCGGGTTCGGCGCCTACAGCGCAACCAAGGCCGCATGCCATCAGTTGGGCCGTATTGCGAGCCTCGAACTGGCCGAATTCGAAATCAGGGTCAATATGGTCGCCCCCGACGGCGTCTTTTCCGAAGGCAAGTACAAGTCCGGCCTATGGGCTGAGGTCGGACCCGACAGAATGAAGGCAAGAGGACTTGACGAGAAAGGCCTGGCAGAGTATTATCGCAACAGGAATCTGCTGAAAATACAGATTACCGGCAGGCATGTGGCCAACGCAGTCCTGTTCTTCGCAACACGCCAAGTGCCGACAACAGGAATTACGCTCCCAGTAGATGGAGGACTGCCCGACGCCACGCCAAGGTAAAACGCACCGCCGGACAAATACCAGCGGAGGACGGTTAGATTACTTAGTTTTTTGGACACTATCAGAAGTACGAAAGGACAGCCTTAGATGAATCAAGCGCTTGCGGATTTGATCAAGATATCGAGAGATACCGGCGCCGACCCGACCCTCGTCCAGGGCGGGGGCGGAAATACGTCGGTGAAAACAGCCGACGGCAAGTACATGTACATCAAGGCCAGCGGCACGGCCCTGAAAGATATGAGTGCGAAAATAGGCTGGCGAAGGCTGCGCCTCGAAACAGCTCTATCTGTTGTAAAGGACAAAGCAATTGCACAGATGGAGCCGCAAAAACGCGAGTTGAAAGTAGTCGATAGACTGCTCGAAGCATGTGACGACAATGTAAAGATCGAGGCTCGCCCCTCCGTCGAGGCCCATCTGCACGCCTGCCTGGAGAAATGCGTGATCCATCTGCACCCCAGCGCCGCCGGCGCCTATGTAAATGCAAAGAACGGCTGGAGCAAACTGCAAAAGCTCTTCAAAGCCGAGAAGCTCCCACCCCTCTGGGTCCCCTATACAGACCCAGGCTACATGCTCGCAAAGAGAATCGCCAGGCTCGTCGACGCATACAAAAAGCAGTTTACCCAAAGCCCCGCGATTCTATTCCTCGAAAAGCACGGCCTCTTCATCACCACCAGTAGCGCCGCCGGAGCTTTACGCCTCGTGCAAAGAGTGATAAACCAGTGCAACAGCAAGCTAAAGCAGCCAAGGAAAGGCAAGACAAAAAAGATAAGCCCAGAAAAGATCGACGCCGCTAAAGCCTGCATCGACAATGCCTATTCGCAAGGAACCGGTGGAACAACGAAGATCTGGTATTACTACAACGGCGCCATCGAAGAGTTCATGCGCCTCGAAGATGCCAGGAAAATGCTCGTCGGCTGCCTCACCCCCGATGAACTGGTCTATGCCGGCGGCCCCGCAATCTGGGTCGAAAAATGCGATGCCCAAGCAATCGCAAAACGCCTAAAAAAGCAAATCGACGCAGGCAAGAAGCATTCCGCAGCATTCCTCGTTAAGGGCGTCGGCCTCATCGCCGCAGGCACGGAAAAAATGGCCCCGACCGTCCGCGACATAGTCCTCTATTCCATCTTTATCAGGACAAACGCAGCCCGAATGGGCGGAATCCTCACCCTAAACAAACGACAGGAAGACTTCATAAACAACTGGGAGTCCGAAGCCTTCCGAAAGAAACTCGCAGACGGCAAAAGGTAACGGTGCAACTCAAATAATCCGTTATTGATATTTCTACGAATTACCACTGCGAGCATCGCCGCCCAGCACCTTCAAAAACATCGGCATAAAATAGGGCAGGTCCGGCCAGCCGCGGGAAGTAACCAGCACCCCGTCCACCACCGCCGGCTCATCGACAAACACGCCGCCCGCCAGCTCCACGTCCGCACGAATCCCATGATACGTAGCTATCCGACGCCCCTTAATAGGCCGAGCCGCATATACTACCTGCGAACCGTGACACATCGCGCCAAGCGGCAGCTTCTTGTCCATGAAGTAGCCGGTGATTTCAAGAGCCTCTTTATACTGCCGAATCTCCTCCGGCCCGCGACCTCCCGGAATCAGTAACCCGTCATACTCGCCCGGCTGCACATCCTTGTACGCCACTTGAGCCTCGATTTGGTACCCAAGGGTCTCGGTATAGTTCGTGTACTTCGGGTCGAAGTCGTGCACAACCATCTGCACCCGCTTGGCTTTTGCCGCCGCCACAACCGGCACAGCACCTTCTTCAATCAGGCGGTAGACCATGTAGTAAGTCTCCATACCCTCGCTGAATTCACCGATCGCCACCAGCACCCGCTTGCCCTTCACTGGCCGGCTCGCACGCCGCGCCGCCGAAGCACTCTTCGCCCCGACCGCCGCAATTCCCGCAGCCCCCAACAAGCCCCCCATAACCCGACGCCGACTAATACCATTCGATTCAAAATCACTCATGACCTGCTCCTTCCCATTGAACCAACATTGCCGTATCATGCATAGCACACAACACTCTTGCATAGGCCGCATCTTACCGCATCCGCCCCGCGCGGTCAACATCTCATCCCAACCCCCTGATAATCGGGTGTGGCCAAATTTTCTGGCAAGTGATATGGGCATTTGTCAATACCCATTTGTGAGGCGTAACAAACCTACTATAGTCATTGCGAGGTCCGCCGAAGGCGGGCCGTGGCAATCTCCGGGTTTCGAACGAGTGAGATTGCTTCGCTTCGCTCGCAATGACACCCATAGTTTTAATCTTAACAGAGCACTATTCTGTTGCTTTGGGTTTTGTGTGGGCTGCGACTATTTGCTGCTGGACGTTTGGCGGAACGAGTTCGTAGTGGCTTAGCGTCATCGAGTAGCTTCCTCGTCCGCCGGTGACGCTTTTAAGCTGGCTGTTGTACTGCTTGATCTCGGCGAGGGGGACCTGGGCCTTGATTACGATGAAATTGCCCGCGAGCATGTCCTGCCCGATGACTCTGCCTCGCTTTGATGCGAGGTCGCCCGCGATATCGCCCATGTTTTCCGCCGGCACTGTCACTTCCATATTCACAATGGGTTCGAGGAGCACGGCCTTCGCACTCCGCAGGGCATCGATGAATGCTCCCTTGCCCGCGGCTCGGAAGGCCACTTCCTTCGAATCGACCGGATGGTGCTTGCCGTCGTAAATCGAGACTTTAATATCCTGCAAAGGGAATCCTGCGATGACGCCGGTTTGCATAACGTCGTTTATTCCTTTGGCGACGGCCGGTTCGTACTGGCCCGGTATAGAGCCTCCGAATATATCCCAACTGAAATCGAGGGGCGGGTCGCTATTGCGCTCTCCAGGCTCCACTCTTAAATAGACCTCGCCGAACTGGCCGGCCCCGCCTGTTTGCTTCTTGTGGCGGTAGTGGCCCTCGGCCTTGGCGGTTATGGTCTCCCGGTAGGGTATTTTCGGCTCTTTTGTCGTTACCGAGAGGTTGGAGCGATTGTGCATTTTTTCCAGCATTATTCTCAGGTGCAGGTCGCCCATTCCGCTTGCGACCAGTTCCTTTGTCTGCATGTCCCGGCTCGTCTTGAAGCAGGGGTCTTCCTCGCAAAGCCTATCCAGGGCTGTGCCTATTTTTTGCTCGTCGCCCCTTGCCGCCGGTTCCAGTGCGAGCGAGAACATCGGTTCCGGAGTAGGGATTAGCTCGAACGCGCCTGCGGCCTTTCCATCGTGGATCAGATCGTCGGTTTTGAGTTCTTCCACTTTCGCCAGCGTGATGATGTCGCCGGCTATACCTGCATCGGTTTCCGTTGTCTCGCCGCCCTGGCTTTTCAGGATGTGGCCCGGTCGGATGGATTTCTTCTCGGTGTTCCTGTGCAGGGCGGTGTCGGACTTTATTGTTCCGCTGAAGACTCTAATCGAGGAGAACTTCATATTCGAACGAGGGTCGAATCCGACACGAAAGACCAGCCCTGCGAGCGGGCCTGCGGCCTCGGCGTTCAGCTTCATTGCCGCTTCGCCGCCTTTGAGTTCGACGGGATCGACCTGTGCGGGCGAGGGCGTGTATTTTGCAACGATGTCGAGCAACTCTGCAACGCCGACTTCGCTGCGGGCGTTGGTGAATACTATGGGGGTGATCGTTCCGGCTTTCAGTGCCTCGACAAAAACCGAGGCGATTCTTTCCGAGGTGATTTCTTCGCCGCCGAGGTAGGCTTCCATCAAGTCATCGTCGGCCTCAATGACGCTTTCGATCAGGTCTGTGTGGGCCTGGGCGACGTCCATCACCGGTGAATCGCCGGAATCGTTGTCGATGCAGTCGATTATTGAGGCTTTGTCGGCCGCGGGAAGGTTGGCGCAGCGGCACTGCGAGCCGAACGATTCCCGGATGTTCTTTACCAGCTCCGGGAATGCGACGTTGTCGGCGTCCATCTTGTTTATCACAATGATCCTGACCTTGTTGGCGTTCGTCGCCAACTCGAATGTTCTTCGGGTGTTGGTCTCTATTCCCGCTGACGCGGAAATTACTATTAGAGTGGTTTCCGCCGCTGGGATGGCCTTTATGGCCGGCCCGATGAAGTCGGGGTAGCCGGGGGTGTCGATGATGTTTATCAGCTTGCCGGCGTGGTTTACATGGACGATTGAGGATTGGATCGAGTGCTGATGCTCTTTTTCTTCGTCGTAGAAGTCGCAGACGCTCGTTTTCTCGTCCACGCTGCCCAGGCGGTTTGTTGCCCCTGTCAAGTGGAGAAATGCCTCTGCAAGCGATGTCTTTCCACTGCCGCCGTGCCCCAAGAGTACGATATTACGGATGTCGCCGGTATTAGCCACGTCTTAGGCCTCCAAAAAGCTCACTTTACGCGATTCGGTTCTAATCTTCCTTAAACGTGTTATGTTACAGACATCAAGGGCGGGCGGCAAGGGTTTTTTGGGCCGTTTTTGGGTTGAGGCGACACGGAGGGCTCAGAGCGGCGTTCGGCCGCAACCAAACCAGCCGCTGCATCCGCGGTGGTCAACCGCGGCGAGCATGGCAACACGCATGTGTACAAATGAATAGGCGGGACGATTCCATATTCCTTATATCCGTCGCTACTGGGCCGGTCGTGATTCAAGCGGCGATCTCCTTGATACCATCTACAAACTTGATTCCTTCAATAACCTCAGCTATCAGTTCTCTTCCATTCAGCCGACGCCAGTGCTTCTGGGCACACTGCACCAACTTGAGGAAGAAACAGGGTCAGGACCAATTCAAAACTCGAACTACCAAAGAACCCGACCGGTTCTTAGCCGATAATCAGCGTTCTTGCTTTGAAAATTCGTATTTTTGGATATTCGGTATTGTTTCGGATTTCGTGCTTCGGATTTTGGATTAAACCTTCTCCGGCACAACGAACGGCCTGCGATACCGCCGGGTCGCCAGCCTATTGGCTCTTCGGCTGTTTACAAACCGCTCTTTCTCCGGGTCGAACCGGAGCTTGGGGCCCAGGCAGTACGTATTCTTCTCCACGTCATAGCCCAAAGTGCCCTTCACGGTCCGTTTGATCGTCTCCCACGATCCGGCGATCTGCTCATGCTTACCCAGCACATCCGGTTCGGTCTTACCCGATACCTGCTCGCCGAGCCGATAAGAGACATTGCCAAGGTGGCAGCATGCCGACGACAGATGCCCTTCGAGGATATCGGCATGAAGCTGATCGCGCTTGCGGTTACGCACGCAATGAATAAAGTTCTCGAAGATATTGCCGGGGGGCATTTCAACATCGACGTCCAACTTCTCGCTCTCATTCGAACCGGTCGGATAGAACTTATCGCCCCTAATCACGCCGCCCTCCATATAGAACTCATTGCCGACCTTCTTCGGATACTTCTTGCCGTCAACGCCCTTGCCGTCAACCAAACCGATAACCTCGAAGACAAGCAGCGGCCCGCCGAAGTCCATCACCGTCAACTGGCAATTCGGAGTATTGGCCTGGTCGGTGAACGGCGGATGCCCCTCGGTGGATTGAACCCATCGTCCGCCCATACTGATAACACTCGTCGGCAGGACCCCGCCGGGAATCGCCCACCGCGCAATATCCATCTGATGCACGCCCTGGTTGCCAATCTCGCCATTTCCGAAATCGAAGAACCAGTGCCAGTTGTAATGCACGATATTCTCATGGTAAGGCTGCTCCTTGGCAGGGCCGAGCCAGATGTTGAAGTCCAGATTCTCGGGCGGTTGTTTAACCGGCTTGAAGCCGACGCCCCATCGGCCTCTTCCATTCTTGGAGGCCCAGGCCCTGGATACCACCAGCTTGCCGTATTTGCCGCTCTTGACAGCCGCAATCTGCCTGGCCCAACTGCTGCTCGCTCTGCTCTGGGTACCGTGTTGGACTATTCGCTTGTACTTCTCGGCGGCCTCGACGCACTTGCGGCCCTCGAAGATGTTGTGGCTGCAAGGCTTTTCAACATAAACATCCTTGCCGGCCTGGCACGCCCAGATGGTCGCCAGCGAGTGCCAGTGGTTTGTCGTCGCGATGGATATCGCGTCGATGTTCTTGTTCTCCAGCAGTTTACGGATATCCTGTTGGGTATCGAGCTTCTGGTTGCGGTCTTTGAACGGCTTGGCGCGTCTTTCCAAGACGTTTCTGTCCACATCGCACAGGCCCGCCAGGCGTACTCCATCCATCTTGTCGAAATTACCGATGTGCGATCCGCCTTGGCCGTTAATGCCCACTACAGCCACGCGAATATCGTTGTTGGCGCCCCGCACGCGAGAGAACGGACTGGCCATCGTCAGGCCGACACCCGCGGCCAGACTACCCTTCATAAAAGTTCGTCGTGAAATACATCCCATTTTTAGCCTCCTATTTACAAGTAAACTGTATATTACCTGCCCGGCTTAACAGAAAGCCAAACCTTATTGTCAATCAACACAACAAAAGCCTAATAGAACCGCCCCGCAATTGCAAGGGCCAAATCAATGAAAGCCGAAAATGCCGTGGTTAGATTGTCGGCGCCCGAAAGCACATTATTTCAATTTCCGATGGGGGCTTGAAGTGAGCTAAAGTGCCTAAAGTTGGATGGCGGCGGACGGGGCTTCGGAAGGACCACAGGCGGGTTGACGACCGGCGAGAAATCGTTGCTTCTTGGCGTTTTTTGGTTGATTTGAGCTGATGTTGTATTATAATTGAGAATACGTTTGTAATTAAGCGATGCAGATGCTCTTTGACACGGATTAACATCGGTTTTCAGTGTTGTTTTGATGGAGGTGCACAAAATGGAGTCGCGAAAGAATCTTTTTGGTTTGGCGGTATTGGGGGTTTTCTGTTTGTGTGGGGTGCTCTCGGCCGAGTCGTCCGAGCAAGCGTTGAACCCGACTCCGGCTGACGGCAGCGATGCAGATCCGGATTACTGGGAGGACAACGTCTATATGCTGCTTGATTATACGCCCGGGCAGGGCGCGATCAGTCACACGGCGTACTTCAGCGACAACTTTGATGACGTTAATGATCGCGATGTGGCGCATTGTTTGGGCAGTGTTCCGCCCTGGCCGGGCGTTGATCCCGATGCCTTTGTCGTCGGATATGACGACGAGGCCATTGCGGAATATGCAAGGGCGCCCCTTGTCCTCGGCATGACTTACTACTGGTGCGTCGATGCCGACGACAGGACGACAATCTGGCCGGGAGCGGTCTGGAGCTTTACGGTTATGCCCCAACATGCGTGGCGGCCGACGCCCGCCGAGGGTGAGGAATTGGTTCCTACCGATACTACTCTAACCTGGAACCTTGGCGACGTCGATCCGACCGGATACTCACTCAGCTACGATGTGCACTACGGTACCGATTCGGCTGCGGTCGAGGCCGGCACTGCTACGAAAGTGCGCGTGGGGACCACATCAGTTAGCGTCGGTCCGCTTGCCGGGGATACAGTCCACTATTGGCGGGTTGATACGATACTGGCTCTGACTCGTCCGCCGTTTACTGAGACCGCGATTACGG
>JAUVXL010000317.1 GCA_030603595.1 Sedimentisphaerales bacterium | reverse complement strand
TTTTGTCGGGTTAATACCCCGGCGCTTACGCTTCGGGCTTTTTGTTTTGTACTTCGTATGTCGGATGTGGTATTTGGGTAAGGACGTCCTGCGGTGGAGACGATTTTTGGGTGACCCCCATCGGGCGGGATGGGGGCTAAGTGGTCGCCTGCGAGGGAGTCGATTTGGGTTATCCCCATCGCTGCCTTATAGGCAGGTAAGATTCCGCCGAGTTGCTTTGGCAATATGATAACATGCGGACGGGGATAATTCAAATTTTTCCGAATAATAAGAAGACCGGATGCACCTCTTTTGGGGCTTTACCATCCCTCCCTTAGGGAAGGCTGCCACCCGGAATTGAACGATGCGTTTATTTTTCTTTCCATGGGTCGGTGAATTGTTCGGCCTGATCGCCGTATAGTAGCGATGCCTGTAGTCCGCCTCCGTTGGTGGTATAGAAGACCCTGCCGTTGGAGACGAAGCCGCCTACGCACTGCAATACGTCTATCGATGGGCCTGCGTAGATTAGCTTGCCCCCTTTGGCGAATTCGTGGATGTTCAGGTTGGCGGCGAAGAGGTAAGGCTCGGAAAGGGTGAAGCGCGTGCAGCGATAGCTCTTGGTCAGATCGGCGAGGATTTTGCCGTTGGTCTTGTCTATTAGGTAGCCTTGCCTGTATTGGGCATGGGTGAAGAGATATTCGCTGCCGATTGTTATAACGTGAATGGCGCCGAGGACGGGATCGGACTTCCAGATTAACGAGCCGTCCTTCGCATCGAGGCACCATACGCGGTTTGTTTTTTCTTCGACCGGGTTGTAACCGCCTAAGTACAGGCGGCCATCCTGTGCGGAGATTGTGCAGCCTGCGTGGACGGCGTGTTTCGTGGTGGTCCAGAAGGGCTTGCCTGTTGCGGGGTCCATTGCAGCGGTCAGGCCCTGGGGCTCGGCGCTGCCGAAGTAGCAGGAGTAGTACAGCCTGCCGTCCATTAGGCACAGCCCCGCGTCGTCTCCGCCCGAACCGTATTCGGAGAAGTCCCTGGTCCAGACCTCTTCGCCCGTTTTCCTGTTCCATGCGCGGACGAGGGGCTTGTGGTCTTTGGGAAAGCCGAATGTGCTCTGGTGCTCGAACAGCCATTTATCGGGTGTGTATTTGCCGGTGCTGAACAGGTAGATGACCAAATCGCCGTGTATGACGGGCGGTTGCTGGCGGTTCCAGCTTGGCGAGCCTGTGAAGGGGGCCTCCCAGAGCAGGTCTCCCGTGGCGGCATGGAGGCATCGCAGAGCAGATTTTTTCAGCCCGGCCTGCGGGAGATATAGGCGGCCTTTATAGTAAAGAGGCGAGGTGAACGAGACGTGGACTCCGGGGAAATAGCGTCGCCAGAGCAGGCGGCCTGTTTCCTGCTCGACGGCGAAAATCTGTCCTTCGGCGGTATGCGTGTACATTCGCCCGCCGCCGCAGACGGAAAAGTGCTTGACGGTCCCCTCGTATCTGCGAATCCAGTTCATCTTGAACGGCGGTCTGACGCCTTGATCGTTTCGATTTGTATTTGAGAAATTGCCGAAGCTGGTGAACCAATTGTGCTTTGCCGTCTTTCGCTTGCCGGACAGCGGGCTTCGGATCTTCCATAATTCGAGGTCATCGGACTTTGGCTTAGCTAATGCTTTAGGTTTGGGGCCGAGGATATATAAATAGCCGTCTTCGCAGCCGAAATAGATGCGTCCGTCGCACACTGCCGCCGGGGCCGAGATCGCCTTGCCGAAAGGCGTCTTGAACGACCATGCCTCGCCATCACCCGAAAGCGGTACGATATACAGCGCGCCGTCAAGCCCGCCATGCACCACGGAATCTCGCAACAGTATGGGCGGCGCGATAGACGGGTATCCGCCCAGGTATTGCGTGGACTTTCCGGGTCGGTGGCGGCACAGGCCGAAGCCTTCCTGCGGACGAGTTCGATATACATCCTCTCCGCGAATGCTAACCGAGCTGAAGCTCATCAGGTGTGCGCCTTTATAGCTGGTCTCGGTGCCGCGCACATAGTCGGTGTCAATCTTATCGCCGGCAAGGCGGAGAATCTCGACGCGACCACCGTTGTCGCGGCGCGTCCATTGTCGATATACCCGGCCGGATTCGCCTATGCTCAGGGCCAACGTCGAAGGGCTTTCGCGAGGACCGCCGAGATACTTGCCTCGAAGCGCGGCTTTGTCGCCGAGGTTTTCCAGCCAGATCACCAGCCCCCCCGTTGGAACGACCAGCATTTTCCCATCGAAAGCAAGATTCCTCGAACAGCAGAACTGGCTGGGCCAGGTTGCTCGCCCGCGGTGTTCGCGCCAATCATCGCTCCACCGGTCGCCGTCGAAGCCTAAGACCTCTTTAACAAAATCCCAGGTCCAGCAAATCTTCCCGTCCGGTTCGAGGCAGTAAATGCGCGACCCGAGTGTGGCGAAATAGACGCGCTGCGCGGTTGCGACCGGGGTGCTGAATATAGGATCGCCGCAGCGTATCTCCTTGATGAGTGTTCCCTTGGCGGCGTCGAGGACATAGTAGGCCCCGGTCATCGTTCCAAAGTGAAGGTAATCGCCCATAATTAGCGGCGAGCTGATGTTGTTGCAGTTGGCCTTGCCGCCGGGTGTTTCGTATTTCCAGACGGGACGCAGGGTTTGGGCGTCAATACACACAGCCACGCCGGAACCATCGACAACGTATATGCGATTATTGCTTACGACCGGCGATGTAAAGACTGCATCGGTCAAGGGTATCGCGCCGAGCAATTCGAGCGGCGTAGTTACGCTTCTATCCGGCACGTTGCCGGAATGCCGAGAGTCGCATTTGTACTGCTCCCAATTCTCAGCGGCCGATGCGGAGGGCACATGCCATAACATACAGATTAGAAGAAGCGAACATATTGTTCGGCGAACTGTGGTGAATCGTGCAATGTTCAAGGAATTCATCTTTACCTTCCATTCTCCTTAGATCATAGTTTATATACATCCGTCCGACGATCCACTATATGGCCGCCTTTGTTCGCCGGCGCTTTGGAAAGATCGATCTCTGTAATTAGGGCTTGCTGTGTAGAATTTAAGTTTAGTATTTACAATGCGATACATATGACTTATAGTATTGCAAGTGAAAAGGAATTATAGAAATACGCCCAAAATGCTTGCACATGGAGGTCGCAAATGTATCGCACAAACA
>JAUVXL010000243.1 GCA_030603595.1 Sedimentisphaerales bacterium | reverse complement strand
CTCTCTTCCTGTATTGGTGGCCAGATCACGCCTCATCCACATAATAATATGAGCACCTTCATCTATATACTATTATACGGAAAACCCATTTAAGTTCAAGGATTTTCCTCTCGCACGGCCAATTTTTGCGTGGCGGCTTATTTTTGGCGGGTTATCGGGCGAAAACCGTTTGCCAGAAAACGCTTATTTGAAATCAAATCCACAATAATCAGCTATTCAACGCCGCCTACGCAACAATTTTAATGCGATTGCCCTGTTGTTGCGGGTCAGGGGGGGTTGACAATCGCTGGGAGATGGTGAATAATCAGGCCAGATCGGCCGAAGTGGCGGAATTGGCAGACGCGCGGGATTCAAAATCCCGTGCCCGCAAGGGCGTGAGGGTTCGAGTCCCTCCTTCGGCAGTTTGTTTTGTGTGTGGTATCCCGACAAAGGACATCGGGACAGGTGTCGTATGAAGAGGGGGTATGGCGGGAGTGGGCTTTGCGGGGCGAATTGAGTGTTATGGCATCATCCGGATCTTAGCGTGCAGGAGCGTTGTTTTTATGAGCGAATATGAAAAATCCGAATCAGAAGGCGCAGCGGGCATGGCGAGGCCATGGGCGTGGGGCTGCGCGGATGTTTTTGAGCGATACGATGTTGTGCGCGAGAAGGGTCTGGATAAGCGGCAAGTCCGTTCGCTTCTTAAGAAGTACGGGCCGAATCGGCTTGCCGAGGCCCGGAAGAAGAGTATTGCGAAGATACTGTTCGATCAGGTTAAGAGCCTGATCGTTGTTCTGCTTGCCGTGGCGGCTATATTGTCGTGCGCATTTCAAGAGTGGATGGACGGGCTGGCAATCGCCGGCGTGATCGCTATCAATACGGCAATCGGTTTTTTCATGGAATTGAAGGCCGTCCGCTCTATGGAAGCTCTGCACCGGATGGAGAGGGTCACTGCGCGGGTCCGGCGCGGGGGAGGGGTGAAGGAGGTGGCGGCGAGGCTGTTGGTTCCCGGGGATATCGTCGTGCTCGAAGGCGGGGATATCGTCAGTGCGGATATGCGTGTTGTAGTCGCGGGCAAGCTGCAGGCCGACGAATCGGTTCTGACCGGCGAATCGCTGCCTGTGAGCAAGCAGGTGCAAAGAATCGATGCATCCGCGTCGCTGGGCGACCGAACGAATATGCTTTACAAGGGGACGTCTGTGACGCGGGGATCGGGCGAAGCTGTCGTGACGGCGACGGGGATGGAGACCGAATTGGGCAAGATCACGGACCTGGTTCAGAAAGCCGACGACGAGGTTACACCGTTAGAGATGCGGCTTGATATGCTCGGCAGGAAACTGCTATGGATTACGTTTGTTCTCATTGCGGTGATCGCCGGGACGGGGATCGCGAGGGGCAAAGACACGATACAGATGATTGAAACTGCGATTGCGTTGGCGGTGGCGGCCATTCCGGAGGGGCTTCCGATTGTTGCGACGCTTGCTTTGGCTCGGGGGATGATACGCATGGCCCGCCGAAATGCGATGGTCAATCATCTCGCCGCTGTTGAGACGCTCGGGGGCGTTAGCGTTATATGCACCGACAAGACGGGAACGTTGACAGAGAATAAGATGACCGTTACCGATATTATCCTCTCAGACCAGCAGATCGAAATCGGGCGGATCGACGAGCAAGGGCGGGCGGAGTTCTCGATAGACAGCCAAGAGATCACTCCAACAGAGAACAAGAGGCTAATCAAGGCGCTGCAGGTCGGGGTGCTGTGCAATAATGCATCTTTGGACAATGCGAGGAAGGATTCGACAGCGGGGGTGGGCGATCCGCTGGAAGTTGCTTTTCTGGTGGCGGCGAGGAAAGCGGGGATCGATTACGAAGAGTTGAATAAGGAATTTCCCGAGGAACATGAAGATGCTTTTGACTCGGATACGAGGAGGATGGCGACATTCAACCGGGCCGGCGAGAATTACTGGGTGGCTGTGAAGGGTGCGGCGGAAGCTGTACTCGAGGACGCCGCGTGGGTGGCGACGGAGAACGGTCGCGAGGAGATGAACGATAAATGGAGGGCATTCTGGCTGGAGCAGAACAGCGAGTTGGCCTCTCAGGGATATCGCGTTCTGGCGCTGGGTATAAAAGAGGTTGAGTCGCTGGAATCCGATCCGTATGCGGAGCTGGCGTTTGTGGGGCTGGCTTGCATGGAGGACCCTGCGCGCGAGGACGTTCACGAAGCGATAGCGGCCTGTCGAAATGCGGGGATTAGGACGGTTATGATAACGGGGGACCATCCCAAGACGGCTGCGAATATCGCATCGTCGATCGGTTTGACTCAAAGCGAACAGGATGACGTGATTATCGGCAAGGACATCAAGACATACGAAGAGATGTCCGCAGCCGATCGAGAGAGGTATCAGCAGGCGTCTGTATTTGCCCGAGTCAGCCCGAAGCAGAAGCTCGATCTTATTACGGTCCATCAGCGGGCCGGGGCGGTTGTGGCGATGACGGGGGACGGGGTTAATGACGCTCCGGCTTTGAAGAAGGCCGACATCGGGATCGCGATGGGCCAGCGAGGCACTCAGGTGGCCCAGGAAGCGGCCGATATGGTGCTCAAGGACGATGCTTTCTCGACGATTGTGGTTGCGGTCGAGCAGGGGCGAATCATTTTCGAGAATATACGCAAATTCGTTGTCTATCTGCTCTCGTGCAATATCAGCGAGGTGATGATCGTGTTTGCGGCGTCGGTTGTTAATGCCCCGATGCCTATTCTGCCGCTGCAGATTCTGTTTTTGAATCTGGTTACGGATGTTTTCCCGGCGCTGGCGCTTGGTTTCGGCAAGGGCGATCCGGAAATAATGCATTCCAAGCCACGCCCTTCGGATGAACCGATTATGCCGAAGGACTGCTGGCTGTCGATTTTCGGGTATGGGGGATTGATCACGTTTTCCGTTCTTCTGGCTTTTGGGCTGGCCTTTAAGATGCTCGGCATGAACGAGGAGCAGGCGGTAACGGTATCGTTTCTTACGCTTGCGTTTGCACAATTGTGGCACATTTTCAATATGCGGGCACGAGGCACGAAGCTGCTCAAGAACGACGTCACGAACAATTCGTATGTCTGGGGGGCCCTTGGATTGTGCACAGTGCTTTTGATACTTGTGGTTTATGTGCCGTTTATGGCGGGGATATTGAAGCTTGCCGATCCGGGGGTATGGGGATGGCTGCTCGTTTTGGGGGCGAGTTGGTTGGCGTGTTTTGTCGGCCAACTTTGGAAGCTGCGGGGCAGGGACGGCGGCATGGGCTGAAGACCATCCTACTTTGTCACGAAAGGTGAAAGGGCTCGTAGTTGGTTTACTATTTTTGGCATTTTTTCTATTGCGTGGTCCACTTCTTCTTGTGTGTTGTATCTGCTCAGGCTGAATCTTATCGATCCGTGTGCTGCGGTGAAGGGGACCCCCATTGCTCTTAGGACGTGGGATGGTTCGAGCGAGCCGGAGGTGCAGGCCGAGCCGGAGCTGGCGCAGATGCCGTATTTGTCGAGCATGAGCAGGATTGCTTCTCCTTCGATGAACTCGAAGCTGATGTTGGTCGTGTTGGGCAGGCGGTTTTCCGGGTCGCCGTTGATTCTGCAGTCGGGGCAGGATTCGAGGATGGCCTTTTCGAGCTTGTCGCGGAGGGCTTTTACATGCGTGTTTTCCACTTCGATGTTCTGTTCGGCGAGTTCGCAGGCCTTGCCGAGGCCCACGATGCCGGGCACGTTTTCCGTGCCGGCCCTTCTGCCTGCTTCCTGGTGGCCGCCGAGCATGAAGGATGAGAGGCGGGTGCCCTTGCGGACGTAGAGGACGCCGACGCCCTTGGGAGCGTGGAGCTTGTGGCCTGAGAGGCTGAGAAGGTCGATATGGCTTCCGGATAGATCCTGCGGGATTTTGCCGACGGCCTGGACGGCGTCTGTATGAAATAGGACGTCCTTGTCGGCGGCCATTCGGGCGATTTTCTCGACGGGGAAAACCGTGCCTGTTTCGTTGTTGGCGTACATTATGCTAACGAGTGCGGTGTTGTCGTCGATTTGGCCTTCGAGCTGGGCGAGGTCGAGTCGGCCCTGCTTATCAACTCCGATCTCAACGACGGTATAGCCTGAGTTTTCGAGGTCGCGACAAACCGCGAGGACGGCGGGGTGCTCGACGCGGGAGGTGATGATTTTTCGTTTGTCGGGGACGGCGGCGAGGGCGCCTTTTATTGCGGCGTTGTCCGACTCAGTGCCACAGCTTGTGAAGATTATCTCGGTCGGATCGCATCCGAGTAGAGAGGCGACCCGGTCGCGCGCCTTCTTGATTCTATGACCGATTTGTCCGCCGAACGTGTGCATGCTTGACGGGTTACCGTAGAATTCGCAGAAGAGGGGCTGCATTTCCGCGGCGACTTCTTCGGCAACTTTTGTTGTGGCGTTATTATCGAAATATATTGTTTCCATTTTTGGTTCTATCCCTGTGTTTTTTTGACACGGATTATTTTCGGATATCGGATGTCGTTTCGGCGGAGCCATCCCCCCCCTTGGGGGAGGCCGCCACCCGGGTTTCTCCATTTAGTCGGGTTCTTTTTGTTCTTCTACTGTTAGGTCTTCTGAGACGAATTCTCTTAGTCTTGCTTCCACAACGTCTCTCATAGTGAATTCTGCGAGTTGGCATTGGGCGCACATTCCTCTGAATGCGACGATGACTTTGTCGCCTTCGACGTCGATGAGTTCTATGTTTCCGCCGTCCGCTCTTAGGGCCGGGCGTATTTGCTCGTTTATTGTCTGCTGGATTAGTTGTATTTTCTGGATGTTTGTCAACTTTGCGGGCCTTGAGGGTTTTGGTGCGAGGGACTCGGCTACTTTTTCGCCCTGGACCTTTTCGATGATCTTTTCGATTTCTCCGTGGCATCCTCCGCAGCCGCCGCCTGCCTTGCAATAGTTTGTGACGTCTTCTACGGTTGCGAGGTCGTTTTCTCTGATTACCCTTTCGATTTCGGTGTTTGTGACGCCGAAGCATGTGCAGACGACTTCGCCTTCGAGTTCGTGCTTTGTCGCGCCGCCGCCTTTGTAGTTTTCTATGGCGGCTTCGAGCGCCTCTTGGCCCATGACCGAGCAGTGCATTTTCTGTTCGGGCAGACCTCCGAGGTAGTCGGCGATGTCCTTATTTGTGACATTTAGGGCTTCGTCGAGTGTTTTGCCCTTTATGATCTCTGTGAGGACGGACGATGTCGCGATTGCGCTTGCGCAACCGAAGGTCTTGAACTTCGCATCCGCAATCCTTCCGGCCTCGTCGAGTTTGAAGGTTAGCTTGAGGGCGTCGCCGCAGGCGAGTGAGCCTACCTCGCCGATGCCGTCGGGGTTCTCGACTTCTCCGACATTTCTCGGATTGAAGAAATGGTCTCTTACTTTGTCCGTATAGTCCCACATTTTTAGTATCTCGTATTGCGTATTGCGTAAACCCCCGGTGAAACCGGGGGCTAAATGTTTATTGACTTTTCTTTAGTGCCTGTTGGACGTCTGCTATTATGTCGTCTATGTGTTCCGTTCCTACTGATATTCTGACGTAATCGGGTGTTACTCCGGCGGCGAGCTGCTCTTCTTCGCTTAACTGCTGATGGGTCGTGCTGGCCGGATGAATGACGAGGGTCTTGCTGTCGCCGATATTTGCGAGGTGGCTGGCGAGCTTGACGCTATTGATAAACTTTATGCCTGCCTCTTTTC
>JAUVXL010000070.1 GCA_030603595.1 Sedimentisphaerales bacterium | reverse complement strand
AAATCTTGGCAAAAAACTGCCACTCAGCTCAAAATTCCGTAGGAGCCGCGGTGGTTGGGGAAAATGTTGACACTGAGCCCTAAATCCCATAGGATCACCGCAAGGGGGGGTATACTGCCCCCCTGGGCTTGTGAGAGGCTTTATAGGATAGGCAATTATGGTTGATGTGTAAGGGAGGTAATCCGTAGGGTTGGCGGATGAGGGCGTAATGAGGGCGAGGAGGCTTTCGGGAGACGAAAATCGGCCAGGATTGATTCAGCGATTCATTATTTTGGCGGGGGCTCGTCGAACATTTTTTGCTCTACGAGTTCTCTTAGGGCGTCTATTAGCTGTTCGGCGTCTTCGCCTTCGGCTTTGATTTTTAGCTTTGTTCCGACGGTTGCGGCGAGCATGCTCATCTGCATAATGCTCTTTCCGTCCACCTCTGTCTCTCCGCTGCTTACCGTGACAGTGCTGTCAAAGGCGTTTGCGACGTCAACGAACTGCATGGCCGGGCGCATGTGCATCCCGTCGGCGTTTTTTATCTCGACTTGGGTTTCGCAAACCGGCGTATCCAAAGCATCGTTCCCCTTCTTGGCACTCCAAACTCATCAGCCTCTTCCAACATCCGCCCCGGCCACTCACAACGAGAGATTCTCATCGGCCTCGGTAAGAAGGTCCTCAACCTGCTCGGCCGTCTGGCATTGCCTGAGGAACTTGCGGAATTTCTCCTTCTGCAGATGCTGGAATATTTTCTCCATCGCCTGCAGATGCTTGTCGGGATAATCGGCCGGACTTATCAGAAGTATCACCGAATAAACCGGCTGCTTGTCCAGGGCCGAGAAGTCAATACCCGCTCCACAAAGGCCGACCGTCGCGACTACATCCTTGACCGCCTTATGTTTAACGTGAGGCACCGCTACGCCTTTGCCTATGCCGGTGCTGGCCTCCCGCTCTCTTCCGATCACGCCCTTGGCGATCTTCTGACTGTTGCCTTTCCCAAGTTTTCCGGCCTCATCGAGCGACGAAACAAGCTCAGCTATCACGCCATCACGGTCGGAGTTGCTCAATTGAGGCACAACCGCATCAAAACAAATAAAGTCCGAGAGTTTCATCATATCGCCCACATTCATCTCTTACGGCCTCAAAGGCCAAAGAAGAAAAATCACTTCACAGCACAAATGCAATACTATGTCATTTCCGCCGGGCCCGGACCCGGCCCCGCATGCTTGTTGTCTCGTTCCTTGCCCTTTGCTCGTCGCAACTGCCCCTCCAGCTTGTGAACCGTCACATCCATACAGCCGTAAGCGTCTTCACCGACTTCACTGCACACGAAGACCTTGCCGTGCTCGGCGCGGGCAATCACCTCGACACTAACCTTGCCGCCCCGGCCTCCGTCGATTATGACCTCGATCTGATTGATACTGCCGTAGTAACGCGGAAGCTTCGATGTCTTCTCCTCAGCGTGATGTTTCATTGCTTCGGTTACATCTATGTGTTTGCCGGTAATAGTAAAAAGCAAAGCTATTCTCCTAAATTATCTTCCTAAACCAAAATCCATGTTTAATCCTCACTCTCAACCTCGGGACTGGGAAAAACGGGCATCTCCTTGGCCTTGTCCGGCGTTATAACACCTCCGCTGATCAAAAACCTGAACGCCTCTTCGACGGTCATATCCAGGTCTATCGCGCTTTTTCTCGGAATCATTATCACAAAACCGGTAAACGGCGTCGGCGACGTAGGCACGAGCACCGTGAGAAACTCCTTTTTCAGGTTCTCGGTTACGTTCTTGAGCCCGGAACCTGTAACCAGTCCCAAGGACCATATACCTTTTCGAGGGTACTCAATAGCAACTACCCTCGAGAATGACAGTCTCTTCTGCTGCTCAGGCGCCAGCAGAAAATCCGTAACCTGCTTGATATAGGGGTACACCCTCCTTAGCACCGGTGTATTCAATATGAATTTCTCGATCATCCGCCATAGAGCCCTGCCAAAGACGCTGGCCAATATCGCTCCGACCAGACAGACGGCAACCAACGCCAGGACAAATCCAACTATCGAACCGGCCCATCCCGTTACCAGAATCTCGATAAGGTCGTCCTTAGGAATGCCGTTTTCACCCTGAAAACGGACTATGAGCCTGACCAGACCACGATTTATGTGGACACTGATATTCTGCTGGATAAAGGTATAGGCTAACACAAATATCCAGATAGTCAGCACCGCAGGCAGCAATACTGCCATTCCTCGTAGAAAGTAGCCTTTGAAACGTCCAGTTACGGGCATATTGTTAACGCCAAGTCCTTCGTGTCGTTGCCTACCACCCTTCTCTTACTTTCCAGGAGGCTTACTTGCCCAACCTGCCTCCCACCAGCGTAGATTACCTCACCGAATTGTTGCAGTCAAGAAGAAAAGTCTTTCGGCAAATGCGTGCCTGTTATATGTATCACCGCCCCCGGTAGAGAGGCCAGCAGCCAGATCAGCCGTTGGAGCAAAGCCAGAGCCATGGCATCGGCCTTGGCAACACCGGCAATACTAACGAACAGCACTACGAGCGCGCCTTCGACCACGCCCGCCCCTGCGATACTCACGGGAATCGCTCCAATCACCCAGACCAGGGTGAAGAACACATAATAGTATTCTATGCCTACTTCAATCCCGATATTCGATCCGAGGAACCAGAATGCCGTAATGGTGGTTATCTGCAGGCAAACCGTAAGGGCGAAAACCTCAAGAATCGTAAATGGTTTTCTGCCGTAGAGCCTGCCTGCACTGAGCAGCTTGGCGAATATCCCTTGAAGAGCGGTCCAAAGCCTCCTGATCAGCGTCCGGCCCCGGCGATGCACCGAAAGGCCTGCAAATAGGGCCGCGACTACCAACAAAACCAACCACCAATACCGAAAGACGGGGCTGTCCGCCCCGACAAACGGTATCTTCTCCGACCGAAGGAAGGCAAAATAGAAGAAGCACGCAATTATCAGTGTGCTGAGCAGGCCTATCACCCTGTCCACGAACACGCTGAGGCCGGCCTCGAATTTCTTCTCCGTATGCTTGGTAACGTACCATATCCTAACCAAATCCCCGCCAACAGAGCCCGGCATAACGTTGTTATAGAACCAGCCGAGGAAATACAATCTCACCGCCACCCAGAAATTGATGAATATCCCCTGAGTCCGCAGCAACAGCCACCACCGCAGCCCTACAATGAGCTGACTTAGGCAAAAAACCCCGAAAACACAAGCGAAAACCCACAAATCCATCCGCGCAAAAGCGCCCTTCAGATCTGTCCATATCCGCTCGCTGAAGACCCAAATCGCCGCTAATACAAGGCCGACAGCCACCACCGAGATACGAACCACCAGCAATACGCGTTTCTTCCTGTCAGCCTTGCCGTCAGCCACCGAGTCAACTTTCTCTTAAACAAAACCTTGTTTTCGTCGATAATAACAGTTACAATCTGCGCTGGCAAGCAACTAAGAATAACGATTCAGGAGCCTTAGAGTGGGTGCAAGCAGAATTGTCGAAGAGGGACTGGAGTTTACCCCGAATTTTGACGAAAACGGGCTTATTGCGGCTATTGCTCAGGACACCGATACAGGCCAGATCCTGATGGTTGCATATATGAATCGCGAAGCACTCGATTTGACTATCAGAAACGGGTATGCAACGTATTTCAGCAGATCGCGCCAAAAACTATGGAAAAAGGGCGAGCAAAGCGGACACATCCAGAAAGTGCGGCAAATCCTGGTGGACTGCGACCAGGACTGCCTTATTCTCAAAGTAACCGTTGACCAGGGGCAATGCCACGTTGGGTATCAATCGTGCTTTTATCGGGCGGTAAAGGAGAATAGCGAAAATGAGCTCGAATTCATCGCTCAAAAAACTTACGACCCGAGCAAAATTTATAAAAAATGAGAATGCTGCCCTGACCTGCAAGAACGTAATTGTATTAGCTTGATACTCTAAACGTATCTACTTGATATAGCACAACTTAGCACCGCTACGATCCAGGCTAACCAAGGAGGGGAACTACCGTATCCAATAGCCGAGGTTGTTTTCCGGAGAGTTTTCTTATTTTCTTTGAGAATTCTTCTTTTTTATTTGACTCTTTCGTTGTATAATCGGATACTCGGGGATTGAAGGGCAGTACACCACACCGAACACTGAGGAGTGGCTGCGATGGTGTTAAATTGTCATCATTATTACTTTTCTTTAATCGGACGTTGTCTCCGATACTCCGGCAGGTTGTCTGCGCCTACCGCATAACTACATGCAATATTAGCGGCCCATGCCGCAGGATGATTTATGGCTAAGTGGTATTTCAATTTGAAAAGGAATGGCTCTTTTCTCTGGAGGTCACGATTATGAAACCTGTGAACACAAAACTATTGTGGGTTCTTGTGCTATTCGTGTTGATTAGCGCAGTCCCCGCCGTTCGGGCCGATTGGCGCCCCGGCGACCCGTACAAGATGCACTATCCCCAACTGCCCGATCCGGAAGGATGGGACATCTGCGTAGTTGACCAGCACATAGCCGACGATTTCATGTGCACGGAGTCCGGTAAGATTACGGACATCCATATCTGGTTCTCGGTCGAATACGATGAACCCATCAACCCAGACATGTTCATTGCGGATATATCCATTTGGAGTGACGGCGGTGGCCAGCCCGGTATGAGGCTATGGACATGGGACGGCGGCGGCCAGGTGAATTTCATTGCTCCTTATGGCACCGGTCTGCAAGGCTGGGCTTGTCCGAGTCTGGGTATAATAAGACCCAATGACCATTTTGCCTACCACCAGGTCAACATAACAGAGATACCAGAACCCTTCGAGCAGACAGAGGGCGAGATTTACTGGCTGGTCGTCAGGGTTCTCGAACCTCCGCAGCCAAAGGTCGGCTGGAAAACCTCTGCAGACGAGCCACCCGGACCTACCGGACCTATCTGGGGATCGCCTGCAATGTGGTCCAGGAATCCGGACGTCGGTGAGCCTTGGCAACCCGTTGAGACCGGCACCATGATGCCGCAAATGCACGATATGGCCTTTGTCATCACCGGCGAGGCCAAAGAGCCGCCGACGATTACGGTGACCGAATGGGTGAATCCTGAGCCGTGGCACCGCTGGTTTGGACCAGGCAAAATGGTCCCCGTGCGTGTCCTTGCCGACCCGTGCGACGAAATTATGAAAGTGGATTTCTACTGGTCGCTGGATGGTCAGGAGTGGACTTGGTTCGGTACGGACGATGATGGAAGCGAGCCCAAACTGACAATCCCGAATGATCCGGACCCGCCCGAGGATGGAGACGGCTGGGCCGGATATCTCGACCCGGCGCAGATCCCGCCAACAGAGCCTGAATGCCCACCGGTCCAGATCAGGGCCCGAGTATATGATATCGATAGCTTCTTCGATATAACCTATGAGATTGAGTTCGATCCGAGTCCTCCGGATGCGGTCGAAGTGACAACAGAAATGGTAAACGGCACCCTAATGGTGGACGTTAATCCCGACCCCAGGTATCCGAACGACATACAATACGTCGTTGTTGAGGTCGAACCCAAAGAAGAGGAATTCGCAAAAGGAATTCCACCGCTCGATCAGCTCAAAGACGGTCGCCAGTACGGCGGCGGCTATCACTGTGCGCCTACGGCAACGGCTGCGTGCCTGAAGTATTTTGAAGGCGAGGGCGACGATGAGATCGCCGGCGGACTTAGCGGAGACGATTTAACGGACGCCTTAGCCGGCTATGAAGGCTGCAACGACGGAGGAAGAGGGACGTATTTCTCCGAATGGGTAACCGGCATTCGCAACTGGATTGCCGACCACGGCGACGGATACACCGTGCGGTCATTCGACAACTTTGACTGGGATACCGCACGAGATGAGCTTGAGAGATGCCAGGATGTACTCCTGCGACTCCAGTGGCCCGGCGACGGCGGCCATGCGCTGACTCTGAACTCGATTCACAACACGCCGGAGGCCGACGGGACCATCCGAATTGACTTGATGGACCCCTACGGAGGCACGATCTCTTACGGGGATTTGGACCCCACCAGCGGCAGACTGACAGGATTTGAGGGCGCATCGGGCAGCACCGGCACGTTCTCGCACATGATAATTATCTGCCCGAAGGAAGAGGACCCCGGAGGCGGCGGTGATCCGCATCCCGGTCCCGATCCCGATCCGATTCCTTTTCCGATCCCTGATCCCGGCAAGTATTTCGTGCGCGTCACTGTGGTTGATATATCCAATCACGCCGCAACGCTGATCAGTGTCGTGGAGAAGAGGGAGTCGGAATTTGGCGACGCACCGGAAGGAGCGCTGGCATATCCGTCCACTTGCAAGCAGGGAAGCTTCCCGACGTGCATGAACGTCCCCATCGCAGGCTGGATTCAGCACTTCAGTTCAGGCCAGCTATTCTTCGGGCCTCTGGTCGATTTGGAAGCCGAAGGAAATGCCGGATTCTGCCCATTGTTCAACCCCAACACGTATGATCAGGATGAATGCTTCGCGGATGGCGACGCAGGGCTTATCATGCCGCCGGCTTACACGATCCAAAACGACGCAACCGGCAAGGCCAGCGTAGTGCCGTGCAGCGGCCAGACAGGCTCGCTCGGAACAGTCTGCAACACCGCCATTTGGGGCCAGGATATTGATATCCACGTGGAGAACCGGACAAAGCAAGAGGCATACGTCAATGTCCTGGTGGACTGGAACAAAAGCGGCGAGTGGAGCGGTCAGTCCGTATGTCCGGCTTGTTTGGGTGGTGCCGTCGCCATGGAACACGTCCTTGTGGACCAACACATTCCCGCCGGCTTCAGCGGGCCGTTGTCCGGAGCTATGACTGTAGTAAAAAGCTTCATAATCGGCCCGAATCGCGGGTACGTTTGGACAAGGTTCACTATCACGCCTAACAGAATGGGCTTTACCGACTGGCCCGGAGACGGCGAATTCAGCGACGGAGAGAGCGAAGACTACTTGATTCACGTCAAACCCGCGCCGGTACAGCACGAGTGCGACTGGAATCCGGGCGACCCCCACAAGATGCACCATCCTCAGGAACCCGATCTCGAGGAAACAGGCATCGATGTGGATATGTTCTGGACTCCTCTGGCGGATGATTTCAAGTGCTCCGAGAGCGGGTACATCACTGATATCCACTTCTGGGGCTCTTTTGCCGACGATTGTCTGCCCCCAGGTGGACCGGCCAGTCTAACGTTCCAGGTCACCCTCTACTCCGACATTCCGGCCACTGCGGACCGCCACAGCATGCCGGGCGAACCGATGTGGACGGCGATCTTTGAGCCGTGCACTTACTCAGTCCGCCGGATGGAAGACGGCCCGGAAGACTGGTATGATCCGTGGACGGGATTGTATATTCCCGCCAATCACCAGCAGGCCTACCAGTATAATATCTGCATTAACGAAGACGAGGCCTTCCACCAGGATGAAGGCACGATATACTGGCTTGAAATCAAGGACATTGCGGATGCGGGGTTCGAGCCTGAATATACGTTTGGCTGGAAGACAACAATGCTCGACCTCGGCTGGAACGACGATGCGGTTTACCGCTCGCCGACCGGCGGATGGGCCGAACTGATCTATTGGGCCGAACTGATCTATCCGGACGGACATCCATACCATCCTGCGTCGCTAAACCTCGCATTCGTTATAACCGGCGAGCCCGACCCTGAGCCCGACAAGGATTGGGGCGACGCCCCCGACCCGACCTATCCGACGCTTGCTGCCAGCATAGGAGCGAATCACATCATCGACCTGCGAACGTATATGGGCGCCACGGTCGATATGGATCCTGACGGCCAGCCCACCGCGGCTGCCGACGGAGACGATACCGATGCCGACGGCGACGACGAGGACGGTGTCACATTCGACACCCCGCTGATACCTGGCCAGATGGCGCAGATAACGGTGGACGCTTCAATCGCCGGCGCGTTTATCAGCGTGTGGATCGACTTCGACGGCGACGGAGGCTGGGCCGAAGCGACCGACTACGTCGTTCAGAGTGTAATGTCGGTCCTCGGGAACAATGTGTTCCTGGTTCCGGTCCCGACCGGGGCGATACCCGGCACGCGAGCGTACGTACGAGTACGCTTTACGACGTTCCCGCAGATTCCTTACGACGGACCGGCGCCGAACGGAGAAGTTGAGGACTACGTCGTTCTTATTGACGAGCCTTATGAGCCGAAGCCGCCTGTTCCACATTTGAAGTGGTCACAGCCGCCGATCGAGATCGACCCAATTCCCGGCCAAACGCCGACATACTGCGGCTGGGATGAGCCTTCTTGGAGGCGTCTGCAGACGACGCCGCCGTATGAGATTTATTCGCCAATGGTTGCGGACGATTTCCGCTGCCTTGGGCGGATGCCGATAACCTCTATACACTGGTGGGGTTCACATTATGGGTGGGTAGAAGCAGGGTTAGCCCCGCCCGTGCAGCCTATTGCCTGGGATATTTCGTTCTGGCGCAATGTGCCTGCCGGGGGCGGTGTCTCTGATTTCAGCCAGCCGGGCGAGCGTTTGTGGAACGTCTACGTCGATGACACCGCCCGTGTGTCGGTTGAGACAGTCGGCAGGGACTTCTTCCACGACATGCATCCTACCGATGTTTGCTACCAGTACATGCTGTATCTGGAACCAAATGAGTATTTCTGGCAGAACAATTACGTCGAGCAGAATCCTGACGGGATTGTCGGTGATACCGTTTTCTGGATCAGCATCCAAGCTCTCTATTCGAACGAGGCTGAAGTAGCTTATCCGTGGGGCTGGAAGACTCGGCCCTGGAGTTGGATGGACGATGCCACCAGACGTGTGCCGGTGGCAGGCGGTCTATCCGGCAATCCGGTAAGCCACTGGCCTTTCGAAGAGGGGCAAGGCACTACAACTGCCGACATAGGTTCTGGTGGTAATCACGGCACCCTGCAAGGCGATACGGCCTGGGTGATCGATCCGCTGGAAGGCAGTTGCCTGGATTTCGACGGTACCGGGGATTATGTTGTAACCGGAAATACTACAACCGGGCTAAATTTTGCCCCGAATTCCTTCTCGGCATCAGCTTGGATAAATGCAAGAGCGGTCTCCAATGAGTACAGAGCTGTTGTGGATTACGATCGGCTAGGTTCTAATTGGTTTACCATCTTCCTACACCCTGGAAGCGGATTTCACTTTAGGGTTGGACGGGATTTCAAAAACTCCGACCGAGTACTGAATCGTGATGAATGGTACCTGCTAACTGGTACTTATGATTCGACCAACCGGTTGATGAGTCTGTATATTAACGGGCAATTTGATTGTTCAACAACTCAAAGCCAGGGCTTCGATGCTCCAGTTTCCTCAAAAGTGACGATAGCTGTCAATGGGGCCGAAGATAACGAATATTTCGATGGCAGGATTGACGACGTCCGTATCTACGACTATGTGCTCAGTCCGGACAGAATTCAGACCCTATTCGATGGCTGTGTTTGGGAACCAATTGAGGATCCCCTGTGCGGAGAGAGCTTCGACCTGGCGTTCGAGCTCGATACCGACCCGGACTACATCAAGTGGGAACAGCCCTTCACCGGCCTGCGACACTGGCCGCACTACGAAGATGAGGAGTCGATGGGCTGGGAGACGGAAGTCGCACCAACAAAGTGGGAGCAGCTTCCCAATACCGCCTGGCCGGGCCTGCACTGCCACGATTCGGTCAACGGGGCGATAACTCTCGCCGACGACTGGGATTGTGAAGGCGGCGACGTAACCGACCTGTACTGGTACGGCAACTATGAAGTCGATTCGTTCGGACAGGAGATGAGAGGACGCGGCATTCAGGCCTTCCATCTGAGCATTCACGAGACAAACCCAACTGTCGCCTGTCTACCGGGCCACGAGATATGGGGAGTGGACGTTCCGTTTGCTTCGTTATCCGAGATCGATACCGGCTTGATCAACATTGAAGGATGCAAGATTTACCTCTACGAGTACGACCTTCTCGATCCGTTCCCGCAGATCGAGGGCAACAAGTACTGGTTCGACATCACGGCAAAATCGGCTGAAGTGGCGAACCCCGCGATATGGCGTTGGCAGGAAGCGGGCAGAAACCAGACACCCATACTTTGCGGTGCCGCCGATCGATATGACCCGATACCCGGAATCTGGAAGACCATAGTATGGCCTGCAGTGCCACCGACCATACCCTACGACCGTTACAGCGATATGGCTTTCGCCATCACAAGCGGGCCAAAAGAGCCGAGGGTCGATATTCAGCGTCTCGTAGCGGACGATTGGCAGTGCACGACCATGCAGCCGGTGACCGCGGCGGTTTGGTGGGGCTCGTACATAGGCTATCGTTACACCGCCTGCGAGTGTCTCACCATGCCGGAACCTGTCAAGCCGAGCTACTTCCACCTGACTATTTGGACCGATGTGCCGGCCGGAGTTGACACTGATTACAGCCATCCCGGCGAGAAGGTCTGGGAGCACAAGGCTTATGACTTTGATGAAGTCCTCGTTGGCTTCGATAAGCATCCTGAAGACGTAGTACCGGGCCAGCCCTATGGTCGCGAGCCGGTCTTCCGTTATTCCGTCCGCCTGCCAAAGGACGCCTGGTTCCATCAAGAAGAGGAAAATGGTGTTTACTGGTTCAGCGCAGTGGCGGTGTACAAAGAAGGTACGGACCCGACCTATATGTGGGGCTGGACCAATCATGAGCACGTGTTCAACGACGATGCAGTTGCAGGCTCCCACGACCCGGCAACCGGCGAATGGTTCTGGGAAGAAATCTTTGACCAGACCGGCATAAGCGAAGATATGTCGTTCATACTCTTCACCGACCCGGATTTCTGCGACGACTGTGCCGATTACAACAACGATGGCATCGTGAACTTCATAGACTATGCGTATTTTGTAGATGAATGGCTCTGGACAGGCCCAGCTTGCGGTTACAACGACTCCGACCTCAACTGCGACGGTGCTGTTGACTTTAAGGATCTGAAGATCCTCACCGAGCAGTGGCTGGGCGATTGTCCGTAGTATAGTCTGCGGAACATTTGATTAGCAACAAAAAGGGCTGTGAGCAATTTAGCTCACAGCCCTTTTTATTTATTGATATGGGTAACTATCTACCAAGAGGTACTCAATACTCCGTGCCCCGTTTTTTTCTACCAGGCGGTGGTTTTCCGGTTTGCTGTGGAGATGATCTTCTGGTTCGCCGGTGGGCAGTAATATAGCCTTTCCTTCGAGCACCGCCGCACCGAGCTTGTAAATAAACGGCATATCCGACGAACTGTACCGCGCAACGGCCGCTATCGAAAAATCGTCGCCGATGAAAGCCTGTCACAAAAAAACTTAACTATCTCTAACCCTTGTCCAGGAAAAGCATTATACTATTTTCTAACATATTATCGGCCATAGATAAGGAATTCTTAAGTGAGGAATGATTCAATGAGAACCTTCGCTCTTATTGCAGCAGTTGTCTTGTCTCTGGGCCAGGGGCCTCTGGCCCGGGCAAACCCGCTCGCCCAAACCGCCAATGCCGGCAAAGCCATAACAATCGAAAATGGCCTCCTGTCTATCCGCTACAGCCCCAAGACCGCTACTTTCACCGCACAACGAGGCAAAGAGTTGTTTATCAAACAGGGTCGTTTGGAAGAAGTAACAGATGCCCGCAACGTCACCGCTCGCTCCGTCAACATCAAAGACAGCCTCGGCGTCGGCAGAGCAATCAGCGTCAGTTTCCCATCCGGCCGAATATTCACGCTCGCACTGTACAAGAATCTCCCGTTTCTCAGTATCGCCGCTTCAATTCACAATCCGACGGACAAAACGGCTATAATCGACAAGCTGGCCTCCGGCACCCTGCCCATCGACCTCGGCAAAGAGCCCAAGGACCTCCGAGCGCTCGGTTGCGACGGGCTAACAGCCGCCAACGCCGACAGAACCAGCTACACGTTCCTCGCCCTGGCGGACTCTGAAACTACCGCCGGAGTCGTATGCGGATGGCTCACTCAGGACCGGGCTTCAGGGATTGTTAGCTCGAAAAAAGACGACGATCTTGTGACTATTGAGGCGCGGGCCGAATACGGCAAGCTCCTCGTACCGCCCGGCAAAACCGTCAAGGGCGAGACACTCGTCATAGGATACTTCGACGATTGCTTAGCAGGCCTCGAAGCATACGCCGAGACAATCGCAAAGGCTCACCAAATCAAGCTCCCCAAAGTCCCGTCCGGCTATTGCACCTGGTACTCGAAACCACACGGCGGCGCCTCTGACGAAGAGCACATGGCCGAATTAGCCGAATTCTGCGAAAAGAACCTCACAAAATTCGGGTTCGACACCCTGCAAATCGACGACAAATGGCAAATCAGCGGACGCGATTTCACCGACTACAATCCAAAGGGCCCCTTCCCGAACGGAATGAAGCCAACCGCAGAGGATATCACCGACGCCGGCATGGCCGCGGGCATCTGGTTCATACCTTTCGGCTGGGACCACAAACGCCCGATCTTCGCTGACCACCAGGACTGGTTCGTCCACAGAGAAGACGGCTCGGTCTATTCGGTCCATTGGGCCGGCGACTGCCTCGACATGACCCACCCGGAGGCGCGCGAGTTCCTCGATGAGGCAATTCGCAGGATGACGCGGCAATGGGGCTATAAGTACATCAAAATCGACGGGCTTTGGACCGGACTCGCAGCCAAGATACTCTATCCAGAGCCCACGTACAGGCCCGACGGCCTCGGTGACGCCGTCTTCCACGACCCGGCCAAGACCAACATCGAGGCCTACCGCGATGGGCTCAAACTCGTCCGCAAGGCCGCCGGCAAAGACGTCTATATCCTCGGCTGCAACATCGCTCAGAATATGAGGACCCTTGGAGCCTCGGTCGGCCTCGTTGACGGAATGCGCGTCGGAAGCGACACGGGCGCAAGATGGGGCGGCATTCTAAGGGGCGCGCACATGGGCTCTCGGCTGTACTTCTTCCACAACCGCGTCTGGCACAACGATCCCGATTGCCTGATGCTGCGCGACCCGCTGACCATCCAGCAGGCTCAGCTCTGGGCCGGGTGGATAGGAATAACCGGGCAGCTCAATATGGTCAGCGAATGGCTACCGGGCCTGCCGGGCGACAGGCTCGATGCCTTCAAACGCTCAATCCCCAACCACGGCCTGTCAAGCAGGCCAATCGACCTTTTCGAGAACGACCCCGCCAAAATATGGCGGCTAACCTCCGGCAAAGGCCAACAAAGAATCGACATCGTGGGCCTGTTCAACTGGAGCGACAAAGAGCCGACTTCCATTAACCTCGACCTCGACAAGCTCGATTTGCCCGAAAGCCCCACAGGTTCCTACATCGGATTCGACTATTGGGCCGACGAATTCATCCAGCCGTTCACCGGCACTCTGAAAACCGACCTGCCCCCAAGTTCCTGCCGAATCATAGCTCTAAAACCCCTGCTCGACCGACCGGTATTGGTAAGCACATCCCGCCACGTCACCCAGGGCATCGTCGATATCATAGAGCAAACCTGGAACGACAAGACGCGCACCCTCGCCGGCAAATCCAAAGTCGTGGCTTCCGATCCCTACGAACTCCGCATCTTCGCGCCAAATGAGAACTGGAAGATTGACTCGGCGACCCTTGCCAAATCCGACGGCAAGGCCGGCGTCGAAACAAAAATCAGGCACAACGCCCGCGAAATCCGCGTCACAATAGACAGCCCACAAAACCGCACAGTCGCCTGGAAAATCGCGTTTATAGAAAATTAGACATCGTTTTGTGAATAGGGTCATCCCATGAACCAGATAAACCGAAGACGTTTCCTCAAAACGGTCTGCACTTCCTTCGTCGCCGGCGCAGGATTGATTCGCAACGGTCTTCTCGCCGCTGAATCGAAGCGACCCAACATCCTCTTTGTCATGACCGACCAGCAATTCGCCGACGCCATGAGCTGCGCAATGGGCTCGGAATACATCGATACGCCCAACATAGACAGCATCGCCGCCAACGGTATGCGCTTCACCCGCACCTATTGCTCGAATCCGCTTTGCGTCCCTTCCCGCAGCTCCATCTTCACAGGCCGATATCCCCACGAGCACGGCAAACAAATTAACGCAACAAAGCCACAGTTGGACCGCAACAAATTCCCCAATATGGGAATGGTCCTCCGCAAGGCCGGCTACGTCACGGGCTACGTCGGAAAATGGCATCTGCCATTCCCGAAAAAGAATCCCGATCAAACAGGCTTTGATTCCACTTCCCACCTCTCAGGCTCAGGAAACGACCCGAAAATCGCCGCACCAGCCGTCGAATTCATAAACCAAAACGCCGCCAAGCCATTCCTGCTCGTTTGCTCCTTTATGAACCCGCACAATATATGCCAATACGGCCGTTCCCAGCCCCTGCCCGACGGCGACGTCGGAAATCCGCCAGCCATCGAAGACTGTCCTCCAACTCCAAAGAACCTCGAAAAAGCCAAGAATCAGTCCGACGCCCTCGAGGCCGTCTGGCAGGCAAGACTCCGAGCCAAACGCGGCAAGACAAACCAGAGAATGTTCGCACCGCTCGAAAAGTGGAAAGCCGACGACTGGCGAAAATACCGCTGGGCCTACTATAGAATGGTCGAACTGGTCGATGAGGAACTCGGCAAGATACTCGCGGCACTACGCAACGCCAACCTCGAAAATAATACCGTAATCATTTTCACATCCGACCACGGCGACGGAATAGGAGCACACCGCTGGGCGCAAAAGAACATGTTCTACGATGAGACAGCCCGCATCCCCCTGATCATAGCCCGGAAAGGCAAAACAAAAGCCGGCACATCCGATTACCTCGTCAACAACGGAACCGACCTGATGGCCACCGTCTGCGACTACGCCCGAGCCGATCTGCCGAGCCGCTGCAAAGGCCTGAGCCTGCGCTCCATTGCCGAGGCTCAGCCGATAAGAAAACGCAGAGCCTATGTCGCCTGTTCCACCCACTTCGTCCAGGACCGCCTGCCCGACGGCAGTTCCATAGACCTAAAGGGACGCATGATCCGCACCGACCGCTTCAAATACTACATCTTCGACCAGGGCGAACAACCCGAAATGCTGATCGACATGCAAAACGACCCCGGCGAAATGATAAATCTCGTCGGCGACCCCGCCTTCAAAGACACCCTCCGCAAACACCGCGCATATATGCGCCAATACGCAAAAGAAACCAATGACAAGCTCGCTCAGACTTTAGTGGAAAGGCTCTAACATGAATCGCAGGGACTTCATCAGAACAGGCATAGGGGCCTATCTGGGAACCACCGCCGCTCTTGCAAAAACTATAGCTTCGAAGAAATCGCAACGCCCCAATATATTATGGATCATGTTGGACGACGGCCGGGCCGACGCAGTGGGATGCTACGGCAAAAAATGGGCTAAGACGCCCCACCTCGACCGGCTCGCCGAAAAAGGCGTCCGCTTCGCCACCGCGGTCGTCCAGAATCCCGTCTGCGTACCGTCCAGAACATCCATGAAGACCGGGCACTACTGCAACACTTTCGGCATAACCGCAATGGGCAAGCCCCCCGCCGTGCCCGGCAAGTACATGGACACCGCAAGGCCCGACCTGCCCAACCTGCTGAATACCTGGAAAAAGGTCGGCATCACACCGGTCAACGTGGGCAAGATCCACGCATATCGAAAGGACTGGCTGAGAAAAGGGGATGCTTCTGCCCTGGTGGATTTTCTCGCCAGGCCGAGAGGGCCTGAAGGCCAGAAGAAATTCGACGAAGCCAAAGATTTCGACTATCGGCCCGTCAACATAAAGACCCACCGCTGGATGATCGGAGGCATCGTGCCCTACGCCCCGGAAGATACGCAAACATGGCGGCTCGGAGACCTTGGCGTCAAAGCACTCGAAGAATTGGCTGCCAAAGACGAACCCTTCTTCCTCCGCGTATCGTTCCACGCTCCGCACGTTCCCTGCCGAATCCCGAAAGAGTACTTCATCGACCCGGCCACAATCGACCTGCCCCTGCCCACCGAAGAGGAGCTGAAGAGCAAGCCGCGTTTCGAGCGCGAGCAGCTCCGCGTATATGCCGGCGGACTGGACCTTACGAAAGAGCAAATCGACATCTGCCGCGGTACGTACTATGGAATGGTCTCCCTGGTCGATACCCAGGTCGGCAGGCTCGTCGAGGTACTCAAGAAATCGGGCAAGTTCGACAACACGATCATCGCCTTCAATTCCGACCAGGGCTTCCAGTTAGGCGAGCACGGCCTATGGAAAAAGCGCGTCCTCTACGAACAAAACGTATGCGTCCCGTTCATCCTGACCTGTCCCGCCCTGCTGGGGAAAGGTAAAGTAATCGACGAACCGGTCGAGATGATCGATTTCGTCCCGACCCTCATGGACCTAACCGGCCTTGATGTCCCCAAAGATATCCCCGGCAGGAGCCTGATGCCCCTGATTACCGGCAAGGCCAAAAAATGGAACAAGGCAGTCTTCTGCGAAATAGACCACAGCGGCTCGATGTACGAAGAACTGCGGAACCGAAGCGGGCGGCGAGTAATGGTCCGAACAAAAGAATGGAAACTAATATACTTCATGGACGAACGCGCGGAAGATAAAGATGGCGCACTCTACAACCTCAAGAAAGACCCCGATGAAAAAATAAACCTCTACAATCTCAAAGAGCATGCAAAAGTGATAAATCGCCTCGAAAAACTCGCGCAAAAATGGGACAAAAACCGTCGAACCTGACAGCGAGCCGATTACCGGCAAATCATTCACAGGAGACCAAAATGAACAGCCAAAAACCAATGATAATCTTCGTGTTCCTGGCCATTGTACTCGGCCCGTTCATATCTAAAGCCCCGGCCCTTACGATTGCCCGCAATGCCAAGCCCCAAGCCGTCATAGTCCTCGCCGCGGACGCCTCGGAATCCGAACGCCACGCGGCGGCGGAGCTATCCGGCTTTCTGACTCAAATCACCGGCGCCAAATTTGAAACCGCCGCCGTTGCTTCAAGCAAAAACTTGGCCCACATACTCGTCGGTACAGGAGCTGCAAACCAGACTGACTTCGACTTCATCACCGACGGCCTCGGCGCCGACGGTATAGTCATCCGCACAATCGGAAACAACCTGATTTTGGCTGGCGGCAAACCGCGAGGTACGCTGTACGCCGTCTATACCTTCCTCGAAGACCAACTCGGCTGCAGATGGTGGTCCTCGAAGGTGAGCACAATACCCAAAAAACCGACGATAACCATCCCCAAGCTCAACATCCGCTACGTTCCGGTTCTCGAATATCGCGAGCCTTACTGGTTTGACGCCTTCGACCCCGACTGGGCCGTCCGCAACAAATCCAACGGCAACCGGCCCGCCCTCGACGCCAAACGAGGCGGCAGGCACATCTACCAGGGATTCGTCCACACGTTCAACTGGCTAATCCCGCCGCAGACCTACTTCAAGGACCATCCCGAATGGTTCAGCCTGATCAAAGGCAAGCGAACAACGGACCACGCCCAACTCTGCCTGACAAACGAAGAAATGCGAAAGGAGTTGGTCAAGAACCTCAGAATTCGCCTGCGCCAGAATCCTGCTGCGACAATCGCCTCGGTCTCCCAGAACGACTGGCACGGCAACTGCCAATGCCCCAAGTGCGCCGCAATCGAAAAGGCCGAGGAAAGCCCAGCGGGCCTGATGCTCCGGTTCGTAAATTCGGTCGCCGCCGATATTGAAAAGGAATTCCCCAATGTCGCCATCAGCACGCTCGCCTATCAGTACACCCGCAAACCGCCCAAGCTAACCAAGCCGAGGCCCAACGTCATAGTCCGCCTCTGCAGCATCGAGTGCTCGTTCAGCAGGCCGCTCGCCGACGAACGCAACAAGAAATTCCGCGACGACATCGTCGGCTGGTCCAAAATCGCCGACCGCCTCTACATCTGGGACTACACCACAAACTTCCGCCACCACATAATGCCCCACCCAAACCTCAGAGTCCTCCGGCCCAACGTGAAATTCTTCGCCGACCACAACGTCAAAGGCATCTTCGAGCAGGGCGCCTACACGACCAACGGCGCAGAGATGGCGGAACTGAGAGCCTGGGTCCTGGCAAAACTGCTCTGGAACCCCAATCTGGACGGGCGGAAGCTCATAGACGAATTCATCGCCGGCTACTACGGCCCTGCCGCCCCGCACATAAAGGCGTATCTGAACGTCACCCACGATGCCGTAGAGGCCGCCAGCGACCACCTCGGATGCTTCTCCGAACACACGGCAAAATTCCTCTCGTTCGAGACGCTGACCAAAGGCTGGACCCACCTAAAGGCCGCCGAAGAGGCAGTCAAAAACGACCCCGACCTGCAATTCCGAGTGCAAGTCGCCCAACTGCCCGTTATCTACACGTTTCTAATGCGCTGGAACGAAATGCGAAAGACCGCGCAAACCGCCAACGCCGACTGGCCCATGCCGGATTCCGCACAGGCAGCCTACGACAACTTCATAAAAACCGCCAAACAGAAAAACATCTCACGCCTAAACGAATGGCAACAAGGCTACGGACCACTGGACGAAGCACTGAAACGCGCAAAGAAATAGGGTTTATCCGGATAATCTTCCCAAAACATAGGCCGAGCCCCTTTGCTCGGCCTCTTTTTTTCGCCTTTTTTTGCTCGCAAGCCCGAAAAATTTGGGAAACTCAGTTTTAATTGTAAACGAAATATCCAAT
>JAUVXL010000138.1 GCA_030603595.1 Sedimentisphaerales bacterium | reverse complement strand
AATAATCTGCCTGTAAATCAGTTCCGCCTGCCCATAATCCCCGCTCCCGACCAATTTCTCGGCCTCTGAGAACTGTCCCGTCACCTCACCGAGAGTTCCGCCCTCCAGGCCAATCCCCAATATTAGCGCAAAAACGATTACTGCGAAATGTATTCTCCTGCGCATTGCTCATACCTCCCAAATCAATGCCTTCTCAACCACAAACGACCTATTCGTCCACAGAAATGTGCCCGGCGAACCTTTGCCGACCGTCTTCGCAGACACCCCGCCGTCGAAAAAACCGGCCCGGCCGAATTCCAAATCAGATGAACGTCTCAAGATATCCAAAAATCCAAGGTGCAACAGCTAAATTACCCCCCCCCCAACGGAGATGTCAAGAAAAAAATGAGAAAAAGTGAAAATATTTTCCCCCCTTTATGCTATACCTTGCCGCCGAGCGCAGTGGGATATTCTTGGGATTGCGGCACCGGGAGGTTCGCAGGGTATTTCAACTGCTTTGCATCTGGACGTTTTGGCGGAGGACGTCCATTTTTGTGCGGATTTCCTCGGCCATTTTGCTGTTTGGGAAATCTTCGACGATCTGTTGGCCGATACCAAGGGCGCTGTTCCACTGCTTTTCAGTCACTAAAAGGGAGAACTGCTCCCCGAGGTTGTGCAGCTTCACTTTGAAGACGTCCTTGGCCGCTTCCTGCAGAGCCAGGCCTTCGTTGGGAGTAAGGTAGTGGTCGAGTTCTTTGAGGATTTCGAGGCTGCGGTCGGTCTCGTGTTGCTGGACGGCGTCGTCCCAGGCGGCAAGCAGAATCTTCTTGCGTTCTTCCTTTTTGTCGAGCAGCTTCTGCCGCATTGCCTTTGCGCGTTCGCTGTGGGGAGAGGCTTTGATCAGTTCTTCAGTCTGGCTGCTCGCCCTGACCCACTGACAGTCATCGATGAGCTTGTCAATGTGCGCGATCATCTGATTGGTCCGCTCCTGTGCCGTCGCGGTGCGGTACTTCTCGGCCTGCTCTCCCAAGTCCCGGGCCAAATCACTGTACTCCGGGCGCTGGGCAATCTCATTGATTATATCTTTGGCTCCGTCGAAATCCTGCATCTGAAGTTTCTCGAAGACGGCCTGCCGCAGAGACAGCTTGTCCGCATCGCGAAATGCTATCACCTTTGCCGTCTCGCTCACGCGCATGCTGTGGTTGAGTTGGGCCAGGCCGGTGCTGATCTTCTCGAGCGTCCCGGTGAGGCCTTCGAGTTTGGTGCTGTTGTCTCGGAGGGCATCGAGTATTTTGAATACGCGCGAGAGCATAGCCAGCAGCGCCACCAGGGACATCAAAGCACCGAGCATTAGCAGGAACTGACGAAATGTACGGTCCTCAGACTGCTCGAGAAGGTTGGTGAAGAACATTAGCAGAACCACGACGGCCAATACCGCGCAAATTATTACGATGTGCCATTTGTACTGCCTTACAAGGCTGTCTTCTCCAGGGTTCATATTCGGCCTCTTGAAAAAAAGTTCCTTCACAGCCTACCTGTACACTATTGTATAATACTTCAATAATTCGGTTTTGTCAATATCTATCGGAGCAAAACAGGACAAATATATCGCCTGATGAATCAAAGCGATAAGTTCAAATACGCCGAGACCGAGAGCTTTCAGACCCTTGAATTAGCCTACGCCGGCGATATTAGGGTATGCTCTCCGTCGGCGACTTATCTTTACGTCTGAGCTTCAGGATATATTTGATGATGTCCTTCCTGCTGACAATCCCCACCAGTTTGCCCCGGGCCACTATTGGGACTCTTCGGAAATGGTTTTTTATAAAACTCTCGGCAATATCAATCAAACTGTCTTGCTGGTCGAAAGTGACGATGTCTTTTGTCATAAAGTCCTCAACCTTGCCCGCATTGTCCTCGATATTATATAACAAGCTGAGAACGTCTTTTTCTGTGATAATACCTTTTAGGGTCATATTATCGTCGATAACGGGCAGGCCGGTAATATTATTTTCCACCATGGTTTTTATGGCTTCATATATCGGAGTGTGCCTATTAACGGTGATCAGGCGGGTTTCCATGATTATTTTTGCTTCAAACATAGCAATTTCCCTTTCGTAGATCATTTATCGGCGTGCGAAGTTAATCAATGTTTTGGCCACATCGGATAGCGGAACCACTTTCTCCGCCGCACCTCGGTCTATGGCTTCCTTGGGCATGCCGAAGACAACACACGATGTTTCGCCTTCCGCTATGGTGTGCGCACCGCTCCGGCGCATATTCAACAGTCCGCCGGCGCCGTCATTTCCCATACCGGTAAGAATGGCTCCGACTGCATTGGCGGCTGCATATTTGGCAACCGAGTTAAACATGACCTCTACACTGGGTTTTTGCCGACAAACCGGGGGACCATCCTTTACAGTGACGTAATAATTGGCTCCGGATCTCTGCAGCAGCATGTGCAAGCCGCCCGGAGCAATTAGGACCCGGCCTGGGATAACGTGGTCCCCATTCTCGGCTTCTCTGACATTGACCGCACACTCACCATCGAGGCGCTCAGCAAAGGATGTTGTGAAATGTGCGGGCATGTGCTGGACTACCAACGTTCCCGGTGCGTTAGCAGGCAGAGCAGACAGCACGCGTGTCAACGCCTGTACGCCGCCGGTCGAAGCGCCAATGGCAAAAAGTTTGTTAGTTGTCTCAACCATGTGGAGTTGCTTGGGCGCCGATGTGTTTTGGGCTGCGGTGTTCTTGTCGAGTCGAGCCCTTGAGGCCGCCTTTATTTTCTCAACAAGAGCTTTGCACGCATCGCCGACGCTGTAAGCAGGACCGGGTTTGCTCATAACCTCTATCGCTCCTGCTGCAAGGGCTTCCATAGCTGTTTTGCCGCCTTTGGGTGTTAGAGAGCTAAGTACGATAACGGGCATTGGATGGTGCTTCATGAGCTTTCGCAGGAAAGTTATGCCGTCCATTCTGGGCATTTCGACGTCCAGCGTAAGGACATCCGGCTCCAACGCCACTATTTTATCGCGTGCGATGTAAGGGTCGGGTGCGGTGCCTACGACTTCCACGCCGTGGTGCTGGCCCAATTGCCGGGTGAGTATTTTGCGTACGATAGCGGAGTCATCGACTATTAGAACTTTGACATTTGTATTAAGAACGGCCGGCATATTGCTTTCTCTTAAAAAGTATTCTTGTGTTTTGGCAAGAGCGTTCGGTATTCCCTGATTTAACAAACACGGTCATAACTCTTTTTCGGCGCGTTTGGACCTGACTTACAGGCGCTCGGTCAGCGGCCGCAGGAAGCCCTCGCCGCCAGATGATTGATCGCAGCGCAGGTCCAATCCTTAAATCTAAGCAGCATATCCGGGCGCAAATCTTCGCCAAGCTCCTCAAAGGCAAATTCAGTCTCGTGGCATAACTGACCTATATCCTCAATACCCACCATTCCCGATTCTCCCTTGATCTTATGTAGAATTCGCTGGATAGCAGCAGCGTTCTCCTCGCGGTCATCGCCTCCTTCATAAGCTAAGGTCGCCTGCTCAAGTTCCTCGAGCATCGAACCGGTGGATTCTATATAGTCGTTCAAGAGGTCCCCGATATCCCCGGGCGCGGCGACTTCTTGAGGGCTGGGCAGCGGGCCGTTATTCCTTATTCCTGAAAAATCTTTGGTTTTCACTGCGTATCTCCTTAGCAATTCTTTAGTCTTCGATGATCAGCCTGGCGGCGACCAGAAATCCTTCGATGTTGGAGACACAGCTTGCCCGGTCGTCAACAAATTGGTCCCAGCTTGGCGCCTCATCACCGCTCTTTATTGCCGGGACGGCAACATCAAAGACATCCGCTTGCGAAGATGCAACCACGGGGAGAACCAGCCCACAAATAACGTTGGCAAGCTCTTTCAGGGCATCGAAGGCGTTTTCGTCCTTAACCTGCTCAAGGGCGCCTATGTTCTCTGCGAGGATCTTGGCAAAATCCAACCCGGCGAGTATCTGAACGGTTCCACTTTTTGGTCCAGTGAAGCTCATCTCGGCGAATATCGCCTCTTCGGGCGCAAGGATATCCTCGTCGATGGGCAGAATCGTTAGAAAGGCCATCGTTTCGAGCGCTGTGGATAGCGCCTGCGTTACAATTGTGCCTGTTTCTATCATTGGTCTTACACTCCAACATTACGTGTTATTATCTCTCTGACTTGCTCGGGTTTGAAAGGCTTATGGAGGTAGTCCTTTGCACCGTCGGCGAGGAGGCGTTCGATTCGCGTTGTACTCGACTCGGTGGAGACAATAACGACCGGAATGTGCTTCGTGCTCTCGTTGCCTCTCATGTGGTAGATCATTTCCATGCCGTCCATCACGGGCATATTCAAATCCGCAAGCACGAGGTCCACGTTTTCTGTCTCGAGCGTCTCCAACGCCTCTTTTCCGTTTTCCGCCTCGAGGACCTGCTCGGTGTCCACGCCGACCATGTCGATGACTCTTCTTATGGCTTTGCGCGTCAGCGCCGAATCATCCACGATTAGGATATTTAGAGCCATGGTATATCTCGCTACAAACAATTGGTTTACTATAACGTTTTTTCAAGGCCACCCGACCTGACTGTGACGGCGCCATCGGCCATATTCATATACATATTGCGCGGCGAATTGCCGCCGACGTCCTCAGCATCAATAAACATGCCGTTCTTCCAGAGGATTTTTCTGATGGCCAGGTGGTTTCGTTTTCCGATATCAAATCCCTTTGGCCCGGTATCCATCGCCGCCCCGCCTGCGATTTTTATATGCATCCGTTTTTTGTTTGCCCCCATCGACATCAGTTTTTCAACGAGGATTTTCATGCCGGTATCGGCAAACATAAGAGGCTTCGTTTTTGCTCGTTCCTGGTCCTGCGTTGAATCCGGGAGTTGGTAATGAAGCATCCCGCCGATATGTGTCGCCGGATCGTACAGGCAGACGGCGATACACGAGCCTAACGAATATGTAGTCAGTACATCGTCCGGATCGTTGGAGACTTTTGCGTCGGATACGTGCACTATCGTTCTTGTCTTCAGCATATCTAAATCCTACGGTTTCATATAGATTGTCGGCTGGACGTAGTTGAATTTGTGTTCAATACCGGTCAAAGATTCCGAGTGGCCGGTGAACAAGACTCCTATCGAATATGGCTCTTCTCCGGATGAACAGCCGGCGCTCCAGGCGCGTATTCTGAAATTGCGGCTCTTTCGCTTTTGATCCAGCAGCCCCGGCAAAAAGCTGCTTCGCAGAAATTCAAAATGTTGTCCCTCTCGGAAAAAGCTTGTCAGATTTGTACTGAGCGAATCGATTAATATGGAAAATTCCTTCCCGGTCTTGTCCGCGAGGACGTGCTTCATATACTCTGGGAATATCGAGGATCAGGCTCACTCTTCCATCACCCATAATTGCTCCACCGGAAACGCCTTTTACCGTGCCTAATCCATCGCCCAAGCTCTTTATCACTACCTGTTGCTGGCCCAGCAATTCGTCCACGAGCAGGCAGCATCTCCTGCCGTTCTCTTCCACTATAACCAGTGACGATGCGGTTGGGTCCTCGGTTGTTGGCACGGCGTCAAACAGTCTATATAGCCGGACCAACGGCAGGAGTTCTCCGCGAACCATTGCCATTTCGCCTCGATTCTGCACAGATGAGAGTTGCCGGGCAGTTGGTCTGAGGCTGCGTACTATCGAGTTTATCGGGATGATGTAACGATCGGCGCCTACTTTAACCACCTGGCCGTCGATTATTGCCAGTGTCAATGGCAGGCGGATGGTAAAGATAGCGCCTTTGCCGGGGGTTGAACTGATGTCAACCTTGCCGCGTAGCGATTCAATGTTCTTCCTGACGACATCCATGCCGACACCTCGTCCGGAGATATTCGTCACTTTCTGAGCCGTCGAGAGGCCGGCATGGAAGATCAATTTGAATATTTCTTCGTCGTTTAGTTCCTGCTCCTTTTTGACAACACCATTATCGACCGCCTTTTTGAGAATGCGTTCTTTGTCGAGTCCTTTTCCGTCATCCTCAATTTCAATAACAATGTCTCCGGCCTGGTGGAATGCACGCAGTTTGATTTGCCCGGCCGGGCCCTTTCCTGTTTTGGCCCGTTCTTGGGGCGATTCAATGCCGTGGTCAACGGAGTTGCGCACCATGTGTACGAGGGGATCGGCGATTTTGTCAACTATGCTGCGGTCGAGTTCCGTTTCCTCGCCCAATGTAGCGAAGTTTATTGTCTTACCCGCTTTGCGTGAAAGGTCACGGACCAATCTGGCCATTTTCTGGAACACACCCTGGATTGGGACCATCCGCATCGACATCGACAATTCCTGCAGTTCGCGGACGATTTTGCTCTGATGGGCGACTTTGCGCCCCAACTCGTGTTCGACCGTTAGATTTGTGTTTACTTCTTCGGCAACCATTAGTTGGGCAATCACCAGTTCTCCCGCCATATTTATCAAATTGTCGAGGCGGGTGGTGCTTACCTTTATTTTTTCATCATCAGAATGGGTCTTCGCTTTTGCTGAGACGTCCTTTGCTGGAGAGTCGGATTGTGTTTCCAAAATCTCGTCCAGTTTTATGTCCTTTTCCCGGGCTTGTGGCATGCTGAGAGAATCGGCAATGGCCTGGCCTTCGGCGGACGCTTTGAGTTTTGCGAGCAATTGCGGCAGGGGTTTCTGCGCAGGTACGGGTTTGCCGGACTCTACCGATTCCTTCAGCCCGACAAGCATCTTCTTCAACATATCGATCGATTCGAAGACAACGTTCGTATTCGCACCAGCGAGAGCCAGCTCGCCTTTACGCGCAAGATCGAGCAGATTCTCTGCTGAATGCGCCAGCGAGCCTATTTCGGCGAGGTTTAAGAAGCCAGCCATTCCCTTTATGGTGTGAAACGCTCGAAATATCTGGTTGATCACCTCGCTATCACCCGGCTTGCTCTCAAGCTCGAGCAATCCTGCTTCGGCAGACTCAATATGCTCACGGCCCTCGGCAATAAAGTCTAATACCAAGGGCACATCTTCTTCCGGAATGACAATAGCTTCATCCGGTTCGGGTTCAACAGTTGTGGGCACACCTGTTACCTCATGCTCAGGATCAGCACCGGCGTCGGTCTGCGCAATTTGGTCAATCATGTTTTGAAGACTGCCGACTACCTCCGAGACCACCTCTATGGACCGGGCGGAATCTTCGGCCTCCTGCCGGAGCACTTTCGCCAGCGCCTCAGTTGCCTCGGAACTTGCACCCCTGACCTGTTCGAGTAACTCAACAGGACCACTGCTTATCTTAGCGACAGTGTGGTTGATTTCGTCGAGGATTGCCTGCAGACTCTCAACATCCGAGACATCTGTCGGGTTCAGCATGTTTACCGCTAAAGACGCTTGCTCTATGAGTGATGTAAGTTTATCGCTATTTTGCATCTTGCACTTTCTCGCCGACTCCTAAATCAAATTGTGCCAATGGATGTGCTTCCGGCGATTCGCCCACCATGGAGATATTCGTGAAGCTGCTCAGGAGTTTGAAGATGTCGAATACTGTGACTAAGCCCCGTACTTTGCCCTGTTCATCCACGACAGGGAAAGCTCGCTGGCCAAACCGGCACATATTCCCCATTATTGTCACAAGCGATGTCTCGGGTTTTACGGTGCGAACGGGGCGGCTCATAATCCATTTGACCCTTATGTTAAGGGTAGCGTCATCCAGCGGTCGACGCCACTTCGCAAAGGCAGGACGCAGATAAGGACTGATTGCTCCTGTTATATTGGAATTCGACAGAATACCTTCCAGCACTCCATCCCGGCCTATCATCATATAGCCTGTATTGTGTTCCTGCATCTCCATAAGAGCCTGCTGTACGCTGTCATCCGGACTGCCCCAGACAACGTCTTTGTCCATAATTTCTTCTGCGCATATAGCAAGAATACTTGGCGGGGGCTCTCCGGGAAGACCGGCAGGCGACTGGGTCATTCTTTGAATAGTCTCGGAAACTGGCTGATCTTTACTCTCGGCCGCTGTCATTTGCTTTTCTTCAACAGCAACACCGGAGGTCTCTGTGTCAACATCATCGTTCTTTGCCTCAACAGGCGCTTCGCGTTCTTGTTTTGCGGCACTTTCATCTGTCTGAACATCACCGCTATTCTGCTCAGCAGATGCTTCCGGCTCTTCTTCCATCCGGTCTTCAGCTTGTTCGCCGGCTTCCTCTTCAGCTTTATCCTTCGATTCCTCTTCGGACTGCTCCTTTGCCTCTTCTTTCGTCTTCTCTTCTGTGTCTTCTTCGGCGTCGGTTTGGTCGGCAGAGGGTGGATCCTCCGCATCGGATTCCGATGTGCCGTCAAAGATTGTTTTTGGGAAAATTATCCCACAGCTAAAAGCCGGGTAGGGGTCGATTGTCATCTCGTAGGGGACAAAGATAAATTCTTCATCGCCGGCCAAGCCTATCGTTTCCTCCGGCTGATCCCATGGCTTGCCGATAAAGGTGCTGGTCAGCACAAAGTGACCGTGGCCTTCTAATTCCTCGCGAAAGACCCTGTTCCAGGAACCGATCAGGAGATTACCTGCTTCCCCTATGGCATCGCTCATTTTCTCGACATCTTTGTCTGAGCCGCGTTTTATCTCTTCCCGAATTCTATTCTCCGGGAGCATAACTATCACGCCGCTCAGAGTGAGCAATCCGCCCTGGTCGAACACTAATCGAAAAGTTCCGTTCAGAACGTCTTCGGTTTTGACAGAGTTGACCGCCACAAGTTTTTTGAACCGTTTTTTAAGACTCTTGACTGTCTCGGAGGTTACTTCCTGCTGTGCGCACTCCATATCCACGCCGAACATACCGGAGATGTCTTCGCAAAAGGCATCGAAAGCCTCTGCCGACAATTCTATGACCTGTGACTCAATTTCTGTTTGAGATGCTGCCATTTATCAAGCCTGCTTATCTTCTCGCTTTCGATTCAGTTTATGGGCTTCTCTGCATAACCATGAGATATCAGCAATGTACTCATCTCCAAGGCTGACTATGACCGAGATTTTGCTTGCTCCGTCGCCCAGGCTGTATTCAAGGTCTCGACCGCTGACTACTGTGGGGATGGAAACCTGAAGATTGCCGACCTCATCCTGCACCCGTGTTTTTACGCTTCCCATAACCATATTGGTTACTTCGCCGAGAGCATCGCGAATTTCCGCTTCGCTGATTTCTTCGTCCGGCTCCATCCCAAGCATATTGGTCGCAATAGTCTTGGCGCAAGGCGTGCTGCAGCAAATAGTCAGGCAGCCCTGCATATTCCCCTCGAAGTCAATCTTGAAGGTAATTGAGCCCAACATGGCATCGTCTTCTATCTTCCGGTCAGGCTCGGAAGCTTCCTCAAGGTCCATAAAAATCATTGTCTCAAAAACTTCTTTAGCTCCCGCCAAAAGCACATCGCTGATACATATATCATCAACCATCTTTTTGGTCCTTTCCTTAAGTGACTTAAGATCTTGTACGCCCGCCGGCGATCTTTATGCTAATTCATAAACGGCGTCAACTTTTCCTGGAACTTCTCAGGCGTGAACGGTTTGGTTATATAGCCGTTGGCCCCGTCGGCGACCACACCGTCAATAAGCTCCTGCGAACTCTCCGTAGATACCATTATGATTCTCATATCCGCACAACTGTCGAGCTTGCGCACCTCTTTTACCAATTCCGTTCCGCTCATTTCAGGCATATTGATATCACATAGCATAATATCAACAGGCCCGCCGCCCAGCTTCTCAAGGGCCTCATTGCCGTTGCCGGCCTCTTCGGTTCGGTCGAACTCCAAGCCCGACATCCGCACGGTGCGCATTATGATTTTTCGCATCGTCGCCGAGTCATCTACAATCATCAATGATTTAGCCATAACATCCGCCTCACTTTCTTGTTGCTTATTGTCTATTTGCCCATCGGCTCGTTCAAGAGTTGTTTTACAATCGCACCCAAGCTATCGCTGTCGTCGGGATTTTGAATGATCTTCATAGAAGGCGTCTTATCAATAATCCCAGGCGGGTCGGAAGAGGCCCGCCTGGGATATAAAAATCAAACTCTACTGACCTTATTAGCTATTGAACTCTTTGAAGTCATCCTTACTGTTACTGCCGGCCTCATTCAGTGGGATCGCCTTTTCCGCTTCAGCCTTGGCTCCTGTCTTTTTCGACCCACCATTGGCTATATGGTGAAAGGTCTGATCCGAATCGCCCAAACCGTGATGCTTGGCCGCCGGCTCGCGAGTCTTCTTCGCAGCATCGTGGTCAACCTTGACATTCAAATGGCGGCTTGATGCCGAACGACGGCTGGAGTTGCTCAGAACGAACTCCTGCACCATATCCTGCAGTGATCCCGCCTGAGCACTGAGCTCCTCAGAGGCGCTGGCGCTTTCCTCGGCATTGGCGGCGTTTTGCTGCGTAACCTTATCCATTTGGGCTACCGCGGTATTGACCTGGTCGATGCCCTGTGATTGTTCCTGGCTGGCCGCTGCAATCTCGCCGACAAGATCACTTGTCTTCGCGATGCTCTCGGCTATTTCCCCGAGAACCTTGTTCACTTCACCGGCAATATCAACGCCGTTCTTGCAATTCTTCACCGACTCTTCGATCATCGCTGAAGTATTCTTAGCAGCCTCAGCAGAACGCATTGCAAGGTTGCGAACCTCTTCGGCCACGACCGCAAAGCCCTTGCCCGCCTCGCCCGCACGAGCGGCCTCAACAGCAGCATTCAAGGCAAGCAGATTCGTCTGGAACGCAATCTCGTCAATAACCTTAATAATCTTCGATGTCTCATCAGAAGATTTTTGTATCTCATTGACTGCAACATTCATCCTGCCCATTGCCTCGTTGCCGTTATTAGCGGCTTTCTTGGCCTCATCCGACAACGTATTGGCCTGCTGGGCATTGTCGGCGTTCTGCTTGGTCATAGAAGCCATCTCTTCAAGACTGCTGGATGTCTCTTCCAGCCCGGCAGCCTGCTCAGTGGCGCCTTCGGCAAGGCTCTGTGAGGAAACGGATATCTGCCCACCCGCCACGTTGACCTGCTCGACACCTTCACCAACCTGGTTAAGCGCCTCATCAAAGCCATCAAGCATGTTATTGATGTTTTTCTTCATTACATCGAAATCGCCGTCATAGTTTCGTTCGACCCGCTTGGTAAGATCTTTTTGGGCGGCCGCATTCAGTGCAACACCACCATCTTCAAGAATGATCCCTTTGAGAGCATCAATACACTTGTTAAGGTTGTTCTTGACCTCGTTGAAGTCGCCCTTGTACTCGTCGGTGATCTGCTCGGGTATATCACCCTTGCTGATACGGTCAACATACTCGGCTGCAACGTTCAGCGGGGCGCCAACTGTATCGAGGAGTTGATTGACGCCGCCGACCAATTCGCCAAAGCCGCCTTGATGTTTAGCGGCGTCGGCACGTTTGTCAAGCTGGCCTTCTACTGCCGCATTGATTATCCCGTTGGCATCTTTGAGCACCAGGGTCACTGCTCTACAGCACTGGTTAAGGTTGTTCTTGACCTCGTTGAAGTCGCCCTTGTACTCGTCGGTGATCTGCTTGGGTATATCACCCTTGCTGATACGGTCAACATACTCGGCTGCAACGTTCAGCGGGGCGCCAAAGGCATCTATCA